>CALBTC010000489.1 GCA_937967805.1 uncultured Anaerolineaceae bacterium
GTTTAACAAGATGAGGTTCTTTTGTTTATTTTTTTATGAGTTTGGAATCGCCCTGATTTTTAACCCGCCAGACTTGACAGGCAATGCTGCTTTGGATAGAATTTCCCAGCCTCCAATGAGGTTCCTTACCAGCCGGGATAGCTCAGTCGGTAGAGCACTGCACTGAAAATGCAGGTGTCCCCAGTTCGAGCCTGGGTCCTGGCATATTTTTAATTTTTGTGGTTCATGATTGTTTGGTAAGACGACAAGAACAAAGTTTTGCTAAATAAATCGGCCGTTGGTATAACTGTAGCGTAGTCATTCTTTTGCGGGCATAGTTCAGTGGTAGAACGTCTCCTTGCCAAGGAGAAGGCCACGAGTTCGAATCTCGTTGCCCGCTCTAACGTCCGGCAGGCCGCAAGCCTGCCGGATTTGTTTCCTGGCGACGTGGCCAAGTGGTAAGGCAGAGGTCTGCAAAACCTTTATCACCGGTTCGAATCCGGTCGTCGCCTCAATTATTTAGCCCTTGCCCATTGGCAAGGGCTTTTTTGCACAATTAGAAAGTTGGCGGTACAACCCGGATCGAGATAATATCAACATATGCCAAACAACGATTTTCAGCCCAGCGTCGCCATGCGAGAATATCTTGCTGAGATTTACCGGCTGCAAGAAGATTCTCCCACAGTGAGCACCACTAGCCTGGCTGACCGGCTTCATGTGTCGGCGCCGGCGGTGCCTCGGATGCTTAAGCGGCTCAGAAACGCTGGTTATGTCAAGCACAAGCCGTATCAGGGTATTGAGCTAACCCCTCGCGGGCGGGAAGAAGCGTTGCGTGAACTGCGCCGCCACCGCATTTTAGAAGTATTCCTGGTAGACGTGATGGGATTCACCTGGGATGAAGCTCACGAACATGCAGATGATATGGGCAAAGGGCTGAACGATACCATCACCGAACGCATGGCCGAGATGACCGACAACCCTAGTCGCTGCCCCCACGGCGAGCCTATTCCCGATGCTGAAGGGAAGTTGCCCGAAGTAAAAGATGTTTGCATTATGAACCTGGGAGTGGGGCACGTGGGCAGGGTGAGCCGGGTACGCACACACGACCCTGAACGGCTCAAATATTTCAAATCGCTGGGTCTGGTTCCCGGTGCTGATTTTGAGATTATGGGGCGTGCCCCATTTAACGGGCCAATGCGCTTGCGGGTGGGCCGAGATGATGTCGTGTTGGGTGTGGAGCTAACAAAATCACTCTGGGTAGAGTAATCCTGTTATGGGAATAAGCGGCGCGTTTTAACCTCTGCTACGGCATCCTCCCGATACCGGTACAGCATGGCCGGGCGACCTTCCCCCTCTTTTTGTTTTTCTCCAGTCTCTTCTAGAATCTCGGCCGACAAAATTTTGCGGCGAAAGTTTCGTTTGTCCAGTTTTTCGCCAAGAATAATTTCGTAGGCTGTTTGCAATTCAGTCAGGGTAAAGACATCAGGAAGCAGCTGAAAGCCAACGGAACTATATTCCAGCTTGTAGCGCAGGCGTGTGTAAGCATAATCAACAATTTCGGCATGGTCAAAGGCCAGTGGGGGGAGCTGTAAAATGGAAAACCAACCTGTTTCGTGTGTATGATTGCCCGCCTGACGATGAATGGCATCATGCGGCACCAGGGCAAAATAGGCGACGGTGATGACGCGGGTGCGCGGGTCACGATCCGGCGTGCCAAACGTGTAAAGCTGTTCCGTGTAGACATCTTCCACACCGGTTTCATCGGCCAAAGCGCGAACGGCCGCTTCCTCCAAAGATTCATCCATCTTCACAAATGATCCGGTAATTGCCCATGTCTCGGCATATGTCGCTTCCTGGCGCTTGATAAGCAGAACCTTCAATTCATCATCCACCAGAGAAAAAATGACCACGTCTACTGTGACAGACGGCCGATCAAATTTATTTGGATCATAATTGGCTGGCAAATCAATTGACAAAAGAGCCTCCAGGCGTCCGAGTAAACAAAAAGTCTCCAGCCAAAAGCTAGAGACTTAGATTTGGTCATAGAATAAAGTTAGCTACTGTCCCGGCTGATCATTTATATTGCCTGGCGGCAGAGACGGGTATGTGACGTCTTCCATTGATGGATGCAAATCAAAGTTAGATTGTTCCGGTATAGCCAGACCACCCTGGTCAATGATTTGTGGCAGACTGACGCTTGTGGTCACAAAGACGGTTTGATCCCCAGGCGAGCGCAGCGCCAGGTCGATGGCTACACCGCGAATCATGGCCCAGTTAAAGGCCAAAGCATCTTGGGATGACATACTAAGGATAACAACGTCCGGTATTCTCTCTACCCGCCCAGGGAGGGTGGTAGAGGTAAATCCAAACCCCTCCATCTCTGCCCCTGCCTCGTCACCTACTACTTCACCCCCATCTTCACCTCCCTCAGCTGGAGCGCCTGCTTGTTGTGGCTGATCTAACTGCTGTTGCTCTATCAGCTCTAGCGGATCAAACCAGGTACCTACATAAAGCACTTCTGCTTGCTGGATGGTAAGCTGCGTTACTCGCTTGGGAATAGGCAGACCAGGCGTGAAGTCTTGACTCTCTAGCCCAAGGGTGCTGGGGACAATGGCAGCTACCTGATTGATTTCAGGGATGAATTCGAGACGGCCTTCAGTCACAGGTGGAAACAAGAATGGCTCACCATCAAGCAAAGCCGATTGGATGACGCGCTCGATCCGATTAGGTAGAATTGTGCCAAACTGAGGATCGATGCCAACAACGCGCATGGTCATGATCACGTCTACAGAATCACCGGGCCGCATTGCCAGCGCCGCACCATTAAACCGGTCAACCGGAAAAGCGATAGCAACTTCGCCAAATGGAACGTACAAAGCCAAGTCAGACCCAAATGAAGCGATATCGGTAGGATTAAGCGCCAGCATAGGGCTTAAAACGGATTGGCCGCGGGAAATATCTACTTTGGCAATACGGCCGATAAGTCGCGCCGTGTCGGTAAAAGTATAACCACCTTGCAAGGCGATATTGGTCCGAGGCCATCGCTGGACCTCTAAAAGTTCAGGTCGAAGCATGGTGCCAACAGGGATATTGACTTTGGCTACGACAACATCTTCCAGGCCAGGAGTTGCTGTGGGGGGAGGTTGAAGCGGTTCATCCACGCCCTCTCCATCAGTTTCATCGGTAGCAGTAGTGTCACCATCATCACCGAAGAGGCCAGCAAGGGGACCAATGCCACTGTTTCCCAGCAAAACGAGCGCCAAAGCACCTACCAGAATTAATACCAATATCAGGAGAATGAACGTTCTAAGACGCATAACGTGTTCCTTAGTTTATTTAGTCTTCTGTGCAGACGTTAGAAATCCTTTATTTATTCAGGCACCTGTTCTTCATTCGCTGGTGGCGTTGGTGTGACTTCTCGAATCAGTGTTTCCACTGTATAGCCCAGGTTCGGGGGAACTTCCACGTTAAACCGCTCAAGTAAAAAGTCTAACGTCATGTTTTCTACGCTGTAAAGCTGGCCATCATTGACACCCCGAAGGGCAAAGAATATCTGCGCGTTAACGTCAACGGCATAACGGAGCAATAATTGCTGTTGTGGTTGAAGAGCCACAACGGCAACATCGTCTGGAATTGGTGTAGGCGTTGGTGTAGAAGCCGGCGGTGGCGTTGGTGTTGGCTGTCCTTCTTCTAGCGGCGGTGGTGTAGCTGTTGGGATTTGATTAGCTGGGTCTACGGGCAGCCGATACTGTCCAACCTGTATGACGCGCGCATTTTGGATAATCATTGTCACAGGTACAGGCCGCGGAGCAATATCTTCCTCATTTGGGCTAATATGAGCCAGGTCCCCGGTAGGCAACTCTTCAAAACGGCCGATTGGTGAAACCAGGAAAATGATTGGCTGAGAAACAAATGCTAAAGGACTTCCGGCTTCTTCTACGGCTTCAATTTGTTCTTCCAAGTAAAAGGCCGCGTCATTTGGCAGATAGGTCTGGAACTCCTCATCAATCTGATAGAAGAGGAACGTGACCATAATGTCCACGTAATCACCTTCGCTCATACCGTAACCTACGCTCGAAAGCCGGTCCATGGGCACAGCTTGGGCCACATAGCCCGGCGGGATTAATGAGCTAGGACCGTATGTTTCCAGGCCAATTCTAGTAATGTCATCGACCAGCGAGTCGTAGGTAAGCGTTTCGCCCTGGTAAATATCGGTTCGGGCATAAAGATTGAGGGCGTCTTCAATGTTGGTAATGACATTACTGCCAACATTTTCCACCGGCCGTTGGTCCAGCGCCAGAATATCGGCGGTCATTTGATGGCCCCGGGGAACGGTTTGCAAAGAGACAACGACGTCAACTAGCGGGGGAACTGTTTCAACAGCCTCTGCGCCATCGGTACCATCTGGGGCTGGAGCGCCGTCTTCACCATCTGTCACTGTTTCTTCAACCGGTTGGTTTTGTTGCAAGATAAAAACGACACCTACAATAGACAGCATGACGATGCCGAATATGAAAACGAGAATTAAGATAGTTCGACGGCTCATAAGATCGTCCCTTCTTTAACCGTATGTTTAGGGGCTGGTGGGTTTTCTGGGTCGCGTGTCATCACTGGAGTAAATTGCTGACTCAAACCATTTGCCACGTCGTACCGGTATCTTATTGTTGGGTCAGTGAATACGAAACCATTTTGGTGATGGAGAACGCCGCCGCAGCATAGAGTTTTTGCCGATGAATACCAATACAATCTTAACAATATGTAAACCTCTCAACGAGGCGTATGTTATCATATGTAAAGTTGAATAGCAAGTGATACCAACTGGAGAAGGGGCTTTTTATAGTACAAATGGGGGAGTTTTTGCCAGAAATTCAGTGTTTTTGACAATGTACAAGGCCAAAATTGAGGATTCAACCGCCCAAAAGTGATTAACGACTGGGCTGAGGGGCATCTGTGAGCAAGTGCCACCATGCCTGCCAGGGGCGCGCATTTTGGATAGGATCGGGGGTGGCTGTGGGTACGGCCGTTGCCGGCGGCGTGGCTTCAATTACCAAAGGCACCACCCGTTTTTCGCCCGGCAAAAGATATCCACCTTCATCTCGGGCATAGGCAGCGACGTAATCATCACTTTGTACATACTCCAGCGTTACTTGCAGCTCTACCTGGCGCGTGGATTCGGCATTCACCTCCATTTGCAGATCGGCTTCGCCCACGCCCACCAACTGGCCTTCCCGAGCGCGCCGGTTCAGGTCCACAGCTACAAAGAGCGCCGCGCCAACGAGCAGCAAAATGATGATTTGCGGCAGTGTGAGTAACGGCCGTTGCCGCCATAAATCTTTAGCCATAGGATTCACATCTTAACATAATTGTTGCGGCTGGCAACCCCCTAAATTGGAATCACCAGATTCTGCCAATCGCGCGGATAGTAGGTTAGCATCTCAATGCCATCATTGGTAATGACGACGGTATCGGAATGGCGGAAGCCGCCCAGCTCCGGCCCGTACAAGCCCGGTTCCACCGTGAAAACCATGCCTTCTTGCAAGACGGTTTGGTCGCCCGTGTCCAGGAAGGGACCTTCATGGTAACGCAGGCCGATGGCGTGGCCGGTGTGGTGCTTCCAGTAGGGCATCAGGTCGTGCTTTTCATAGTACTGGCGTACGGCCGTATCCACTGCGCTGCACGTCACTCCCGGCTTCATTGCGGCAAAGGCAACTTCCTGGGCCGCCTTCATATGCTCAAAGAATCGCTGTTGCTCCGGGCCGGGCTTGCCGACAAACATGGTGCGCTCCAGCTCCGAATTGTAGCCCCACATGGGGCAGCTTGCGCCGGTGACCAGCACGTCGCCCGGCTGAAAGGTGATGTTGTTGGCCAGGGCATGGGGAATGGCCGCATTGCGCCCAATCTGGCCGCGATAACCGGCAAACGGACCGCTGAGCCACATGCTTTGCGCCCGGTACAGCGGCCCGATGGCGTCCATCATGGCCAGGGTGGCTTCCTGGCTGGCGCGCAGGCTGACGGCCGTTTCTGTAACGTGTACGGCCGTATACCGCTGCAGCAGCACATGCGCCAGATGTCCCCACTTGCAGCTCTCCTTTATAAGGGCAATCTCCGCCGCGCTTTTGATCGCCTGCATCCGGTTAAGCTGGCCTTGAACGTTTTGCACCGTCATGCCGGTCAGCCGGGAAAGCGACACGCCTTCGTAGCCAAAAATCCAGGGGTAACCGTCCTGATCTGCCCCGATTTGGCTGCTGCTGGCCAGGGGATATTGTCTGGATGGTTCTTGATGCGGCCGAATGACAATTTCGGCCGGCTTTGTGGGTGAGTGCAAATATTTTGGGTTTGTGTTTTCCTTTATGAGTCCCATCTCCATCAGCAGATCCTGGAAGATGGCCATGGGGTGCGGATCGCCGGGATATTCCAGGTAGTAGGCGACGCGGTCCAGTTCGGCTTCGGCCTGAGCGTGCTCCAGTTCCAGCCGGGGCACCAGCATGGCCCGTTCCCCGGCGGCGCTGAGCACAAAGGCAATGGGGCGTTCGGTAGGGATAAAGGCGAAGCCGGTGAAATAAAGGATGTTGACGCTGTCGAATAACACAGCGCCGGTTAGCTTCTGTTGCTGAATGTAATCGAGGAGGCGTTGGCAACGGCCGTTAAATTCAGATCGACGAATGCGCATGGTTCCTAATCCTACGGCACGCAAATAATATCGGCCGTCCTAACGGTGAAATTGGCGTCCAGCCCGTTGATCGACTGCAAATTTTGCGGTGTGGTGTTGAAGCGCTGGCCAATATTGAAGGCCGTATCCCCTTCACCGACGGCATACGGCCGTCCGCGCCCGGCACAAAAGTCGGGATTGCCAATAGGCAGCCGGATAACTTGTCCCGGAACCAGGCTGGTTTGGGAGATGCCATGCTCGGCCATGAGGGCTATTGACGTATCTATCCGCTCTGAAACGCTGTACAAGGTATCTCCCTGCTGCACCGCGTAATCAATGAAGATAACTTTAGCCACGCCGGGGGCGGCCGTTGCCGCTTGCGTGTCGGCAGGTACGGCCGTAGGCTCCGGGGTGGCGGTGGCCTCCTGTACTTGCTGGTCGGGGGCATCTTCTGTACGAGGCGTATCGTCTACCGGCGCTTCAATGATCGTGGGCCGCAGGTTGGGATCCACCTGCAATGAAATTTGTTCCGCGCCGACAGTTACCAGAAAAGTACTGGCGGCCGGATCGGGTTCGGCCGCCCGGTTACGGTTTTGTATAACGTTGATGGCCAAAAAGACACCCGCGGCCAAAATAATGGCAATGGCAATGAGCAGCATCACAATGGGGAGTTGAATTCTCTGAGTACGCATACGGTTTTCCCTCGATTGAACCAGGCCGGTTCAGCGGGCGACCTTAAAACAGACGGCCGTCTGGAATTATGTTACACTTACCATAAAATTATAGCAAGTGACGAACTAACCTCCCGCAGGTTTAATCCCAGAGGATGTTCCTAGACGGAACCTGCGGGAGGTTTATCGATAGGAGTTTCCCATGATTTACAAGCGCAAAGAATTAGAAGAAATAGAACAAATGGCCCTGGCACCCTACGGGCAAAAAAGCGCAAACAGCCGGGGACGCGTTTATCCTGAAGCAGAATCTGCCTCCCGCCCTGCTTTTGAGCGGGACCGCGACCGGATTATTCATACGACCGCCTTCCGCCGCCTGGAATACAAAACCCAGGTTTTTGTCTATTACGAAGGCGATCATTACCGCACCCGCCTGACGCACACGTTGGAAGTGGCCCAGTTAGGCCGCTCACTGGCGCGCGGGCTGGGCTGCAATGAAGAGCTCACCGAAGCGATCTGCCTGGCGCACGATTTGGGCCATCCCCCCTTTGGCCACGCCGGAGAATACGCCCTCAACGCCCTGATGGCCGATTATGGTGGCTTTAACCACAACACGCAGAGCTACCGCATCGTCACCAAGCTGGAGCAGCGCTATCCCAACTTCCCCGGTCTTAATCTCACTTACGAAACCCGCGAAGGCATGATCAAACACGAAACCGATTATGACAAAAGTGACGCCGCCGGCTACGAGCCGGACAAGCGCGGCTCTTTGGAGGCGCAGATTGCTAATCTGGCCGATGAAATAGCGTACAACGCCCACGATTTAGACGACGGCATTCGCGCCGGCATGTTTGAAATGGCGGCATTGGATGAGCTGATATTGTGGCAGGAGTTGAAGGAAATGGTGGGGTGGCGGGGAGAACGGCCGTTACCCAACATCACCCGCCACGAAATCATTCGTGAACTGATCGGCAAATCGGTCATGGATGTGCTGGAGCATACCGGCAAAAAACTGGCAGAGAACAAGATCGACTCGCCGGAAAAAGTGCAAACTTACCCGGAAAACCTGGTCGGCTACTCGCCTGAGTTCAAAACGAAGGTGCGCCAGCTCAAGAAATTTTTGCTGGACGGCATGTACCGTCATTACCGGCTCATCCGTATGCAAACCAAGGCAGAACGTTTTGTCACTGAGCTGTTCCAGGCTTATGCCCAAGAACCGAACATGCTGCCCACCGACACGCAAAAGAAACTGGAAGAAGCGCCGCTGCACCGCGTCATCACCGACTACATCGCCGGGATGACCGACCGTTACGCCCTGGACGAGTGGGAGAAGCTGTTTGATCCTTACCGCCGCGCCTAAAATTCGCTGCGAGGAGAAGGGCATCCCCAAATGCCTGACGTCCGCATACTTCGACAGTGCTCAGCACGAGTCTGCGGATGCGGACTCCACCTTGCAGAAAAGTGATAGCGTGATAAGTGAAACGTGAAAAAAGTAGACTTTTCACCTGCAACTTACTACTTTACACTTGATGACGACGCGACGCCTCAAGCTCTGGATCAAGCTGCTGCTGCTCAGCTGGCTCTGCCTGCTTACGTTCACCCGAGAGTGGCCCCCGTTTGGTGACGAATATGTCCGGATTATCCAGCTTGTCGGGCAACGCCAGTTTGACTTTTTATCGTGGGAGGTGAGCGCCATTGCGGCCAAGGCTGAGGGTGTACTGGCCAACAACGATGCCTTTTTAGATGAAGCCAGCCGCCGGCAAACGGTGTTAGACTACCTCTCGCTCATTCAGCAAAGTCAGCAAATCGAAAGAGAGATTAACGAGATTTATACCGATCCCGCTGTGGCAGACCCGGTGGCGGCAACGGCCGTTCTCCAATCCCAACTCGCCCAACTCCGCGATCAAATTGACGCCCTCCAGCCAGTTGCCGAGTCAATTGTGCAAGACCAGGTAGGCCAGATTTTGGTCGAAGAACGGTTTGGCGTGCTGGGGCAGGCGTGGCCGCCGGTGATGATGCAAATGACCCCACTGCCTTCGCTGCTCATCGTTTCGCCGCGCGACCGGATTGAGCGGATTCATGGTGTCTCGCTGCTGCCGGGTTTGTCGACCGCGGAAAAAGACGCACTGGAGACCGCGATTTTTGAGCAGCTCAATCTTTCTGCCCTGGTGGTGCCCATCGGCGGATTGGGCACCTATCCCGCCATGATCATGGAAACGAGCAGCATCAACTGGCTGGTTGAGGTGACCGCCCACGAATGGTCCCATCACTGGCTTACTTTTTTCCCCGTCGGCTGGAACTACGGCGATCCCCAGGTGCGCATCATCAACGAAACCATTGCCTCTATTTTTGACCAGGAGATTGGCAGCCGAGTGATCGAACGCTACTACCCTGAATATGTTCCACCGCCCGCGCCACCCGCTGCCCCGCCCACAGTCGAGCTAACCGCGCCCGAACCACCTGTGTTTGATTACGGCGCAGAGCTGGCCGCTACGCGCATCCATGCCGAGGAGCTGCTCGCTATGGGCGACATCGAAGGAGCAGAAGCGTATATGGAAGCGCAGCGGCTGGTTTTTCTGGAAAATGGCTACAATATCCGCAAGCTGAACCAGGCGTATTTTGCGTTTTATGAGGCGTATGCGGCCGTTCCCGGCGCCACCGGCAGCGATCCCACCGGCCCCATGCTGCGCGACATTCAGGCCGGCACCGGCTCCCCCCGCGAATTCATGGAAACCGTGGCCCCCATCGCCAGCTTTGCCGATTTAGAGGAAATTTGGAACGAGGTGGTGGTGGCAGAACAACTTCCCGCAGGCTCACTCCCTGAGGATGACCAATAACGGAACCTGCGGGAGGTTTAACGATGCTGCTTATCGGAGTTGCAATGCCCAAGCAGTTTGTCCGCGGGCAATGATTCTCGCCAGTATAGTTTAGAGGGATTTTTCGCTGCGCTCAAAATGACAAGTAGTTGGAGAGGATCACCGGTTTGGCGGAGTCTCACTGTCTGGGTCTTCGTCCAAATTGCGGAGGAGGCGGACGATTCGCGTGGCATCGTTCCAATTTTCGTCTGCGTCAATTGCCACAAATATCCTCGAAAATAAATTTAATCTATTGCTGTTGGAAAGATTAGGCCGGATTCAAGTCCATCAAGATCAACCAGGATCACGTTTTGTTCTTGCGCATATTGTTGCGCTGACGACGAAAAGCCTAGCCGCGCAAAGAAAACATGATGCACCGTCCAATCTTGAGGGTCATGGGGTAGTTCAGCCAGCACTTTGGCTGTTTTCTTCTCCACGAGATCGCGTAATGTGCCACGCCCGATTTGATCGCCGCCCCATTTACACTCGCCCAATAAAATATCACGACTTTCCCAATTGACACCAACGACATCAATTTGCACTTTGCGACTCCAATGACTGCCAATAATCATGGGGCGAAAAGCCAGGTTGCCCGCTTTTCGCTGTTCTCTTACCCACTGCTGACATAACTGCTCGAATGCGGTCTGTCCGACAAACGGCCGTAATTCCGCACGCACCTTTTCTAACACAGGTTCAATATCATCAGGCAAAATATCATTGAAGGGGGCAAGAAAGCGAAAGTAAAAATGAAAATACGGATCGCTAAAATGATAACGCCCTTGCCGAGAGGACCGTCTTTTTGCCGAGGGCACGGTTGCCGGAATACGTCGTTCAATTAGACGCAATTCTTGCAAGCGCACGAGATAGGAAGACAAATGCGTTTTGCCAATGAGTGCATAATTGCTGATTGCCGAAAGCGTATGGTTGCCCAGCCCAATCGCTTTGAGGATGGCGAGAAAGGTTTGGGGCTCATTGACTTCATCGTAGAGCAAAAAAGTTGGCTCAGCAATAAACAGGCTGCCCGGTGCCAAAATCGCCTCACGGATATTTTCAACGAGTGTACGCTCTGGATGAAGCCAGTTGAGATAAGCGGGAATACCGCCAACGATGGCATAAAGTGCGATACACTCTTCCGCTGACCATTGGGGGAAAAATTGGGCAAGCGTATGAAACCGAAGCGGTTCAAGATGCCACTGCGCGGTGAACCGGCCAAAAAGTGGTGATTGATGAAATTGCAACGTTTCCATGACGCGCATTTGTGAGCCGCACAGCACCAAAATGAGGTTGCTATTTTCAAAATGACAATCCCAGGCGTGCTGCAAACTAGACAGCAAGGCGCTATCTGCTTGGGCGGCATAAGGTAATTCATCAATAACCAAAATGTGCTGTTGATTGCCAAGCTGGTTTGCAACTAAATCCCATACTTCTGACCAACTATCCAACAAAGGGGTTTGGCGTAACGGCCGTTGTTCAAATTCCGCAATAAATTTACGCCGCTGCATGGCAGAATTTTCTTTCTCGGCGACCCAATAGGTAGCTGGCCAGTCAGTTTGGGCAATCCAGTGACGTAAAAGGCGCGTTTTACCCACTCGCCGCCGTCCGTAGACCAGTATAAACTGTCCCCCATGCAAGTCTGCCTGTTCCACCAATTGATTAAGAAATGCAAGTTCGTTTTCACGGTTTACAAAGCGCATTCCTTAATTTAACCACGTTCTTCATATAATACAAGGCTTGTGGCTTATGAAAGGAGAAGGTCGCGTAAAATGTTTTGCTGCAAATTCCAATGCGCTCAGGCGCGGCACTCTGTCAATGGTGAGTACGGGAAGCGAACAGGAACTTATTCATAGATACTTATTCCTGATCCATATCACGGAGGAGGCGAACGATGCGGGTGGCGTCGGGCCAATTTTCGTCGCTGGGGTCCGATTGTTCGAGGTAAGCTTCCATGTCGGCGAGAGCTTGGGGGTAACGGCCGTGTTCCATCCACATGAATCCCCGGTTAAACAGCGCCAGGCTGTAGGTCGGGTCTTCAGCCAGCAGCGCATCAAAATCGGCAATCGCTTCATCAATGCGCCCTAGCTCCCGCCCCAGCAAAATGCCCCGGTGCACCCGCGCTGCGCGGAAGGTTGGGTCTACTTCGTAGGCGCGGCCAAAATAATGGATCGCCCGCTCAAACTCGCTGGCCATGCTGTTTTGAATGCCAAAATAGCGGTGCAGCCCGCCCCAGGTGTACAGAAGCCACGCCCAGACAAATCGCATCACGACATGCTCCGTGTCATTAGGCTTGGGAACTTTGAATTTTTCACGCAAAGACGGAAAGCTGCCAAGAGTTTTCTTTGCCCCTTTCTGCCCATGCACCTTTGCGTTAATTCTTGAGCGTCTGCAAAACCCAATTTGGCATTCATGATTTAGCCTGCCCGCGTGTCGCGCAGCAGGCGCACCAGATATTCAGTATCTTCCGGCTGCGACTCTTCGATGGCTAACTGCCAATTTTTGGCCATCTCCTCCAGCGGCATCGGCTCATAATTTTCCGCCAGAAACAGGTCGCGGATGGGTTCGGGGGCATCTTGCGGCAAAAAGGCGACAATGATTTGCCCCATGTGCGTGGCCGCCGAGATTTCAATGTCTTCCAGCACGGCCTTGCCTGTCTGCGTAGCCATCTCCAGGGGATGAATGTAAATTTCGTCGACGCGGGCTACCTGGCTGTCGATGTTGTAGCCCATCACAGTGCTGATTTCTGCCCCCACCTGGCCAATGAAGTAGCCGCGCTCGCTCAGGGCCATTAGCAGGTCAGCGCGCTTCATTTGCACCTTGCCGTCGGTGGCCTTTTGGATGAGCAGCAAAATGGACGGGATGTCAGACGGCCGTGCCCGGCGCACCTGTAAATCTTCCGGCCGTTCGCTGGGCTGCAAACGGGGCGGACGCACCTCGCCGGCTGTTTTCTTAGGTGTAGCGGGCGCAGCGGCTTTGGGAGAAGTTAGACGTCCGGTAAGCCCTTTGCTGCTGGTTGGAGCCGTTTCTTCTGGCAGGGGGAGACGGTTCATCGGTTCGGCCGTGGCCGGGTCCGGCAGCCGTGCCCAGGCAATGCCAAACTGGGCTTCGGTGTCCTTCATCAGCCCGTTGGTATCAATCAGCACGTCAGACTGGGCCACTTTTTCTTCCTGCGGCGGCTGGGCCTTGATGCGTACGGCCGCTACTTCCGTTTCCATGCCACGGCAAACGCGCAGTCGTTCTAACTGCCGCTGCGGGCTGCATCGCGTGACCCAAATCTGGTGGCAAATATCGCACAGATTGCCTTCCAGCAGCTTGATTGCCTCAATGAAGATGATCTTTTGCTTGCTGGCCAAAATGCGGGCATCGACTTCTTTGCCCACGGCCGGATGGGTCATCGCTTCCAAATCTTGCATGGCGGTGGGGTCGGCAAAGGCGATCTCGCCAAGCTTTTTGCGGTCGATACGGCCGTCTTCCCGCCGCACCTCAGAGCCAAAAGCCACGGCAATGGCCGCCTGCATCGTGGCATCATTGTCCATTAGCTCATGCACAATCTTGTCGGCGTCAATGGTGAGCGCCCCGTGGTCATGTGCCAGCCGCATCACGGCCGATTTTCCCGTGGCGATGTTGCCCGTCAGCCCAATGATCACTTTTCCGGCGTAGGTTGTGGCTTCTGCGTTGTCACTCATGCATCGTCTCCCATTGTTCCAGCAAAGTTTCCAGTTTTGCCTCGGCGGCGGCATATGCTTCGCTGAGCGATTGTATCTTAGCAAAAGATTCGCTGGTTGTCGCTTCTTGCAGCGCTTCGCCAATTTGGACGATTTCCGCTTCAGTGGCTTCGATGTCGCTTTCCAGTTCGGCCAGCGCTTCGGCCTGCTTGCGCAGCTCATTTTTGCTGAGCTGACTGCCGTTGTCGCTGTTGCGGGCTGCTTTTTCGGCTTCGCGCGCCTGGGCAGCGGCTTCTTTAGCCGCTTCGGCTTCCTGCTCGCGAATGGCGAGGTAGTTTTGGTAGCCGCCGGAGTAGATGCGTAAACGGCCGTCGGCCAACGCCCAAATCTGGGTCGCCAGGGCATTTACCAGGTAGCGGTCGTGTGATACCATCAAAATGGTGCCGTCGAACTGCTCCAGCGCCTCTTGCAGCGCCTCCTGCGAAGGAATATCCAGGTGGTTGGTCGGCTCGTCCAGCAGCAGGAAGTTGGCCCCCTGCAATGCCAGAATGGCCAGGGCCAGCCGCCCCCGCTCGCCGCCGCTGAGCATACTCACCTTTTTGTACACGTCATCCTCACGGAACAAGAAGCGGGCCAGGTAGCTGCGCGCCTCGCTGATGGGCAGGTTGCGCAAGTTGAGCAGTTCGTCCAGGATGGTATTTTCTAAATTCAGGCTGTCGTGCGCCTGGGCAAAGTAGCCGATTTGCAGGCTGGCCCCCAAAATAACCTCACCGTGCAGCGGCTCCAGCCGCTCCAGTGCGGTTTTGAGGAAGGTGGTTTTGCCCGCACCGTTGGGACCAATCAAGGCGGCGCACTCCAGCCGCCGCAGTTCGATATCCTCTGCTTCAAACAGCGCATTACCCGGATAGCCAACGACCAAATCTTTACTGCGCAAGACGAGTTCACCGCTGCGCTGGTTAGTGTCTAGATTGAGGCGGAGGGTAGACGGCCGTATCGGAGGCCGCAGTTCCCCAATTTGCTGCTGGAGTTCGCCGACGGTGGTAGCTACACGGCCGTACCGGGTGATGCCATAATGAGTGTCGGTTTGCAGCCACCCTTTGCTGTTGAGCATGCCTAACGCCGGGAGGCCGCCGATGGAAACGGCCGTGACTTCTCGCGCCAGCCGGCTCAGCTTGCCCTGGGCCATCTGCGTGCGCTGCCCGGCAATGTTGCGCCGGATGAAATCCATCTCCTTCTCAATGTGCTGCTGGAAATCTTCGTATGCTTGAATGTGCTGCTGCCAGCGCTCCTGCCGCTGCTGCACATAGGCTGAGTAGTTGCCGCGATAATGCTCCAGGCCGCTGCGGTTCATCTCCCAAATATTGGTCACCACCCGGTCCAAAAAGTAGCGGTCATGGCTGACCAGCAAAATCGCACCGTCCCACGTCTTAAGTATCCCTTCCAGCCACTCGATTGCCGCTACGTCCAGATGGTTCGTCGGTTCGTCCATGATGAGCAAATCGGGCCTTTCCAGCAGCAAACGGCCCAGCAGCAGGCGCGTTTTTTGCCCGCCGCTCAGGTGGGGCAGCGGCATTTGCCAATCTTCCTCGGCAAAGCCTAGCCCGGTGAGCACCTGCCGGATGCGAATCTGG
The DNA here is from genome assembly GCA_937967805.1 of uncultured Anaerolineaceae bacterium. Next base: position 15,442 of record CALBTC010000489.1, read on the forward strand.
TAGTCGTAGCCGCCGGCGTGTTCAAACCGCTCTTGCAGCTGGCTGTAGCTGGCCATCAGTTCTTCGGAATGGTCGCCGCCAGCCATTCGGTGCTCCATTTGGCGCAGTGTGGCTTCATCCTCGCGCAGAGCGTCGAAGACGGTCAACATCTCTTCAAAGACGCTGTTTTCTTGCCCGGCAAACGCCTGGGCCGCTTCTTGCGGCAGGTAGCCCAGCCGGGTGCCCTTGGCAATTTGCACGCTGCCGGCGCTGGGCTGGCTGAGTCCGGCCAGAATCAGCAGCAGCGTCGTTTTGCCCACGCCGTTGGGGCCAACCAGCCCCACCTTGCCGCCGTCGGGAATGCTGCCGCTGACGCCGGTGAAAACGTCAAATGCGCCAAAAGCCTGACCAATGTTGTGTGCCGTCAAAAGTGCCATAGCCTGGGATTATACCGAACGTGGGGAGTGATGCGTAGGGGAGGGCGGTGTGGGAACGGCCGTGCGTTTTATTGAAGAGAAAACAGCAAACTGTTGGGGTGACGCGCAGAATCCGTGCGCCACCCCAGAAAAAAACATCTTAGTCAGGGAAATCGGTTCGAAGGGCAGTGCTATTGGCACCTGAGTACGCATTCTGAAGTGGCTTCACATTGTTATTCATAAACTTCCTCAGGGGAAACTGTTCCAGGATGTTTAGCACCTCATCACGTGACTCAACATTGTAAATGGCCCAACCGCCAGAATTGTCCTCGGCCAGAAAGAGATACTGAAGCGTACCGCGCTCCATTAACTCTGTGGCCATGGTTGCCTGAGCCGGCCGGAGTGTGGCGAACTCTTCATTGGGCGGCTGATTCCAGGTAAATGCGTTGATAAATTTTGACATGATCTGAATCTCCTTTTTGTAAAAATATAGGACTCAAACAGTTTAAAAACACACGATATGAATTGTAAGACGACTTCCATCTCTGCTACTTCTTCAACAATTTGACAATATTTCTCACTTTCCTTACTTATTGATTTTGCCCATTTTCTCTACAAAAAACTAAACCATCTTGTTGTATAATTTGTCTTTATTCTTGCACATTATTAAAGTTGAAATTCTCCTGGCTTAGGTATCCTTAATGCGTACAAAAAGGGATACAATCAAGAACGGATTTGGTACCCCAAAACAATGGCAGATGAATGGGAAATCATAGATTCGTTTGGGTATTGGGTGAGGCGGCGACGCAAAGCACTTGATCTGACGCAAGCCAAACTGGCTGAGAAAATTGGCTGCTCCTTGATCACAATTAAAAAAATCGAACAGGACGAACGGCGACCTTCATCACAAATGGCCGAGCTTTTGGCAACACATTTGCTCATAAGCGAGGCCGAACGGGAAAATTTTTATCAAAAGGCACGCGGTATCTTCACGTCGCATCTCCTACCTCCTTTTCCAGGTGACAGTTCTCTACCGCTTTGGCCTACCTCCAACGCTCTTTCAACTTTCGCCGACAATCCCTTTGTCGCTCAGGATCAGACGCTGGCTGGGTTAGCCACGCTCTTGAAGATGATCCAGGCCGGAGGGGGACAGGTTTGTTTTGTAATTGGTGGCGCAGGGCGGGGGAAAACGATGCTGGTCAATGAGTTCGCCAAACGCGCTCAGGAAGAATATCAAAACTTATTGGTGGTCACTGGTTTTTGTAACGCCCAAACAGGGATTGGCGATCCTTATCTACCATTCCGCGAAATATTAACGTTGCTCACTGGTGATGTTGAGGCGCGTTGGGCTGGTGGTCTGCTATCACAGCCGCAAGCGACCCGGCTGTGGCAGGCAATGGCGTTGACGATACCCACATTGGTGTTCCACGCTCCTGACCTGATCGGCGCATTTGTCCCTGTGCACTCTTTACAAGCTAGAGTTGCCACCTTTGCCCCTGAGGCAGCAGCCTGGTACCAACAATTGAGGAGCCTGATAACAAATGGTCAGCGTGAGTTACGGCAGGAGCAAATTTTTACGCAGTTTACGGCCGTATTAAAAAGGGTCGCTGCACGGCAGCCTCTGCTATTAATTATTGAAGACATGCACTGGATTGACCCTTCCTCAACTAGCCTTCTCTTTTATCTCAGCCGAAACATTCGTGATAGTCCCATACTGATGCTGGGCACCTATCGGCCTGACGAAATAGCCCTCAGGCGGGGTGGAGAACAACATCCAATGGCTGTTGTTCTCGGGGAGCTGAAGCGCCAGTATGGCGACGTCTGGCTCGACCTGGCCGAAGTTTCAGATGGCAGGCGTTTTGTGGATGCTTATCTCGATATTCAACCTAACGAGCTTGACGAATTATTCCGGCAAACCTTGTTTGCCCACACTGGCGGCCATCCACTTTTCACCGTTGAGCTTTTACGCCATGTGCAAAAGCGAGGTTACTTGCAGGTTGGTGAGGACGGTCGCCTAAAGCAAGTTGCGACTATAGATTGGGTAGGGCTACCAGCAAAGGTCGAGGGGGTTATCGAGCAACGAGTTAGCCGCTTAGATGATGAACTGCGGGGTATATTGATGGTAGCGGCCGTTCAGGGAGAATATTTTACGGCCGAACTCATTGCCAGGGTACAAGACCTAGATGAGCGACGGCTGGTGCAGCGGTTAAGTCGGGAGCTAGACAAACAGCACCGCCTGGTCATGGTTGCTAATTTGGAGCAATTAGACTTGCAGCGGCTATCTCAATACCGCTTTCGACACCAACTATTTCAGCACTTCCTTTACCACAGCCTTGACGAAATAGAGCGTGCCTACCTGCATGAAGAAGTAGGCATGGCCCTGGAATTAATCCACGCTGACGAGCCAGCGCGGATAGCGGTACAGTTGGCGCACCACTTTGAAGAGGCGGGGCTGACAGACAAAGCCATTAAGTATCTGCTGCAATCGGGCCAGTTGGCGATGCAGCAGTCAGCCAATCAAGAAGCCATTGGTCACTTCCGACGGGGCTTGTCGCTGCTTAACCGCCTGCCTGATACGCCAATTCGAGCGCAACAAGAATTTGAGCTACAGGTGGCTTTATGCGGCCCCTTGTTGGCCATACATGGCTACGGCGCTGTAGAAACTGTCGCGGCGGTTAACCGAGCCACTGCCCTGGCGGAACAGATCGGTGACAACAGCCACGTTTTCCCCTTGTTGTATAACAAAATGATTGCCCAATTTGTTTGGGCTGATCACGCAGAAGCGAATGCTACTTCCCATCGATTTTTGTCGTTAGCCGCAAAACAATCGAGGAGCGGGCTACGCCTGGTGGGTCACCGGATCGTGGGCTTGTCCTCTCTGGCGTTGGGCCAGCTGCAAACTAGTGCATATTCCGGTGAAAACGATCACTGGTTCCGGGCCATGTCGATCACGCAGA
>CALBTC010000490.1 GCA_937967805.1 uncultured Anaerolineaceae bacterium
CCATGAAGTTTTGCAGCTGCGCCAGCTGTTCGGCTTCGCTGCCCTGGTCCGTGGCATTGGGATAGACGTACAGGCCATTGAGGAAACCCTGCTCGGTCTGTCCGCCAAACGGGCTGCCGCCGCGCGCCGCATCCCGCAGCCGGTCGCTAAAGGTGCCGATGCCCGTACCCGCCATGTTGAACTGCGTCGCATTTTCGCCGCGGGCATTGCCGCCCACCTCGCCAAAGTCCCAGCCTTCGCCGTAGACAAAGATGTTTTTGCCGTCCACACCGTGCTCTTCCAGCGTGAGAGCGTCCAAAGCGGCGCGCACCGCCAGCATATCTTCCTTCATATGGTGGCCCATCAGGTCAAAGCGGAAGGCGTCAATTTTGTACGCCGTGGCCCAGGTCACCACCGAATCGATCATCAGCTTGCGCATCATGTCGTGTTCCGTGGCCGTGTTTTGGCAGCAGGTGCTTGTTTCTACACGGCCGTTGCTGTTCAGTCGGTGATAATAGCCGGGCACGATGCGGTCCAGTACCGATTTGTCGCTCTGGCCGCTGGCGTTGGTGTGGTTGTACACCACATCCACCACCACGTACAGCCCAATTTCGTTCAGCGCCTGCACCATCTCACGGTACTCAACAATGCGGCTGATGCCCTCAGGATTCACCGCGTAACTCCCCTCCGGCACGGTGTAGTGGAACGGGTCGTAACCCCAGTTAAACGGGTCCTGGTCGCGAATGGCGCTAATCATTGCCTGCTGCTCTTCCGAATCGGGCGACAGGCCGGCCAGCTCTTCAAATGAGGGCGTGGTCCAGGTCGTTTTGTCCTCATCAATGGTGGCGATGTCAAACGTAGGCAGCAGGTGCAGATGGGTCAATCCCGCCTCTGACAGCGCTGCCAGATGCTGCATCCCGTTGGAATCCATTACGGTAAAGGCGGAATAGGTGCCCTGCAATTCTTGCGGCACGCTAGGATCGTTGACGCTAAAGTCGCGCACGTGCAGCTCGTAAATCACAATATCTTCCGGAGCTTCGATACCCGATTTGATAACGTCCATCCAGCCCTCGGGCATGGTGGCCGGGTCGCTCAGGTCCACAATCTGGCTGCGCGTGCTGTTGGTAGCCAGGCTAAAGGAGTATGGATCGGTGACCAGATTGGTCTGCACGCTGCCCTCGGTGGGCACGAAGACCTGCACTTCGTATAGATAATATTTACCTAGCCAATCCGCCTCACCGGTAATGGACCAGGTGCCGCTGCTCGGCGTGGGGCGCATCACCAAAATTTCAGCTTTAGTATTGGGATTGGCATCATCGAACAAATGCAGGCGCACCTGCCGGGCAGTTGGTGCCCAAAGGGTGAGTGTGGGCATGCCGTCGCTGAAGGTGACGCCCAACTCGCCATCGTAAGGGTACAGGTCATCCAGCACGCCGGGAATTTGCAGCCCGGCGGCGTCGATAATTTGTCCGCTTTCATCTTGCGCGGAGACGGCCACCTGCCCCTTGAGCGCGACGCGGGCCACGCTGAGATCATCTTCACTAAATTTGAGCGCGGTGAAGCTGCTGAGATGGGGGAACTTGGCCACGATTTCATCGCTCAGGCCGTCTGGATCAACGGTCAGCGGCACGGCTTCACCGCCGGTAATGCCATCGAAGCCAAGCGAAAAAACGCCGCCCAGCGGATCGTAGTGGAAGAGGTATTGGCTGCCGGGCGCGGCTTCAATGTCCCAGGCAATGGTATCGGCGGCCACCCAGTGGGCGCTGCGCTGGCTGATGTTGCCCTGGATGCCACCGGAGCCGACGGATATGTTCAATAGATTGCTCCTGGAATCGAAGGTGAAGGTGACAAGCGTATCTGCTTCTTGCACGCTGAAGGGGATGTTGGCTCCGTCCTGCACGCCGCCTTCGCCGTAGTTTACGTCCCAGGTGCCGTTGACCGCCACCTTGGCTTCATATTCACCCACGGGGATGCTGACGGTTTGGAAGGTGAAGACGCCGTCGCCATCGGGGTCTTGCAGCCAGGAGCGCAGGCAGGCGGGCATCCAATCTTCGGCACAGCCCAGTTCATCCTGGAAGCTGCCGGGCACGTTGGCGATGAGGTTGTTGACGCTGTCGGCCACCCAGCCGGTCTGGTTATCGAAGTAGAAGGTAACCGTGCTGTCTTCGGCCAGCGAGAGCGGAATATTGGGTCCACCCGGCTGGGCATTGAGGCCAAAGTTCACGTCCCAACTGCCGTTGAGCGCCACCTTGTATTCATAATCTCCGGCGGGAATGTCGAAAGTACCGCTGAAAAGCTGATTTTCTTCGCTGTAGGTGAGTTCAGTGTTGGAACAGTCAGGCGCCCAATCCCCGGCACAGCCCAGCTCGGATTGAATCGTGCCGGGGATAACGACCATGTCGGGGAAAGGGGCGGCGGTCGGCGGCAAACCACCGCCGCTGTCCTGGCTGACAATGTCGGCCGGAATGTCGTCGCTGGCTTCAATCGTAAGCAGGTTGGTGGCCGGATCGTAGGCGAAAATGACGGCCTGGCCTTCGCCCACGGTAAAGGGGATGTTGGGACCATCCGCTTCCCCATCCAGGCCAAAGTTCACATCCCAACTGCGGTTCAGGGCCACTTTGGCTTCGTAGTCGCCGGCGGGGATGTCGATGGTGATGAAGGTGTAGAGACCGTCGCCGTTGGGGTCTTGCAGCATAGAACGCAGACAGTCGGGGGCCCATTCGCCAGGACAGCCCAGTTCGTCTTGAAAGTCGCCGGGCACGGTAACGATAAGGCTGTTGACGCTGTCACTCACCCAGCGGGTTTTGTGATCGTACCAGAAGGTGACGGGGCTATCTTCGGCAACTTCGAGGGGGATGTTAGGGCCGTAATATTCAGCGTTTAGGCCGTAGTTGTCGTCCCAACTGCCGTTGAGGGCGGCTTTGTATTCGTAGCTTCCGGCGGGCACCTCAAAGGTGGCCAGCCAGATGTCGTTTTGTTCGTCGTAGGTGAGCTGGCTTTCGGTACAGGTGGTGTTCCATTCACCGGCGCAGCCAATCACCGGCTGAACGGTGCCGGCAATGGTGACGCTGTCTGGCGGGGGGATGCTGGCGGGATCGTCGGATTGAGCGCTGGTGGATACGGCCGTCACCCCCAACGCTAACAAAAGAACAAAAACGAGGCGAATCTTGCCCCAGGTGAACGCGCGTTTCTCTCTCATGGTTTCTCCACAAAACAACTACCGAGGATGATATTTACTACTTCATTTTACGACAAAGGGAAACGGCCGTCATCTGTTGCATCTGCATCTATTTATGGCTGAACTTGCGACGAGCTATCAATTAGAGTGAACAGACGATTGGGACGCGGTTTGTGGCAAAATTCCGTTTGGGATTTTTGCCACTCAGGATTACAATTCGGTGCATGGTAGTACGCACAGAGTGGCGCTTTCGCCAACATTCTCCACAGTTTAAGCCCCAGCAAAGGCAATCCGTTTCTTTAAACAGCCGCTGGATTATTGGGTTGCTAACGGCCGTTTACCTCCTCTGGCTGCTGGTGCGGATCGTGAGTCAACCGGATTGGCTTTCACACCTGCCGTCACTTCTCTCTGAATTTTTGCAATTGGTTGAGATTGGCTGGCTGGCCACGCTGCTGGTGCTGTGGGGCCTGGTTTGGTGGCGTCAATGGCAAGAAGACACACAACCATTGCCTGCCCTTAAACTGGAAGAACTTTATAACCTGCATCCGGCCGATTTTGAACGCTACGTCGCCCGCCTGTTTCGCCAAAAAGGATACAAAGCGTCCGTGCGGGGGCGCAGCGGCGATTTGGGGGTCGATCTGGTGGTGACGCAAAAAGGAGGCAAGCGGGCCATCGTGCAGTGCAAACGGTATCGCAACACTATTGGGCCAGACGTTGTGCGCGAGCTGTACGGCACCTTGATTCACGAAGGCGTCTCCCATGCCTTCCTGGTGACCACCGCCGACATTTCAGATTCAGCCCGCGCCTGGGCCCAGGGCAAACCGATGACGCTGATTGATGGCCAAACACTGGTGGCTATTGCCCGTACATTACAATTATCCTCACCATCTCCCCCTAAAGCTTTATGAACTCCCTGGAGAAAACCCAAGAAACGCGCCGACAAATTGCTGCCCAGCAAAATTCTGCCCAGCAAAATGCTGTAACCTGCACCCAGGGCGATGAGGAGGTTGGCAGATGAATCTAGCTGATTACAATCGCTTCACCGAAGAACTGCGCTTAAAACTGGCCGGGGATGATCGCGTTTTGGCCTTGATCGCCTTGGGATCGATGGCCCAGCAGGATTATCAGCCTGATGAGTGGTCTGACCACGACTTTTTTGTCATTACGATTCAGGGGGTGCAGGAAGATATGCGGCGGGATTTGTCCTGGTTACCCCACGCCGCTGAGATCATTTTCCATTTTCGAGAGACGGAGCACGGTCTGAAGGTGCTTTACCGTGGCGGGCATTTGCTGGAGTTTGCCGTTTTCAACGAGGATGAGCTGCAACTGGCCCGGTTGAACCGATATCGGGTATTACTGGACAAAGCAGGATTGGCCCCAAAGCTAGAAGAGCTTGCCTTAGCGACTCAGGAGTTCGTGGCCCATTCGCGCACAGAGCCAGACAAGCGTTTTGCCGAATTCCTGATGAATATTTTTGTCGGTGTGGGGCGGCGAGCGCGAGGCGAACGGTTGAGCGGCCGTCGCTTTATCAAAACCCATGCCCTTACACATTTGCTGCACCTGCTGGCCGAGTTCATTCCAGCCGAATCGGCTCACCTGCTGGACAATTTGGACCCTTTCCGCCGTTTTGAGCAGGTGCATCCGGCCCTGGGCGCAGAAATAAACCAGATTTTGGCCCAGGATACGCTGCTCGCCGCTGAGAGATTGTTGGCCGTGGCGGTGCGAGAATTACGGCCGTTCCTCCCTGATCTCCCAGATGAGGCCATTACCGAAGTGCTGCGGCTCATCAACAAAGCCAAAACAGGAGCATCAAATTTGTGACACAGTTGACCATCTTATTCATGCGTCACGGCCAGACCGATTGGAACAAGGCCGGCCGCTGGCAAGGGCATGCCGACATACCCCTAAACGAAACCGGACAGCAGCAGGCTGAAGCGCTGTGCCACCGGTTAAAAAGCTGGCCCATCGACACCATTTACACAAGTGATTTGCAGCGCTGCGTGCAAACGGCCGTTCCCCTGGCCACTGCGTTAGGTTTGGAACCGATCAAAACCCAGCTCTGGCGCGAGCGCGACGTCGGCGACTTCAGCGGCATGACCGGCGAGCAGGCCCGCGAGCAATATCCCGAAATCTGGGCCAAAGCAGTACGCGGCATGATCGATCCGCCCAACGGCGAGCCGTTTGCCGACGTGCAGGCACGCGCCTGGCGGGCTTTTGAATCGGTGGTTGAGGCGCACAGCGAGGGCATGGTGGCGGTGATCACACACGGTGGTTTTCTGCACGCGCTGCTGGCTCAGGTAATGGGCATTGATCCGGGAATTTACGGCCGTTTCTCCATGCGTGGCAACACCGGCCTCAGCATCGTTGAGGTTAACGACCGTGGCCCGGTTGTCACCCGATTAAACGACACCAGCCATTTAGAAGATTAGGGGGATTGGAGATTAGAGATTGGAGATTTTCCTCCCTCAATCTCTAATCCCCAATCTCTAATCTCAAGAAACAGTCCCTAAAAGGAAAACTAAATGACATTACAAAATTCAAATCCCATTTGGGACAAAATCGACACCCACATTGATGAAAATGTCGATTACTGGATCGATCAGCTGGCTCGTTTATGCGCCCAGCCCAGCGTTTCGGCGCAAAATTTTGGCATTGATGCCTGTGCTGAACTGGTGGCCACGATGCTGCGTGAGCAGGGCTACCGTGCTGAGGTCATGCCCTCTGATGGCTATCCAGTTGTTTATGGCGAGGGTGACGGCCGTTCCGACAAAACCCTGCTCTTCTACCTGCACTACGACGTGCAGCCGGCCGAGCCCCTGGAGCTGTGGGAGTCGCCACCGTTTGAACTGACCGAGCGTGATGGCAAGCTGTACGCCCGCGGCGTCAGCGACGACAAGGGACACATCATTTGTCGCCTGGCGGCATTAGCAGCGGTGAAGGACGCGCTGGGTGAACTGCCCTGCAACGTCAAGTTCATCATCGAAGGTGAGGAAGAGATCGGCAGCCCCAACATGCCCGCCTTCGTAGAAAAGCACCAGCAAAAGCTGGCCGCCGACGCCTGCATCTGGGAATTTGGCGGGGTGGATTATGACGGCCGTCCCAGCCAGGCGCTGGGCATGCGTGGCATTTGCTACGTGGAACTTTCGGTGCAGACGGCCTCCATTGACGCCCACTCCGGTTTGGGCGGCTCGATTTTCCCCAATGCAGCGTGGCGGCTCACGTGGGCGCTGAGCACGCTTAAAGACCAGAACGAACGTATTCTCATTCCCGGTTTTTACGACAACGTGCAGCCGCCCAGTGAGCGTGATCTGGAGATGCTGGCCGCGATGCCATCTGAGACGGTGCAGCTTAAAGAGATGTTTGCTCTGGAAGGCTTTTTGCTGGGCATGGTGGATGATTTAGAGCTGAAAAAGACGGCCGTCTTTGAGCCAACCTGCACCATTTGCGGCCTCACCTCTGGCTACCAGGGACCGGGCTCCAAAACGGTGCTGCCGGCGCAAGCCAGCGCCAAGATTGATTTTCGCCTGGTGCCCAACCAGACGCCGGAAGAGGTAGTAAGCAAGCTGCGGGCTCATCTAGACGCCAATGGCTTTACAGATGTGCAAATTAAGCTGCACGGCGGCGGTCGCCCCGCCAAGGTTGATCCTGATGATCCTTTTGTGCAGCTGACGAATGAAACGGCCGCAGTTGTCTACGGCAAAGAGCCCAACGTCGCCCCCATGATTGGCGGCAGCGGGCCCAACTATCCCTTTATCCACACGCTGGGGCTGCCGCTGGTGGCCGCCGGTGTGGGCTACCCCGGCAGCCAGGTGCACGCCCCCAACGAAAACATGCGCCTCGATTACTTTCTGCTGGGCACCAAACACACGGCACGCATCATCGAGCAGTTCGCCAACGATTGATTTTTTGCCACAGAGAACACAGAGGGAAAAGAGCTTTTCTCTTAAATCTCTTGCCCTCTGTGGCTCAAAAAATCACGCTTTGGCTGCCATTTGCTCGCCGAAGCCCAGCAGTGCCTTCACGCGGTCGTCGTTGGGGGCTTCGGCGTAGACGCGCAAGACAGGCTCGGTGCCGGACGGCCGTATCAACAGCCAGCTCCCATCTGCCAGATAATATTTCACGCCGTCCACCGTTTGCACATCGTCTACATTCACGCCGGCGATGGCTGCTGGAGCCAGATTGAGCAGCATTTCCACCATACGCTGCTTTTCCACAGGACGGGTCAGCTTCATGTCTGTGCGCGCATATTGGGCTGGGCCAAATTTAGCCAGCAAATCATCTACCAGCTCGTGCAGCGGTGCTTTAGCAGCGGCCATCACCTCCAGCAGCAGCAAGCCCATCAGCACGCCGTCCCCCTCCGGGATATGCCCCTGAATGCTCATACCGCCGGACTCCTCGCCGCCCATCACCACGCCGTTGGCAATCATGAGATCGGCAATATGGTTGAAGCCCACCGGCGTTTCGACCAGTTCCAGGCCGTTTTGGGCGGCAATGCGGTCGATCATGCGCGTAGTAGAGACAGTGCGTACCACCTTGCCATGGAGTCCCCGTTTTTCCAGCAAGTAACGCAGCACTAGGGCAAAAATGCGGTGCGGATCGACAAAATTACCCAGCGCGTCTACCGCGCCGATGCGGTCGGCGTCGCCGTCGGTGGCCAGGCCTACGTCCCAATGGCCGCTCTGGATGGTGGACATGAGCAGGCCGAGGTGTTGGGCGATCGGTTCCGGGTGAATACCGCCAAAGCCGGGATTCATTTCGTGGCGAATGTTGTGGACGTGGGTACGGCCGCGGGCCAAAATCTCGCCGAACGCGCCGCGCCCGGAGCCAAACATGCCGTCGGCCACCAGCCGCAGCTCGCCGCCAGAGACAATGTCCAGATCAACCAGTCCGCTGAGATGCTCATAGTAAGCCCAGGACGGATCAAACTTGTGTACGCGATCTTGCTTGATCGCTTCGTCTAAATCCATCAGGTTAGGGCCGCGCCCGCTGGACAAATTGCGGTCCAGCAGCCGCTCAACGCGCTGGTGGTGGGATGGGCTGGCCGCACCGCCATGGCACGACTTGAGCTTGATGCCATTGTAGCGTGGCGCATTGTGGCTGGCGGTGATCATCACGCCGGCCGTGGCATTTTTTTGCAGCACGGCATAGCTGATGGCCGGTGTGGGCGTGTCGGCGCGGGCCAGCCAGGTGTCAATGTGGTTGGCAGCCATGACACGGGCCACTTCCGCCGCGTACCGGTCAGACAAAAAGCGGGTGTCGAAGCCGACGACGACGCTGGGATTACTGCCGTTTTCCTCACGCACGTAGTCGGCGATGGCCTGGGCCACCAGCCGCAAGTTGCCAAAGGTAAAGGTTTCGCTAATGACGGCCCGCCAGCCGTCGGTGCCAAATTTGATGGTCATTTTGGTTCCTCGTAATTTAAGATAATCAATAAATCGTTTACATTTGTGCCGGTGGGACCGGTTTTTATGAGATGACGGCCGTTCCCCACGGCGTCTAGTTGGGCAAAGTAAGTGTAGCTGTCATTGTTGTTCAGGTAGGCCCGGGCAGTTTGGCTGTCCTGCACGGTATGCCCGGTGATGGTGGCCCCGGCCATGCCGCTGGGGCCGTCTTCGCCGTCGGTGGCAAAGCTGGTGATGGTGCGATTGACCCAGCCCGCCAGGCTGATGGCCGCAGCCAAAGCCGTTTCCAGATTGCGCCCGCCGACGCCGTCGCCGTGTAGGGTGACGGTGGTTTCACCGCCAAGCAGGGTGGTGCTTTGCGGCGGGGCGTCTTTGGCCAGGGCAGCGGCAAACTGTCCCACTTCACGCGCTTCTCCTTCCAGCCGGGCGGTGAGCAGGCGGGTGTGGAAGCCCAACATTTCCGCTTTCTCGGCAGCGGCCTGGGCCGATTGCTGAATGCTGCCGATGATGATGTTGTCGATGATGTTGCCGGGGGATGGGGTGTCGGTTTTGCTTAAATCTTGCAGTTTGGACTGAATGGTTTGGCTGACGGCCGTTTCCAACCCATCCGGCACTCCATACCGATCTAAAACGGCCCGTGCGTCAGCGGCAGTTTCAGCAACAGCCACCGTTGGTCCGCTGCCGATGGCCGCCAGCTCGTTGCCCACCACGTCGCTTAAAATCAGGCTGATGATTCTGGCCGGAGCGACCAATCGGGCCAAACCGCCTCCTTTCACTTCGTCGAGCTGGCGGCGCACCGTATTGAGTTCTTGGATGGTGCAGCCGCTGGCCAGCAGCACCTGCGTGAGATGCTGCCAAATCTCCAGCGACAGATGGGGTTTGGTGAGTAGTGCTGACGCCCCGCCAGAAATGAGACACAGGACGAGGTCGTTTTTGTTGAGATGAGCGAGGCTCAGGCTGTTCAGGACGACCGTTGTCGCCGCCACGCTTTCTTTGCCAGGCACAGGATGATTGCCTGTGTAGGCCGGCAGGGGCACGGTTAAATTTTCTGGAAGATGTTTGCTAATGATGCCGCCGCCGGAAGCGGACCGCTCTCCCACAATTTCCAATGCTGCCTGGGCCATTGGGACGGCCGCTTTGCCCACGCTGATGAGGAAGAGACGGCCGTTTTCCAGATTAAACTTGTGCTGGCCGATGGTGAGCGTATGGTCGTTCTTTTGCAGGTGGCTGTGAACGGCCGTGTGAGGATCGGCCGTTTGCAGGGCAGCCGTGATGATTGCCTGAATATGCTCAGCATGGTCGGTGAAGTTGAGCGGGGGCATGATTACGGTTGTAAAGCGGCGGCGGCTTCCTCGGCGGCCGCCTGGGGCGTTTTGGTTAGCGTAACCACATCAAAAACAGCATTGTTGATGACAGTCATAATGTTGCTGCTGCTGCTGAAGGGCATCGCCTGGGCCCGGTTAAGCTGCTCCCTGGCAAAGGCCACGTAGCTGTCGTCTTGAGGCCAAAAGGCCAGGGCTGCCTGCCGCGCCGGCAGGTAGTTGCTGGCATAACTCCATTCACCTAACTGGTCGCTGGCAATCAGGCTGTTGAGCAGTTCGCCCACCAACTGCCGCTGAGCCGGATCGGTTGTGGTGACGGCCCAGGCCCAGCCGTTGAGTAACGGCGACAGCGGTTGTTGCAGGCCGGGAACGGCCGTTACTAAAAATTTGCCGTCTTCATCCCGCTGCCGCAAATATTGCTCGCTGCTGGTTAAGGCAAAATCGGCCGTGCCTGCCTGAAAAAGGGGCCACGATTCTTGCAGCATCGAGTAATTGCTGCTTTGGTCCAAAATAAAGCCGCTGCTTTTAGCGATAAAAAGCTGCTGCAATGCTGTCGCCAGGGGCTCAACTTGTAAGGCAACCTGGCCGGCATCGTTGGTGAAACTACCTCCGGCAGCCAGATAAAACTCCAGCCCCAACATGCCGCCCGGCGTGCCATTGGCCGGGAATACAAAGCTGTAAGGGAGTTCCGTTAGTGACTCCCAACGAGTTGGAATTGTTTGGGTAATCGTTTCGCTGTTATAGGCTAGATGGGGCAGCCCGGTAAGAATAAACGGGTAACCAGCAACGCGATTGTCTTTTAGCACCAGCTCAAGCGCTGCCGGATAGAGGTCTTCTAATAAGGTTGTCTCCACGAGGCCATCTAATGGATAGATTAACTGCTCATTGAGGGCGGTTGTAAGTTGGTCGATGGGGATGGCGATTAGGTCGGGCAAAATTTCAGGGGCGACAGGGCGGCCCGTGCGGATGTAGCTTAAGATGCTGCTTTGGCCGCTGACGGACTTTTGCTCAATGGTAAGCTGTACATTGGGGTGGTTGGCCCGGTAAGCAGCAAGCTGGGCATTGAGGATGGCGGCGCCGTCTTCTGTAGAAAGGGCGATTTCTGGCGGCAGCCAGACACGCAAAGAGGGTTGTGTTTGGGTAACGGCCGCTGTGGGAATGGCAATATCCGGCGTCGTGTCTGCCGCCGGGGTGCCAGTGGCTGCGGCTGGTTCGCGAGGCGTGCCATTGAGCGTTCGGTTTGTGACGGGTTCAGGAGTGTTTTCTGCACCATCGGACTGCGTAAAATTGCTGACAATGTCACAGCTAACGGTTAACCAGAGCAGTATAAAAAGTAAGATCGATGCCCTTTTTTTCATGAACAGAAGTATACCTGTGATTACCTGATCAAGCATTTGCACCTTTGCCCCGCTTAGGATATTCTTTGCCCACGATGTTCATTTTATGGTTTGATCGACGCTTTTCTGAAGCCACCCGTCGTGGCTCTATCCGGCTGCTCTCTAATATCGGTGCGGCTCCCGAATGAATATTATGTAAACTAAGGTAGTTTTCCAGGCCGAGGCGATTTCGTCTCGGCCTTTTTCTTTAAAAATCATGCGTTTGGAGGCTGGCAACCTCCAAACGCCGGCCTTCATTCAAAATAGCCACCGAGGGCGCAGAGGAAAAAGAGGTTTTCTCTAAAATCTCTGTGAACGCTGTGGCTATAAAACAAATGGAGTTTATGATGGCTGAAATTTTATTTAATCTGGACAAAGTGACCGTTTCTTTAACGGGCAAGCTGATCTTTTCCGGCTTGAGCTGGGAAGTGCAGAACCAGCAGCGTATTGGGCTGGTGGGGCCGAATGGAGCAGGGAAATCGACGCTGCTCAAGTTAGTAGCACGAGAACTTGAGCCGGACGAGGGCAATGTTTTCCGTAAATCGGGCTTGACCTGGGGCCGGTTGGAGCAGGAGCCCGGTTTACCGGCAGGGAAAGCTGTGCTGGATGAGGCAATGACGGCCGTTCCCCAAATCGCCACCATTCACCAACATCTGGCCGAACTGGAGCAGCAAATGGGCACGCCTGCTGTTTATGAGGACGGCGAGCGGCTGGCCAAAGTGATGGCCCATCATGAGAAATGGCTACACAAATTGGAGCAGCTAGACGGGGCCAGCTACGAAAGCCGCGTGAAAGAGACTTTGGTTCGGCTGGGCTTCCCCCAAGAGCAGTGGGATACGCAAACGGAACATCTCAGCGGCGGGCAAAAAAAGCTTATTATGTTGGCCAAACTGCTGGTGCAGCAGCCGGATTTGCTGCTGCTGGATGAGCCGGACAACCACCTTGATCTGGCAGCGAAGCAGCGATTGGAGGCGGTCATTCGTAGCTATCCCGGCTGCGTGGTGATTATCTCGCACGACCGCTATTTGTTGGATGAAGTGGCGACCCACATTGCTGAGTTGGAAAACGGCCGTCTTACCCTCTACGTTGGCAATTACAGCCACTACACCACCGAACGTGAGCTGGCCCGGCTGCGGCAGGCGCAGCTTTACGCCGCCCAGCAAAAAGAGATTGCCCGCATCGAGGCGGCCATTGCCCGCTTTGAACTGTGGGCCTCAATCGTGATCAACGAGCGGCACATCCGGCAGGCGCGCAGCCGCCGTAAAATGCTGGACAAAATGGACAAGGTGGAAAAGGTCCATGAGCAGCGGCGCATGACGCTGGACCTGGCCGGCTGGCGCGGCAGCAACAAGGTGTTGGAGCTTGAAAATGTAACCAGACAGTTTGAAAACGGCCGTACCATCTTCAACCAGCTCAACCAAATCTTGTGGCACGGCGAGCGGGTAGGGCTGGTGGGTCCCAACGGCGCAGGCAAATCATTCCTGCTGAAGCAACTGCTGGACCCGGAAAATATTCACGGTGGGCAGATCAAAATTGGGCCCAGCGTAAAAATTGGCTACTATGCCCAGGAGCAAGAGACGCTGGACTACAGCCGCGACCTCATCAGCGAAATTCGCCAATCGGCCCCGGTGAGCCGGGAAGTGGCGGTGGCTTTCCTGCATCGCTTCCTATACAGCTACGACCAGATGCAGCAGCCCATCAGCAAGCTGAGCGGCGGCGAGCGCAGCCGCTTGCAGTTGGCCAAGCTGGTGCTGGAACGGCCGAATCTGCTCCTGCTCGACGAACCGACCAACAATCTAGACATCGCCTCCATTGAGGTGCTGGAGCAAACGCTGGACGAGTTTGAGGGCACGCTGCTGATCGTCTCACACGACCGCTACTTTTTGGACCAGGTGGTGGATCGGGTGTTGGAGTTGAAAGACGGCCGTTTCACCGAATTCGACGGCGCTTACACCGATTACCTGGCAGCGCTTCAAAAATAATTGCGGATTTGGGTATAAAAACCTATACTGTCTGCACTCGAGAGCCGTGTTTGTAGCAGAATAACCACGTGGCGTGTGTGGCGGATGTTTCGCTGTGGTGAGACATCTTGATGCACGCTTTTTGCCAGAAGCAAACTGGCGTGCCTGCCATCCTCCAGGAGGGAATAATGTCTGAAGATTTTGTTGAGCAACTGAAGGCCTGTAATGATTATGCGGCGGCAGAAATGCTTGTGGATGAGTTTGAGCAGGCTCCTCGTGATGTGAAGAAAAGAGCGGAGCCCAAATTGATCAAGCTGCTGTCAAACGGCCGTGCCGATGAGTTTGTCCGTTCAAGAGCCGCCGAATTGCTGGGCGTGTCCAAAACAGAAACAGCTCGAAAATCATTGGAGGATATTATCGTTTCGATAGCAGCGACGGATACCCTGCTTGATCTGTACGATCGCAAAGATGCTGCATTGCGTATTGCCCGGTATGGCGTGGAACATGCCCAACCCGACCAGCAAAGGCGCATTGCCGACGCCCTTCGCATAATCAGTGACAAAGGCGCCATCAAGTTTCTGCAATCCATGCAGTCAGACGTTGATCCGGCATCCGGCAATCGCGCCCAGATGTTGTTGGAGCAGATTGGCGGTCAATACGCCGTTGATGCGCTCGTCAAACATCGGCTGGATGTGCTGCAAAAAGCAGGCAGCCGGGTGGAGAAATTTGATGAACAGGCATTAGCGATATTTCAAGACACGATTGAGCAGGCGCGACGCGGATTTTCGCTGAGCCTTAACATGAGCCTGGGGATTTTCATTACAGGTGTCTTTCTAATCATTGTCAGTGCAATCAATCTGTCATTTGGCAAAGATGCGCTGGCCACCTGGGTCACCGGCGGTGCGGGTCTGGCCTCGATGGTTGCAACATTTTATAGAGAGCCCTTACTACGCGTGCAAAATGCGGTGGCCAATCTGGTACAAACGGAAATTGTGTTTTTGGGCTATATTCGTCAGGTGACCCAAATCTCCGCTATGTTTGAGCGCGAATATCTGAACAATGAAAAGTTTGATGTGGCTGCCCTGAGGAAGCTGCTCGGCTTTACCGAACGGACCATGAAAGAGACGATGCCCCTGGTACAGACGTATACAGCCGTTTCCGTTCCCTTATTGGAAGTGGAAGAGGCAGAAGAAGATCAATCGTAATGGTAAATCTGCACGATGCGTTTGATGGCGTAGATCGCTTCAGACGGTTTGACCGGGTTGCTCGGTAACTCCATGCGCTCTACCAGCCGGTTGAGGATCTGGTTGGCCAGGGTGAAGCCGTTG
>CALBTC010000491.1 GCA_937967805.1 uncultured Anaerolineaceae bacterium
TGGCTGTCCTGGGCGGCTTCCTCAATTTGCCCTTCTTCAGCGAACCGGCTTACAAAGCTGCGTCTGAAGCGCATGAGTATGGCATCTTCCTGGCGTTGGAGCATTGGCTGGAGCATTCCATTGAATCGTTCCACCTGTCCGAAGAAGGTATTGTGCACCTGCCGCACACGCCTACCTGGGTCCAGTTTGATGTCGCGATTATTTCTACTGTGCTGGCCGTTGCTGCGCTGTTGGCCGCTATCTATCTGGTGTATCGCAACCGTTGGCAAACGGCCGACGAGCGCGACCCGCTGCAAGGCACGCCCATCTGGTGGATGGCGGTGCTGCCGCTGGACACTCTGTACATGAAAGGTGTCATCCCGGTGTTCAACCGGCTGGCCGACTTTTTGGGCCACACCATCGACTGGGATTTGTGGCACAACTTCTTCCACGAGCGCGTGATTCGCGATACCTTTGTCGGCTTTTCTAACTTTGCCTCCGACGTGCTGGATTTGAAGGGAATTGATGGCCTGGTCAACGGCGCCGGGCAGGCGGCGCGATGGCTGGCCGGTGGGTTGCGGCTGTCACAAACCGGGTATGCGCGCACCTACGCGCTCAGCATTCTGCTGGGCACGGTGGCGCTGCTGGCTTATTTCTTGTGGCCGGTTATCAGCGGCTAAACAACTATGCTTTTGTTTGTCATGCCCGTGCAAACGGGCATCCAAGTTGCGCACAATAAATGGAATCCCGCCTACGCGGGAATGACAAAGAATTTGGAGAAAGAATGGGCATTTTATCACTACTAACATTTTTTCCGCTGGTGGGTGTTATTCTCCTGCTGGCCATGCGTAATTCATCCGACAATACGTTGAAAGGGGTGGCGACCGGTACGGCCGTCCTCACCTTCGTCTTGTCGCTGGTGGTGCTGGGGCTGTATGAAGCCGGTGAAGCCGGCCTGCAACTGGTAGATCGCTTCCCCTGGATTGAAGCGTGGGGCATTGAATACCACATGGGCATCGACGGCATCAGCATCCTGATGGTTTTGCTGACCACCTTCATCATGCTGCTGGCGATTCCTGCCTCTTGGTCAGCCATCACCACGCAGCTTCGGCAATATTACATCTTCATGCTCCTGCTGGAAGTAGGCATGATCGGCGTTTTCCTGGCGCAGGATTTGTTCCTGTTCTACATCTTTTGGGAATTCACCCTGGTGCCGATGTACTTCCTGATTGGCATTTGGGGTGGCAAAAACCGGGTATATGCGGCGATCAAGTTCTTCCTGTACACGATGGCCGGCTCGCTGTTGATGCTGCTGGGCATCCTGTACATGGGCATCACCAACGGCACCTTCTCCGTGCCGGATTTGATTGTTGGCCGGGCCGCCTTTGCCGACGTGCAAAACTGGCTCTTTATCGGCTTTGCCATCGCTTTTGCCATCAAGGTGCCCATTTTCCCCTTCCACTCCTGGCTGCCGGATGCACATACAGAAGCGCCCACGGCTGGTTCCGTCATTCTGGCCGGCGTGCTGCTGAAGATGGGCACCTATGGCTTTATCCGCTTCAACCTGCCGCTTTTCCCCGAGGCTTCCGTTGAGTATGCCCCGGCGATTGCCGTCCTGGCAATTATCGGCATCATTTACGGGGCGATTGTCTCCTTTGCCCAAAAAGACGTAAAGAAGCTTGTGGCGTATTCCAGTATCAGCCACTTGGGGTTTGTGATGCTGGGTATCTTCTCACTGAACAACCAGGGTCTCCAGGGCGCGATTTTGCAAGGGGTAAACCACGGCATTAGCTCCGGCGCGTTATTTTTTATTGTCGGCGTGCTGTATGAGCAGCGCCACACCCGCGAGATTAAGGAGTACGGCGGCGTGTGGAAGGCGATGCCCGTTTTCAGCGCCTTGACGTTGATTGTGACGCTTTCCAGCATGGGCCTGCCTGGACTGAACGGCTTTGTCGGTGAGTTCACTATCTTGCTGGGCTCGATGGGCGCGACGCAGTCGCTAGGGGCCAATGCCTGGATTTACACTGCTTTTGCCACGACCGGTGTGATTCTGGCGGCCGTTTACCTGCTGTGGATGTTCCAACGGGTCTTCATGGGGCCGCTGGACAATCCCGAAAACGAAAAGCTGCGTGATTTGAACGGCCGTGAACTGGCAATTATGCTTGGCTTCCTGCTGTTCATCGTCTGGATTGGTGTGGCCCCGTCCGGCTACTTTGACCTGATGGACGGGACCGTTTCGCAGTTGGTTACCGACATTGGCTCGGTGCTGGTGGCCGGTCAGTAAGTTTGGAGTTTTTTAGCAACAGAATTCGCAGATTAAAAAGATTTTATCTGCACAATCTGCGAAATCCTTGATGTTTTCTTAAAGACAGACGGCGTTGGTTGTGTGTAATTGCACGGCCAGCGCCATTTTTATTTGTGGCTTTTGAAACGTAGAGTTTTTAGAAAGTGACTACAACGAATCTTAGTAATAAACGAATGGAAAAGGTCTATTTTGTTCACGTCAGCGATTCACACTTTGGGCCGACGGCCGAATACGCTCGACACGGCCACCAACCCCAACCCTGCGTGGAACGAGCTGTGGAAATCATCAACAACCTGCCCACGCGGCCTGATTTTGTGGTTCACACCGGGGATGTGGTGACGGACCCGGATGAAGCGTCTTACCGGCGGGCTGCGGCCGTTTTTAGCCGGCTAAAAATGCCCGTTTATTATGTGACAGGCAACCATGACCGCTCCCGCGATATTCATCAGTTCATGGCGATGGGGCCCCGCCGGCCGCTGTCGGCCGATCCGGATATGCTCTCATATGCCTTTGAAGTAAAGGGGTACCGTTTTGTGGTGCTGGATGCACGCGGGCCGGATGAGATCGATCCGCACGGGGTGCTGTCTGAGGCGCAAATGGACGTGGTGCGGGCGGAGGCAACGGCCGTTGGTCCACCGCTCACCATTTTTATCCATTTTCCGGTGCTGCCCATGAATTCCATCTGGATGGACAACAACATGCTGGTGCTCAACGGCGAAGCATTGCACCAGGCGCTGCTGCCGGCGCGGGAACGGCTGCGCGGGGTCTTTTACGGCCATGTCCACCAGTCAATGCAGACGGTGAAGGATGGGATTGTGTATACGGCCGTGCCCAGCCTGTTCTCCCAATTTGCCGCCTGGCCCAATGATGTTGTGGTTCGTGAAGACCCGGATTATTTGCCCGGCTTCAACTTTGTCCACCTGCTGCCGGAGCAAACCATCGTCCACCAGCATACGTTTCCCCGCCCCTGACGGCCGTTCTAACCCCTTTTATACCCTTAAGCTGTATCAGGACATATTTAGTCAAAGTCGACAATCCGGTATCCTTACGCTAAAAGCAACGTGTAAATGCGTAAAGGAGTAGATTGATGACAAAGTTAATTGGTTTATTTGCAGATCAAAAAAAGGCGGAAGAGGCAGTGGATGCGCTATCCGCTGCTAATCTCAATGATATCGATTTTGAGACCATTATTCGCTGGGATGAAAAACAGGAAACGGAGGCGGTAGTCGCGCCAACCGGTTTCTCCGGCACCCCGGTAGCGGTTGGGCACCTGCCTTCCTGGGATTTGGACGATGAAGAAGAGGAGTTCTTCAAACGTACGGTACAGCGCGGTGGCGCGCTGGTTGTAGTTGATGTGGACGATGAGGACCAGGTGCCGCAGGTAAACCGCATTCTGAAAAAGAACAGCGAAAAAGTAGCGGTCAGTTCATAAAGTGCGGCATTCGGAAAATTGAATATGAATCGTGAGGTGGCGGACAGATTGTTTTGGTCCGTCACTTTTTTATACCATAGTGGTCGAATTCTTTGCCACTTATGGCTGGATGGTTCAACAATATACAATACATTTTCAAGTTCAAAGGCAACAGTCTGTAGCCACTAAATCAATCGTTTGATAGATCGTTTTAGCCTGATTCTTGCTCGTCAAGAACATTGATGTGAATGACTAGATTATCAATCAAAGGTTTCTGTAAACTGGCTGATACTATTTTGACTGGGATTTGCCAGGTAGTTGATTGTTGAATCCCCTCCAACCAAATTAGGAAAGGCTCTAAATTTTTTTCTGGTTTGTATTGTATCAATTCCTTCACTTCATATTCAATTAAGCAACTGCCATCCGAATCTCTGGAATATTTTGGTCCAACTGTATTTGAAGCCTGCTCTATAAAGTTACTCCAACCTTGTGATTGTAAAGCAGATAAAGGAATGTCCAATTCCATTGGATTTGAGTACAAAGTGGGTACTTTAGGAGGAGTTAATTCAAATTCCAATGATTCAATTTCATTGTCGTGAATCATCTCTGCAATTAAGTAAACATTCTCATTAGGATATTGATATGTTAATGGGAGGGCAATTGAAAAAGCGGTTTTCTCAGCAGGTCCACGACCGTTGTTCGCAATAACGGGTTGAATCCAAGCTGCAACCGAATCCGCTATTTGAGCTGCAAATATTTTTTCTAGATATTGCCTGTAATCTTCAATATGATCCGCAACTTCCTTTTCATATACGATTTTAGACTTCTGGGAAGTAAATAATCCTCGTCCTCTGAGCCCTTGGAGTTTGGTATCTGATTGGGCAAAAGATTTGTTAATAAGCTCGCTTCGATATTCAGTCAAGAAATTATCAAAGTCGGGCTTATCTCTACATCTTTTAATTTCTACCGTGAGTTCTTTGTGAACTTCGTTGTCTTCTCCCAAAAAATATAAATCTATTACAGGTTGTAACTATACAGGGGTGAGGTCAGGCACAAGAATATCGCCAGACCAGACAGAA
>CALBTC010000492.1 GCA_937967805.1 uncultured Anaerolineaceae bacterium
ACCTGCACGCCAAAGGCGTCGGTGCCGCTGGCCCGGCTGTGGGTGCCGGTGCTGACGGACATTTCCAGGGATTCGGCCGTTTTCTTGAGGGCCTTGTACATGCCGGTGTGCACGTTGGGTCCCAGGTCCAGCATGGGGCCGCTGTCCAGTTCAAACGTGCCGGTATCCGTCGCTCCTGGACCTTTGCCAAAAGTTACGTCGATGGCAATGGCCGCGTCTGGCTGCTGTGAATGGGCGCTGGTGAAGGCCCCCAGCAGGCGCGTTTCTTCCTGCACGGTGGCTACGGCCACTACGTCCCAACTATGTGTCCGCTGGCTTAGATACTCCAGGCAAATGGTGACGGCGGCGAGGGAAGCGCGATTGTCCAATGCCTTGCCGGCGACACGGCCGTTTAGCAGTTTGCGCAATGGTTGGCGAAAGCTAACAAAATCCCCGACAGAGATCTCCCCTTCTACTTCAGGCAGGGGCAGCCCTACATCGACCACTAAGTCTTCATAGCCAAACGGCTTGTTTTGTTTTTCTGGGGGCAGCATATTTTTGGGCAAACCGCCCAGCACACCGGGAAAATTTTTGTTTCTGCCATGCACCACAACCATCTGCCCATACAAATGGCGCAGATCGACCCCGCCCACGTTTGTGACTCGCAAAAAGCCGTTGTCATTGTGGGAGACAATCTGGTGCACCATGAGGGCAATCTCGTCCATGTGGGCCGCCAGCAAGATGGAGCGCCGGGGGGCTTTGCCGCTGCCTTCTTTGACGGCCATCAGGTTGCCCACGCGGTCGCGCACAAAGCGATTGGCAAACGGCTGCCACCACTCTTCTACTGCGTTGGCAATGGCTTGCTCATTGCCGGAGGGGCCAGGCGTTTCGGTTAAGGTTTGTAGAAGTTTGAATGTTTCCATAAGCTCTCTCTCATTGTGCCCCGGCATTTATGGTTCAGGTTCAGATTCTGTCGTGGCCGTTTCAGTAGGTGCGGCCGTTGTTGCCGTGTTGGTGGCTGTTGGCGGCGTAACGGCCGTCGTTGCTGTTGGCGCGGTCGTAGGTGTGTTGGTGGCCGTTGGCGGCGTAACGGCCATCGTTGCTGTTGGCGTAGCGGTGGGTGTGTTGGTGGCTGTTGGCGGCGTAACGGCCGTTGTGCCTGTGGCCGTGGCCGTGCCGGTGCTGGTCGCCGTGGCGGTTCCGGTTGCCGTACCTGTGGCCGTTGGCGTCGGTGTCGCCGTCGCCGTTTCTGTGGGTGTCACCGTGGGCAAAATGACCGGCGTCTGGAACTGATCCGGCGTGGGTGGCAAGGTGGCAGTGGGCCGTCCTGGCGTGCGGGTGGGAACGGCCGTTAAGGTACCGGGTGGCAGCACTTCTGTGGCTGTATTGGTCGGCGTCGGTGAGACGACAACCGGCAGCGTGGGCGGCAGCTCGCTCACAGGGGCATCCGGGGCAATAACCAGCAAAACAACGCCAGCTATGTAACAAGGAAAGGTGAGCAAAATTACCCCAATCAAAATAAGATAAGTGCGACGACGAGAATTCATTGGGGGGATGATAGTTTACAACCTTATAAATGACAAACAGTTTAACTGGAAAACATTCCAATTTTATCCCTTAACAATCGTTATTACAACGTGCAGATTATGGCCTTATGGCAGGCCTATGACTTTCGGCTTGACGCTTTTGTTGAATGTTGATTGCTATGGCTATGAGCGCATGTTATAATCCCGTTGTTGTATTGTTATTGTAAAGTAACTGCGGTTTTTTTCAGCGAGTCCGTCGTTGATTACCCATTATGTTTGCGCCAAACTGCGGTTAGCATCAAGAGAGGCAAGCAGTCATCTCAACGTGAAGAGAACAACCGTATGCCAGTAAATCTGTGGGGTGTAAGTAGGGAACTCTCGCTTGACCTGCCGAGCCGTGCGGTAGGCTACCTGCTTTTGCTTTTTTGTGCTGCCCTTTTTGTTTACCTAGCCTTTTATTTCCGTCCAAATTACCGGCGTTATTCTCAAAAACAATGGCTTTGGACGGCTGCCCTGTCGCTGGCCGGGCTGTTTACCAGCCAGCTGCTCCCGCTTCATTTCCCATTCACTTCCCCACCTCTAGCCGAACTGCCGGACAGTGCAGCCATGCTGCTTGGTGTCATTCCACTGCTGTTGGCCGGCGTAGTCGTGGGGCCGCCCGGCGCGATGCTTGTTGGCCTGTTTACCGGTTTGGGTACTGCGCTGGGGCAAACGCATCAGCTTTTTGATCTTTTCTGGGGGACATTTACGGCCGTTTCCATCGCCTTCCTGTTACAGCAAAATTATATCGGTCCAGTTTACCACTGGCTGCGGCAGCCCTGGGTAGCCGGTTTGCTGAGCGGCTTGCTGCTTACTATTTTTAGCGGATTTGGCAGCTTTGCCGCGGCTGACGTCTCTGGCCTGTCGGCGCTGGACCAGGCGCTGGTGGTAGCCACGGCCAACTTTTGGCCGCGCCTGCTGGAAGGGGTTGTGGCCGGTGGGGTGGTTACGGTTGTGCTGCGCAACGTGCCCGATTTACGGCCGTCTCAGTCCCTTATTCCCCCACCGACCCGGCGCAGCCTGCAAAAACGGCTCCAGCTCAACTACTTTACGTTTGCCGCTCTGCTCATTTTGCTCTCTATCACCGTTGTGTACAATCTGGCCGTCTCCGTCTCTACCCGGCTGGTGGTTAACCAGATGGCCTACAATGCTACCGTTGTTTCCGAAGAAATCCCGGAATTTGTCAACCAGCTAGAATCTCAGCTTACCCTGTTTGAAGAGGATCAGGCGGCGTTGTTAAGTGACAATACGGCCGTTGCCAGTGAAGCATTAGCCGAACTGTACCAACGCAATCCAACTTACCAACAATTGCTGCTGGTGGACGAGACCGGTGAGGTGACGGCCGTATTCCCCGAGAACACAGCCGCAGTTGCGCTCTCCCCGCAAGAAGTCTTGGCCGTTGCCGCTGCCTTTACCCCTAACCCCAAAAGCGTGGCTCTGGCCAACATGCCTACGCCGGAACAGGTGCTGAGTCTGGTAGTGCCGCTGCGTGAGGATGATGAGGGAACGGCCGTTGTCCTCATCGGGCGGCTGGCCAACTTTAGCCTGGATGATTTGTTGGTTGGCTTACAAGGCACCGTGGGCGGCGGCACCGGTTTTCTGGTCAACGAGCAAGGGCAAATTATCGCTCATCCGCAAAACACCTATTTACGCGCCGACTGGCCCGGCGAGGAAGATAGACTGCGTTCCCTCTGGTACCTGGGCCTGGATAACGTGGAGTCAGGTGCGGCGTACCGGGGCTGGCTGCAAGGCAGCAGCACCCGCGATCTCATTTACACGCAGGCGGTGACCGAGCCTGGCTGGACGGTGGTAACGGCCGTTCCCTATGAAATTGTGCTGGGGCAGGCGCTGCGCATCGGCTGGCCACTGCTGCTAGTGCTAATTTTAGGCACCGTATTGTTCTACACCAATGTCACCCTGCTGGGGCGTGACATCACCCAGCCGATCAACAAGATCGTGGCCGCCAGCAAAACAATGGCCGCCGGCGGCAGTTGGTCGGCCACCGATCTGGAGCAGCGCGAAGACGAAATTGGCGAACTGAACCAGGCGTTTATCCAGATGCAGCGGGCTACGCGCAAGCAGCTCAATGATCTTTCATTGCTGCTGGGCACCAGCCACGACGTTTCTACCAGCATTGACCTGACGCAGGGCATCCCGGCCGTCTTACGCGGTGCATTGCGCGGCACAGGAGCCGCCGGCGCGCGGGCGGTGGTGCTAAACCCCAGCGGTGGCCCGCCGCTAACTTTTGGCGAAGGTCCTGCTGCGCCAGCCATGAAGGATCTGGATCGCCCCATCATGACCCGCCTGCGCCATATGCAGGAGCTGATGCTGGCCACCCCCAACCAGATTCGCGCAGCCCTGGAGCTGCCCCGTGACGCTGAACCGCCCGTGCCGGCGTTGGTGGCCATTCCGCTTTACTCGCATGATCGCTTCCAGGGGATTTTGTGGTTAGGTTACCGGCAAGCCCACAGCTACGATATTTCTGAGCGCAATTTGTTGGTGACGTTGGCCAGCCAGACGGCCGTTCTCGTAGAAAATGCTCGTCTGTATGCCATTGCAGAGGGGGGACGTCGCCGGTTAGCGGCCGTATTGGCCAGCACTACAGACGCCGTCATCGTCACCGACCAGACCGAACGCATCTTGCTCATCAATCGTGCCGCCGAGCGTATTTTTAACCTCAACGCCAGCAAAGTGGTGGGCCGCCCGGTGGCCAAGGTGATTGAGCCGGTCAAGCTGGTCAAGGCGCTCACCGGTCAGGAGGAACACACGCGCAATTTAGAGCTGCCCATGCCCAATGGCCAGACTTATTACGCCAGCGCCTCCACCATCATCAGCAATGAGGGGCAGGTGTTTGGCCGCGTGGCCGTTTTGCGTGATATTACCCATCTTAAAGAAATTGACGAGATGAAGTCTGACTTTGTGGCCACCGTTTCCCACGATTTGCGCAGCCCGCTCACCTACATGCGCGGCTACGCTACCATGGTGCCCATGGTGGATGAACTCAGTCCCAAGCAGCACGAATATTTAGAGAAAAACCTGGTGGGCATTGACCAGATGTCCCAGCTAGTGGACGATCTACTTGATTTGGGCCGTATCGAAGCCGGGGTTGATCTGGCTCAGGAGCGCATTGAGGTGAAGCCGCTGCTGGAGGGCATTGCCGAAGAGTATTGGCAGCACGCTCATTTGGCCGGCATCAAGCTCCAGGTAGATATTGCCAACAACGTTTCGCCAATTCAAGGTGACGGTTCGCTGATTCGGCAGGCGCTTACGAACCTGGTAGGCAACGCCATTAAATATGCCCCCAACAGCGGTCCATTATGGCTGCGGGCTGAGCAGAAAAATGATGAGCTGGTTCTCAGCGTGCAGGACAGTGGCCCGGGCATCCCCAAGCAAGACCAGATGCGCCTGTTTGAAAAGTTTTACCGGGTGAAGCAGCGCGGCACGGAAAAAGTAAAAGGGTCTGGCCTGGGCCTGGCCATCGTGCGCTCCATTGCCGAGCGGCACGGCGGGCGCGCCTGGTGCTACAGCCAGCAAGGCGAAGGCTGCACCTTCTCCATCTCACTGCCTACCCAAAATGGCTACAATCCCGTCGCCAAAGAAAAAGAAAACAGCACGGCAGACAGCAGCGAACTATAAATAATCTCACACGCATCACCAACTAACTGCAAACAGATCCCCTTAACCTCCGCTTGTCATTCCCGCGAAAGCGGGAATCCATACTTCAAATGGCGGATGCCCGCCCCGTGCCTTCGCGGGGGCAGGCATCATGCTGGCATGACAATCAAGGTGTCAAACGGGCAACGATGGCAAAACCGCCAGCCACATACCGCGTTTCGTGGCCCCAACTGCCTGGCTCGGCATCGGCATAGGATTGCCGGTAGTGTGGCGCTTCGTGGACGCGCTGAATGGTGAAGCCTGCATCCAGCAGGCCGTTAAAGATATCGTCCATGCGGTGGCGGAACTCGATGCCGCCGTCGGCGCGGTGCTGGATGGTTTCGGCGTAGGGGGCGTTGATGATGTAATGACGGCCGTTCCATTCCGTGCGATGCACCACAGGCTGGCTGTGTTTCACGCGATACAAACCTCCGGGACGCAGCACGCGGCCCACTTCACCATACACCTGCTGCAAATCAGGCACGTAAGCCAGGGAGTCGGCCTGAAACACCAGGTCGAAGGCGTCAGAAGGCAGCGCAGAAAGATCGCGCATGTCGGCCTGGATGGTGGTGATGGGGTAGCCATAGTGGGCGGCCGCTTTCTTGTCGCCGTCTAGCTGTCCCTGGGTTAAATCTACAACCGTTACGTTGGCACCTAATAGGCCGAAAACGGCCGTTTGTTGCCCACCCCCCGCCGCCAGACACAGCACATCTTGCCCGGCCACGCCTTGCAGCAGGCCATAGGGAAACAGCTCGTACAGCGGCTCCGGCGCAGGGTCTAGCTCGCCGGCCGCCAGCCGCTGCAACACAGCCACGTCCAAATCGAGCCAGGGCTGGGTGTAGCCGCCGCCTTTTTGGACTTCGGTTTCCCACATGGTTTGGTTTGCCTGAGCTACTTCATCTAAATGATTCATTGCTTCACTCCTGAAAGCCAATTCGCCACAGATTGCACAACCCTCTCTGGCAGGTGAATGGCAGGAAGGGGGAAACGGCCGTCTCTCTACGGCGCAATCACACTGAAAAGCAAGATGATAAACCAAAGGATAATGCCAACGGTATAGATCCAGCTCAAAGCCCGGTATTGCCAAAGTAGCGCAGATGCTCGTTTGCTTTGACGAGCCCATGAAGGCGTTTTATAAGTCCAGTACATCATTTGCCACGGCCCCGCACATCCACTGCGAAAGTAGGATTTGGTTTTTTTACGGTTCAAATACGTCCCAAATGGCTGTCCAGCATTGTCTGATTATTCCGACGCTAGTTGTTGCAAAATGGATTCCAATTCAGAGGGAAGTTCGGCCAGGATGGTGAGTTCTTCGTCGTCCGACGGCCGTTTCACCCTAAGCACCGCCGCATGTAAAAAATGCCTCCCCAACCGGATGCTGGGCTTGCGACGGCCGTACACCTTGTCGCCCACAATGGGAAAACCAATGTAGGCCAGGTGCACCCGAATCTGGTGGGTGCGGCCGGTGAACAGCTCGCAGCGCAGCAGCGTGTAATCGTCGTAGCCGGTGACGGTGGTGTACTGCGTTTGGGCCTCGCGGCTGCGGGCCGAGCTGCCAAACGGGATCACCGCCATCTTTTTGCGCTGGCGCGGGTCGCGGCCTATGGGCGCGTCAATGAGCGCCGTTGGCGGCTGCACCTGGCCATCGACCAGCGCCAGGTACTGCTTGCCCACGGTGCGTTCCTTGAACTGGGCCTGCAAATGGCGCAGCGCCGGCTCGTTTTTGGCAATGACGATGAGGCCGGACGTCTCCTTGTCCAGCCGGTGCACAATGCCCGGCCGCTTTTCCCCGCCGATGCCGGGCAGATCGGGGCAGTGGGCCAGGACGGCGTTGACCAGCGTACCGCTGCTGTGCCCCACGGCCGGATGCACCACCATGCCCGCCGGCTTGTTGATGATGAGCAT
>CALBTC010000493.1 GCA_937967805.1 uncultured Anaerolineaceae bacterium
GGCCTGCTCGAAGGCTCAGCCTTCAATCTGCTGGCCAATGCACTGTACCAGGCCATCACCGACGTGCAGCAGCAGGCGACCAATCCCCGCAACCAGCTCATCCTGCTGACCTTGCTGGCACTGCAAGCAGCGCTGGGGCAAAGCTTGCACCAGGCGCTGACAGCGCCGCCAGCCCGCGAAGAGACGCTCTATGCCGCGCATGATTTCATCGCCCAGGGGTTGCAAGCGCGATTGACCCGTGCTAATTGGGGGACGCTGTGACCCACCAACTGGCTTTCGCCTATCACCGGCCCTCTCCGACCCGGCGCCGGTTGTGTGATTTGCCGCTGGAGGAACGGCCGTTGTACCGCTTGCACCGTCATGGCAGCGACGCCCTGGCGACGGCGGAACTGCTGGCTCTCGTCCTGGGCACGGCCGAAGCGCCGGGCATCGCGGATGAACTCCTGACCCGCTGCGGCTCGCTGCATCAACTGGCGCGGGCCAGCAAAGAACAGCTGATGCGCATTCGCGGCATTGGCGAGACACAGGCCGGGCGATTAGTGGCCATGCTGGAATTGAGCCGCCGCTTGCAGGCGCCGCCGGCCGACGAACGGCCGCGCGTCACCAGTCCGGCCGATGCGGCGGCGCTGCTGACACCGCGCATGGCGCATTTGGAACAGGCAGCCTTGTGGGTGATCCTGCTGGGCACGCGCAACCGGGTGCTGAAGATGACCGAAATCTACAAAGGTTCTTTGAACACCAGCGTGGTGCGCACCGGTGAAATCTTCCGCCCGGCAATTGAAACAGCGGCGGCGGCAATCATTGTCGCGCATAATCACCCGTCGCTCGACCCCTCGCCCAGTCCGGAGGACATCACCGTGACCCGGCAAATCGTGCGGGCCGGGAAGCTGCTGGATATCGAATGTTTGGACCACATCATCATCGGCCGTACCTTCGTGTCGCTTAAAGAAAGGGGCCTCGGCTTCGACTAAACACCCCCATTTGTGGAGCACAATATCATGATTAAATCTGTCACCCGTGCCGCCGACGGGAACACGTTCACGCTGTCTCTCAACGGCGAACCGCGCACTTACACCAATGACAAAGAAGGCAAGCGGCAGGCGATCCTGGATGGCCTGAACGCCATCGAGATGATGGCTGTCGGCGAGGATGTCTATCTACCCAGCAACGAGAGTTTGCAGGTGGTGGCGGCCGTCCTGTATCCCGACGGCATTCAGACGGAAGCCGCCTACCAGACGGTGTGCCAGGTGACGGAAAAGGCGTGCGCCCATCTCGGCTACGGGGGCGAAGTGGAGTTAGGGCCACCGGCCGTTCCCTTTGCCCGGCGCGGCGCGTATCGCCGCCGATATCCGCCGGTCGATGCCCAACTGGTGCGCGATGAGCTGGCCCTGGCCGGAACCGGCAGCAGCTTTCCGCGACAGGAGATCGCCTGCACGATTCTGTGGAATAAGGCGGGGTTGGCGGTATACGGCCGTCACTGGAGTAAGCTGACAACCGCTGAACAGAGCCTCATTCAAACCCAGGTAGACGCCATTGCTGCACAGGATGGCTGGGAAAAAGATGACAGTACGGCCACTGGCAGCTACACCAAGCCGCTGCCCGTTGATGAAGCGACTGCCCGCAGCCGCCTGGATGATCTGCTGCGCCGCGAAAACGGCCGCCCCGTGTTGGTTAGCAGCGTGATTTACCAGGCGCAGTTGGGCGCATACGGCCGTGGTTTTTACAGCAATGAACTTGCTCCATCGCTGCAAACCATTGTCAGCGAGACGCTGCAAGCTCATGGCTACCGCCCCACCCCACAGGATGGAGAATATCGGCCGCGTCCGGTAATGCTGGCTGCGGCCGCGGAAACAAACCTCCAGGAGAAACTGGCGGCTCTTTCGCCGGTGTTAACGGAATTGGGGCAAGCCTTGCTGTTGCGGGATGTGCTGGACGCCCTGGACGTGGCGTCCATTAGCGAGTGGCAGGCGGAGCAGTTAGTGGCCGACGGCCGTGTCAGCCAGGCGCTGCGCCAGTTGGGCTACCAGACGGAGTTGACCTGGTGCCAGCCATACCATTTCCAGCCCAAACGTGACGGTCATGAGGCTCGGCGCGTGATTCTCAAAGAGGTGCGCGTCCAAAACGACCCCGCCCGCAAGCTGTCATTGGCCCAGGGATTGGCCGTGATGACGCCGGCGCTGGCTATTGACGATGTGGACGAGACGCTGGTTTACCTGGAGATGGTGGGGGCCAAACAGTCGGTGAAGGCCAATTGGGCGGCACTGGTTGGCGGGGGCAAGGTGCATTGGCTGGGCCGCAAGCGGATACGGCTGGATGGGATGAAAGAGCACGTAAAGATCCAGGCCACGCTGCCCTGCGGCTGGGCCAACCACATCCTCATTCACAAGCAGGCCAGCCTGAAAGAGATGAACCCGGAGCAGCCCTTCTACCTGCTGGATGATGGCACGCAGCCGATTCCGCCTCTCTTCTACCCGATGCTGAACAAGTGCCTGGCGCTGCCGCTGCTGCCGGAATGGGCGGGGTATTTATGGGAAAACGGCCGTGCGCATGAGCTCATCACCCTGCTTGATGAGGGTGAAGGGCAGGGCTATACGGCCTGGCGGACTCTTCCGACATCCAAGGAATGGCAAAGCGTTGTCGAGTGCGGTCTACAATCGCAAAAGATTTCTTTCTGACCTCAGTCGAAAATTATCTTTAGATTGCCACCCAATTCAACAACTTTGTCACGCTATTCGATAACTCTGTCAACCCACAAATATCTACCCTTCTACCCCTTATATTCTAAAGGTAAAGCAAATGACCAGATTAGCAAACGTCGAAAAGGCGGGATATTTCAGACTCCCTCCTTCTGTTACCGAACGACTTGTAACGCATATCGCTGCCCCAAAAGACGGCCGTATCCTGGATCCATGCGCTGGTGAAGGCACCGCATTGGTGACCCTGGCTGAGAAGCTGGTCCTGGAACCCTTCGGCGTTGAGCTGCATGAAGGGCGGGCCAAGGCGGCGCGTGAAGTCGTAAGCCAGCTCCTGGTTTCTCGGCATGTCTCTGATAAAGGCGATGCGGCCGCCTCACACGGTACACGCATTCTCCACGACAGTTATCTCAGCCTAGTCACCTCGCGCGGTGGTTACAATCTGCTCTATATCAATCCGCCATATGACCACGATGATCAGGACGGAAGGCTGGAATACCAATGGCTTGTCCACACCCGTCCCTGGCTGCAGCCGGGTGGCTTGCTCGTCTGGGTGGTGCCTCAACACATGCTCCGCTTTCGCAAAGCCACCCGCTACATACTTTCTTGGTACGATCAGGTGCAGATTTACCGCTTCCCTGATGGCACTTACGATAGGTTCAAACAAATTGTCCTCTTCGGCGTTTTGCGGCCGAAAGCCATTGCGCCCGACGGTGAGATGGTGGAACGGGTGGCGCAGTTGGCGGCAGGCAAAGAGATGCTGCAACCTTTGACGGCCGTTTCCGAACCCACCTACACGCTTCCCCCGCTAACTGTCAAACACAGCGCCTTCAAATTCCGTTCCCAGTTCGTAGACCCCGCCGACGCCCTGGCCGAGGCGCGGCAGCTGGGTGCCAGCAGTAAAGCTGCCTGGCGGGAGCATCTGGACCCGAACGGTGCCAACGTCCCGTTACGGCCGTTAACGCCTCTCAAAATTGGCCACATGAACAGCGTCATTGCCGCCGGCCATCTCAACAACCAGGTATTGGCCGAGAGCGACGAGCGGCTGTTGATTAAAGGCCGCAACTACAAGGTGACCCGTGCCGAAGAATATGAAGAACCGCTGCCCGACGGCCGCACCCGCGTGACGCACCTGGAGACGGAAAGCGTCGTCACCGACATCACCACCGTGAACAGCAGCGGTCAGGTCACCAGCTACAAAGGTACGGAACTGGAGCAGTTCTTGCAAAAGTGGATTGCGCACCTGACGGGCATTGTGGCCCAGGAGTATCCACCGGTGTACCAGTTTGATCTCAATGGATACGGCCGTTTGCTGAACAGCTTGAGCAAGAAGCGAAAGATACCTGGCATGGTCGACCAGAATGGTCGGAGCAAATCCGGCCTGCTGCCTGCCCAAAAACATGCGGCTGCGGCCATTTTGACCCGCCTGGAAACCTATTCAGAAGCCATCGCGGTTGGAGAAATGGGCGTTGGGAAGACAACTTTGGCCGCCG
>CALBTC010000494.1 GCA_937967805.1 uncultured Anaerolineaceae bacterium
TGCTGCTGTCGCCGTCGTAGCTTTGCAGGCGCAGGCGGGCGGCAAACGATTGGTGTGAGTTGTGCATGTCCAGCACCGGCTCCAGATAGTGCCGCCAGTCGATGATGGGGATTTGCATGTCGCCCATAAAGACCAAACCCGCTTGATATGCAGCCTGGGCGGCCAGCATGTCACCTTCGGTGCGCTGGGCGGGTGTCACGCCGCCGTCCGGGCTGAGCACCTGGTTGCGCACGCTCCACGGATCCCAGTTGGACAGATCAATGACGCCGGGCGGGAAGAAGGGGGAACCTTCCTGCACCATCTCCGGCTCATTTTTCCAGCCGCCAATGTTGGCGTTTAGCTTCAGGAACTCTTCCGGGGTGATGCTGCCGTTGGCCACTGCTTGCAGACCATATTGCACGCCCACGTTGTCCCACGGGCTGCGGGCAAAGCCATCATCGCCCACGCCGTAGATGTTGATCAGGTCGCCAAAATGGGTCCACTCAATGGCGGCGATGTCTGACTGTGGTACATACAGCTCCTGATTGTCGGCGATGCCGTAATGTGGATTCAGCGCCAGCGGCGACAGGCCGCGCCAGCCGTTGACGCATTCGGAACTGCCCAGCGATTGGGTGTACGGGTTGAAGATGGTGTCGCTGGCGTTCATCCCTTCGATGAGGGTGCGATTGGACCAGGTTTGCCAGCGTGGATTAGCCCCGTCGGTAACGTCCATGAAGAACTCAAGCAGTTCGCAGTCGCCTACATGGATCGCCTGGGTGATCATGTCCGGATAGGAGTATTGGGGAATAGCGGCATCAATCAACCCCTTGTGATTCTGGCCATAAACATATTGTTGGATGGCCCCGCCGGAACCACCCACACCGACGGTGTAAATGGGCGTGTCGTACAGCTCGATAAAGCGCTCTTTAACCATCAGCGCCGTTTCGCCGCCCAGCACCAGGTTGTAATGTTCGCCGGTCTTGGTGCCGGTGGAGTAGATGATGCCGTATCCCTGGCTGAGGCCGTACTCATACAACATCCGGGAGCCGCTGGGGCCGCCCTGGGTGTGGCCAATGCCCACGCCGCCCTGGAAGTGGTAAATGAGCTTGCCGTTCCAGGCGGTAGTTGTTAAATCATCGGGGCCGGTGTCGTCCGGGGCAAGCATGGCGATGCTGTAGATGAAGCGATTAATGGTTCCGCGCTCCCAGCGCACGATGTAGTCGACCGTTTTGCCGTCCATCGTGGTGGTTTGGGCCATGTCAGACGGCCGTTCCTGCCCCGGCTCATACGGCAACCAACTGCCGCTCGTGCTGCGATACACGTAAACCACCAGCGTTTCGGCGCTGCAATCTTTGCTGTAGCCGATAATCTCATCGGTCAGGTTGCCGTCGGCATCCGTGGCGTAGACGGGGATGCCGGTGGTGGCATTGTCTACCAACGGCTGCCCCAGCCCGTGATCCTGCACGGTGCAGACAAACGGGTGCTGGTGCGGCCCGGAGAAGACAGGGCCGGTGATGGGGTGGTTGGTCAGGATGAGATTGGCGGGATACGGCCGTTGCCGGCCAAAGCCCAGCGCGCGCACCCGAACCTCATTATCGCCCAAATGCAGGCCGTCAATGACGCCGGTGAGCGTATTGGTACGGGGAATCAGGCTAAAGCGGTGGCTCATCTCTTCTCGGTTTACCGTCACGCTCAGCCGGTGCAAGGGGAAGCCGTCTGGCACCTCAATGTGCAGTCGGGCGTCACCGCCTGTCACTTGATCCGGGGCGCTGGAGACGGCCGTTACCGTAAAGGCATCCCGGTTGCGACTACTGCTGCCGGCCAGCACGCTGGCGGGCACTGCCAGCAGCAAGGTAAGCAGCAGCCAGAGAGCGCTGCGCCAGCGGAATCTTGCTTTAGGCTGCTTGTGGCTCGTGGGGAATGGGTTCATGAAGACCTCCTTGTAGGAATGCGGCCGTTTCCGGCCCCTGTGGAAAGATGAACTGGTGCAACAAAACCGTTGTCACCAATAAGGAATACAGAGGGAAAAGCTGTGCTGCCGAATGATTGCAAGGACATAGGCGGCGGTCGCAGAAAAAGTTGATTGAACAGCTGATTGAATGTGAAAAAAGTTTAGCGGCTCCCTAAAAGAGGGTCAACATTGTTATGATTTGCACAATGGCTGGAAGAAAATAGTTAATGGTTAATTTTTAATGGTAATTGGTTAACGGCCGCTTGGCCACCTTGTCACCTTGTCCACCCACGGCCGTCTTGCTAGAATCGCCTCGTGCGTAAAACATCACCGTTTAAGCGATTTATCTTTTTTTCCAGCAGCCGCTGGTTGTCGCCGGGCATTGGGTTGAAGCGCTGGCTGCTGCTGTTGGGGGTTGGCACGGCCGTTTCCAGTGTGGCCATCGTCAATTTGCTATTTTTGCTGGAGCAGCAGGCGTGGCTGGCTGGATCCATCTCCTATTGGTTGACGCTTCAATTTTTGCCTTCGCCGTGGCACATTATTGTGCCGCTGGTGTTGGGCATTCTGTTGATACTTGGCAGCATTCTGCAAATTGGTCGCGCCCTCACGGCTCCCTTCCAGACCACAGGCGGCAGCGTGGCCGAGCGCATTTATGAGCACAGCCGCCAGCGGCGCGGGCCCAATATTGTGGCCATTGGCGGTGGCACCGGCATGCCCGGCCTGCTGCGTGGCCTGACGGCGTACACGCGCAACATCACGGCCATTGTTACCGTGGCCGATGATGGCGGCAGCAGCGGCCGTTTGCGGCGCGAATTTGGCCTGCTGCCGCCGGGGGATTTTCGTAACAACATTGCTGCTTTGTCGCGGGATGAGGCGTTGATGACCCAGGTGTTGCAATATCGCTTTGGCGCGGCGGTGGGCGAAAACGGCCGTTCCGAACTTCAAGGCCACGCGTTCGGTAACCTGCTGCTGGCGGCGCTCACGGGCATCACCGGCAGCTTTGATGAAGCGCTGCTGGCGGCGGAACGGGTGCTGGCGATGCGCGGCCGGGTGCTGCCCTCAACCCTGGCCGATGTGGCGCTGGCAGCGGACATTTTGCTGCCGGACGGCACCTTGCAGCGGGTGGTGGGGGAAAGCAAGATACCGGAGGTGAACGGCCGTATCCAGCACGTCTACTTGCAGCCAGGCGAAGTAAGAGCGTATCCGGCCGCACTGCAGGCCATCCTTCAGGCGGACCTGATTGTGATGGGGCCGGGCAGTTTGTACACCAGCATTTTGCCCAATTTGCTGGTGCCAGACCTGGCCGAAGCGCTGCTGCACGCCCGGGCACCTAAGATTTATATATGTAATCTTGCCACACAGCCCGGAGAGACGGATAATTACAGTGTGGCCGATCATGTTGCCACCCTATTCCAACATATTCCCACTGGCTGCCTGGACTTGGTTGTTGCCAATGATAACCTGTCTATTCCCCCGGATCGGGGTGGCGGCAACACAATTTACGTTCAACTGACCCCGCCAAAAGAGCTGAAGATGGTGACGGCTGATTTGGTCGATGAGGCTCGACCCTGGCGGCACGACGGCGCAAAACTGGCACAGGTGGTTATGCGTTTGTTATCGTGATACCCTACGCGCCGAGGCATGACATTTGACCATGAACGGTGTTTGGTGTCCGGGTTACAATATTTCCGTTTGAAGAATTTCACTAAAGGAGAAATCCATGACGATTAAAAT
>CALBTC010000495.1 GCA_937967805.1 uncultured Anaerolineaceae bacterium
CGCCGCCGATGAGCGCGACGAAGTGCTGCCGCAGGATGTGGAAGCTGTGGCCCTGCTCGCCCTGCGCCAGAGGCAAAGCCCGGAACTAGCCAAATTTTTTGCCGACCAGGCAGAAGAGGACAAGGTGGTAACGGCCGTTTTCAACCACAAATAAACTTGGCACCCAAACTTGTCATGCTGAACGCAGTGAAGCATCCCTATCGCGTAACAATGCCCAATTGCTATGTTCGCGAGCAAGGGTTTCATAAAGAAAAGTTTAGAGGGATTCTTCATTTCGCTGCGCTTCATTCAGAATGACAGGGGAAGCGGTTTCGTTTGCCAAAGAATTTAAATTTCCTACAAATCCACCAAAACACACTTACATGATTAAACAATACAGACAAATTTTGTTCCTGCTTAGCTTTACCGCGATTTTCATTGGCTACCTGATGGTGTGGCTGCCGGGACCGTCGGCGGGGCTGCAATTTTTGGGCATCGAAATGGGGGAATGGACCAAGTTCTTTGGCCTGGGGGCAAAGCGCAACTGGTTTTATTTGCCGCCGCTGACGCTGGCGCTGATGCTACTTTTTTTTACAGCGGGGTGGGAGAACGGCCGTATCCAAACCTGGCTTTTTCGCGGCGTGGCGGTGGCCGTAAGCCTGTTGGCTTTCCCGGCCTTGGAAGATTTGCGGACAGGCGAAGGTGTTTATCTGTTCCGAGTGGCGGGAATTGGACTGGTGGTTGTCGTGGCCGGTTTGCTGCTTTTGTTTGGCGGGCAAAAACGGCCGTGGCTGCCGCGTTTGGGTTGGGGGCTAATGGCTCTTGCCGGGCTGGTAGGCCTGGTGTGGCCGACGTTAATTTATGGGGAGGTACGGCCGTTTGCCAGTGAATTGATCGGCGTCACTTTGGGGTATGGTCCTGGCTTCTGGCTGAACCTGGTGGGTCACGCTGCTGCGGTTGGGCTGGCTTTTACACAATTGGCAAAAAAATAGCACCCACCGGTCGTCATATCTCCGTTTGGGTGCTCTCGTTGCAAGTAATTGGGGTAATTGAGCAATAAAATTACCCAATTGCTCAATTACCTAATTACATTCTTTCTAAACACGCATATGTGTGTCAATGTACGAAACCGCTTCTCCCACGGTCGTGATTTTCTGCGCTTCTTCGTCAGAAATCTCGCCATCGAACTTTTCTTCAAAGGCCATGATTAACTCAACCAGGTCCAATGAGTCCGCTTCCAAATCCTCACGAAAACGGGCGTCGGACACAATTTGGTCTTCGTCAACGCCTAACAATTCAGCAATAATTTCTTTTACCTGCGCTTCAGTATCGCTCATCCTACTCTCCTTCAAGGGTATCTTTGATTATATTTAATGCCTATCCGATTATTGGCCACAGAGTTCACAGAGATTTTTGAGATTGGTCTCACGTTCTCTATCTTCTCTTTTTCCTCTGTGGCTTTTTCGGATAAATCTTTGTATGGCGGGCAATTTTAGAAATAACCCTCAGATTGTCAAGCAATCGTATGGCCGCAGCCTACCCGCGCCACAGAAGAAAACACTGTAAAAATGGGTTAGTTACGCCGAACCATCCCTAATTTTACCTGACTCGTGGGTTTGCAGCCAAACGGCCGTTCCCAGCAGCAAATAAAAAGCAAACGCCAGGTCCACCAGGAAAAAGCTGTGGTCCACCAGCCCATGGAAAACCATGTCGACCAGGGCGGCACCCAGCCCCACAGCAACCGGCAGCCATTCCGGCGAAATCGCAGAACGCAGCCGCCACAGTATCCGCACCGGCGTGCTGATGAGCCAGAGACCAATTAGCAAGCCGGGCAGCCCAATTCGCGTCGCAAAGTCCAGGAACAGGTTGTGCGGGTGGCTCAAATTAGGATCGCGCCAGGCTGCTTCCAAAATGTAGCGTCCCCGATATTCATACAGAAAGTTGTCCAATCCCACGCCAAACCAGGGATGGTCGCGCACCATGTTCAGGCTGGCCTGCCACAGGCTGAGGCGAAAGACGCCTGTCTCCCCGGTTAGGCTGAGACGGCCCGCCAGCGCCGGAACTTGCTCAATGGCAAATAGTCCAATCAGACTTAGCGCACCAAACGCCAGCAGCCAGGGCCAGGTTTTACGGCCGTTCACCCGCTGCCACTGCCAAAAAACGATGGCAAACGCGGCGGGCAGCCCCAAAAACAGACCGCCCTTGCTGAAGGTGAGCAATAAGGCGAGAAGGGTGGGGAGGAGAACGGCCGTATACACCCACCACCGCCTGCCGTGAATTTGCTTGCTGCCCAGCAGGGCCATCGCCCCCAGCAGCGGCACGACGCGCCCCAGGTAGAGGGCCACGTTGTTGGGCGAGCCGTAGATCGAGCGCAGGCGCAGCAACCCACCTTCGGCGGTGATTAGCTCCTCGCGGGCAAACCCCATTTGCCACAGACCATACAGAGCCACGACCAATCCGCCCAGTACAAAGCCATCGAGGATGCGCCACATTTCTGGTGCCTTCGGCCTTGTGCCGCGCAGCACCCAGTAAAACAACGCCGGTTCCAAAATCACCACGCGCCACTCGTTGCTGGCCACATCCAGGCGATTGGTGAAGAAGAGGGAGAGGGTGGCGATTGTGGTGAGGGCGATGACGCCGTAATCACTGTTCAGTAATCGGTAATGTCGCTGCGCGACCGTTTCGCGTACAGTATTCAGTGAGCGGTTTTTGAAGCGTTGTAGCCAGGTGGTGAGGCGGTTGGTGGCGAAGGCAGCGAAGGTGATGAGGGTGAATACTTCGATGGGGGAGAAGCGGTAATTGAGGATCGGTTTGGGTAGGGGCGGGACGTAAAACGGGAAGCAGAAGGCGATGAGGACCAATCCCCAAACGGGCCGCCAATAAAGCAGGACAAACAAGATGACCAGTGCTGCAGCGTAGATGAAGAAGGTGGGCGTGACGTAATAAACTGAGGCGACGGCGGCGGTGAGGGCCAACTGGCTGCCATCTCCCAGGCGGCGATAGACGCCGCCCATCTGCTCGGCCCAGGTGAACCAGCCGGCCAGGAAGACAAGCGTGGCGGTTACGGCCGTTACGCCCAACTGCCAGCTCATGTCCAAAGTGATAACCCGTTCCCGCTGGCGACGAAACCAATCGGCCCACTGTGCCTGTCGCCCAATTCGCATAGCCAGAATGAATGAAAGAACGGCCGTGCCCGCCAAAAGCCAAATTCCCCAGCGATACCAGGCATCCGGAGGGTGGTAACCGACGCTGAAACCGTTCAGCGCCCATTGGTCCCAGCCGCGCGAGGCGATGATTTGTGCCGTATGCACGCCGGGGGCCAGGTTGCGGGCCACGGGCTCGGTGGCGATATAGTCGTCGCTCTTCGCCGCCGAAGTGAGGATGAGCATTGCGCCGTTTTCGTCGCGGGGCAGGGCGTTGGCCGGTTGGCCGTCGATGGTGATGTAAAAGCGGGCGCGGAAGTTGGCCCGGCGCACGCGCAGCCCCAGATCGGTGCCATAAAAGGTGAAGGTGACTTTGTCGCCGAGCAGCACGTCGTCCGGCTGCTGGCCGATGTCCGCGCCAAATTCGGGGGAAAATTCCCAGCTGCCTTCATAAATTTGGGCCGGATTGTTGGGCTGGGCCAGATGGAAGCCGGGTTGGGCAACGGCCGTATTCTGTTCAGCGAGATAGGTTTGCAGCGCTGCGGCTGTTTCCGTTTCGGCAATGCTAAATCCCCAGCGTGGATTGTCTGGCAGCACGTTTGGCTGCCAATTCTCTAAAAAGGCGACGCCCAGCCAGGGCCATTCCAGCCGGGCCCGCTCCAGGGCAGCAATGGTGTAGTCGGCCTGCTGCTCAGCGGTCACTTCACCCCAAATGGAGGGATCGCCGGTCCAACCGACGGGCAGGCTGTTCCAGCCCCAGTTGCCGGCCCAAATGGCTTTGTGGCCGTCGCCATTGCGCAGCATCACCTCGCGCAGCAAAATGACGCGGCTGAAGTTGAGCGTCTCGTTGGCCACGGTGCGGTCGTCTGGCGGGCGGTCGAAGCCGTACGGCTTGGCGGCGGCAATGTCGAACGCCGTAGCTGCACTGGTTTCGTATAGCTGTTGAAGAAAGAGATGGTCGGCCAGGTTGTCGGGACCGGTTTCCACGGTGGGGGCCAGAGGGGCGGCCACAATCACCGCGTCACTGTCGGCGCTGCGGATGGCGTTGGCCGCGGCGCTTAACAGCGCACCGTAGTCGTCGGGATTGACGGGCTGGTTGCCCCAGTGGCTGGCCAGGTTGGGCTCGTCCCAGATGATGTAGAATTGGACGGTGTCACCGTACCGCTGGGCAAATCCGGCGGTCCATTGGGCGAAGACGGCCGTATCCACCGGCGCAAACTCATCGGCGGGGTTGCCATCCAATAAAGGGACAAGGGTGAGGTTATGGTGGGAAACGGCCGTGACCAACCGGTCCGCCTCAGCCCAATCAAAATCTTCACTGAAGTAAAACGGCTGCTTCACAAGCTGCACGCCCAAATCGGCAATCTGCCGCAGATGGTCGGCCAGGGCGGCATCGTCGTATTGGTCAAGATAAACATTAAGGCCAGGCTGTACCCCGCCAAAGTTAACCGGCTCCGGCAGGCCGTCAGGAAGTCCGCGGGTGAGAAAATTGTGCCTTAGCTGAAGCGCCCCCATCGCCAACAGGGCAATCAACCCCAGAAATAGCCAAAACAGGGTAAACAAACGGGCACGTTTTGCAGAATTCAGCGCAGCATTCATGCGCCTGATTTTGCCACGCCCCAAATTTGGTGCAACTATGATCTGCTTACGGTTTTGCTACGGTGCTGGCATTTCCCTGGAAACTCCCAATTTTTGGGAAAATGGTTAGACTCTGCATATGGGGGAAGGGTTAGTTATTGGGGAGGAAACTGCCGTTTCCTATCAGTTATTTTTCCTGGCGCTTTTGAAGTTCTGCAACAAAAGCTTGGTGTGCCTCGCTGTCCAGCCCGGCCTGCAAAGTTTGCAGCAGCCCGGCCAGGTCGTCGGCCCAGAACCGCTCCGGCTGAAAGTGCAAGCCGGGGAATGTCTGGCTGTGGATAATGCCATTTTCATCAGGCGGCATTAAGATGTACTCCCCCTCCACCAAGCGAAACCAGCGGATTTCCTGCTCATACGCCAGCAGGACCAAATATTCTTGCACCCCATTGCGGCGGTAAATGCGCAGCTTTTCGTATAAATCGTAGGCGGCGACTTCCACAACTAATTCCGGGGCTCCCTCTAAAAAATCATC
Organism: uncultured Anaerolineaceae bacterium; assembly: GCA_937967805.1. The sequence continues at coordinate 5,233 of CALBTC010000495.1, forward strand.
CTCATCGACCTTCGACTGGCCGCCGGCGTTTTCATGGAGACGCAAAAAGGCGTCTGGCTGCACCTCGTTTTCCAGGTCCAGGCGCACTGTGGCGTTATCACCAAAATCGGTGCCGGGTGTGGCTGCCACGTAACTGCCTAGAAAAACAATGATGCGGCTGTGGGGTTTGCTGTGTTTGTCGAGATGGACGGGTGAAGGCAGGTACACAACTCCTTCGATGAGTTCCGCTTTTTTGAGATGGGGCTGCGCGGCGTAGCGGCGTTCAAATTCGGCACGCGTCAGGTGGTCGCCGTTGACAAGGGGGGGGAGTTGGTGCTTTGGCGAATCTTTTGGTGTCTGTCGGTAAGCCGCTGTTGGACTGGGCATGGTCTCCTGTATTCGAAGTGACGTTTAGCCGTTTCTATGCGGATATTGTAACGTAAAGCAAAAAAATTTTGTATTTTCCAGCATTTCAGGGCAAAATCCAGTTACCTTGCATCCCCGACAACTCACGTTCGGCTTTTGATACGCACAGGAGAATAGCAACATGGAACTTTCAGTTTCGCAGGCAAACGGCCGTATCCCCGTCACCATCTTTCACCTTCAGGGTGATTTAGTTGAGGAGGAACCGCTGCGCAGTGAAGCGGTGCAGGCTGTGGCCAACGGCAGCCAGGCGATCCTGCTCGATTTGCAGCATGTCCCCTATATCAGCAGCGCCGGTCTGCGGGCCATCCAGGGTGTGTTTGAACTGCTTCATGATTCAGGCGACGTGGACAAAAGCGCCATGAATCGCGGCATTGCCGTCGGCACCTTCAGCGCGCCTAAGCTCAAGCTCCTCAATCCCACCAAAAATGGGGCCAAGGCGCTCAGTGTTTCCGGCTACGACATGTTTTTAAAAATTTTTGCCGACAAAGATGAAGCGATTCGTTCATTCTAAAGCCGCTGATGCAAAAACTAGGCCACTATGACATTACGTTGGGCCTGGGCGACGGCATGTCTGCCTTCCGCCAGCAGGTAGAGCAGGATTTGCTGAATTATGGCGCTCATGCTGACGCAGCAGCCGACATAATCATTGCGCTAAACGAAGCATTGGTCAACGTGGTGCGGCATGGCTACCGGCGGCAGCCGGGCCGTGTCGAGATGACGTTTTGGCGTCAGGCAGATGCTTTGCTGATTGAACTTCGCGACGAGGCACCGCTGTTCGATCCCACCAGCGTACCCACGCCGGATATTACGGTGCCGCTGGCGCAACGGCCGTTTGGCGGTATGGGCGTACACATGATGCGTGAATTTGTCGATGAGTTAAGGTACCAGACGACGGTTGACGACCGTAACCAGCTTACCCTCGTCAAGCACAGTGCGTTTTAGCCTGGATTATTTTGTTAGAAGACGACATGAATGAAAATCTCACACCAAGTCGCCAAGTGCGCCAAAGGGCTCTGCGACTTTGCGTGAGGCTATTTTCAAGGGAGGAATGAGATATGATGAATCTTTCCGTTGAGCAAATTACCGCCAACAAACCGGTTACCGTCCTTAAAATTCAGGGGGAACTCGACGGCAGTTCGTACCTGACCCTGATCCAGGAAGCACAAACGCTTTACGGTGCAGGCACGCGTCATTTGCTGTTGGACCTGAGCGAGATGACCTTCATGTCCAGCGCCGGGCTGGTGGGGCTGCACAGCGTGGTGATGGTGATGCGCGGGCAGGAGCCGCCCAACATGGAAGGCGGCTGGAGCGTCATTCACGAAATCTCCCATGATGTGAGTGCCAGCACGGATCGGGACATTACCTGCAAGCTGCTGCAACCCCAGCCACGCGTGCAAAAAACGTTAAGCATGACCGGCTTTGATAACATCTTAGAGATTCACACGGATCGGGCAACGGCCGTTGCCAGCTTCTAATCTCACCACACCATGACTTTTTTCAACATCATCCCCTTTATCAACGAAGCCGAAGCGCTGCCCTTCGCCGCCGGTGAGCAAATCTTTGCTGCGGGTGATATTGGCACGGCGATGTATTACATCTTGTCCGGGGAAGTGCGCATCACCTTTGACGGCCGTGAGCTGGATTATCTACAGCCGGGGCAGGTGTTTGGCGAAATGGCCCTGGCCGATAACCGCGTGCGCAGCGCCACGGCAACGGCCGTTACGCCCACCAAACTCATTTCTATCGACAAAAATCAGTTTGCCGCCCTCAGCCAGCAGCTCCCCACCTTTGCCACCGAGGTGATGTGTACCATGTCTATCCGGCTGCGCCGCTATATGGAGGAAGAAGTTGAGCGGCTGCGCCTGGAAGAAGAAATTGCCATTGGCCGGAAAATTCAGCTCAGCCTGCTGCCTGATAGCTGTCCGGACATTCCCGGCTGGACGCTGGTGGCCACCTATCGAGCGGCACGCCAGGTAGGGGGCGATTTTTACGACTTCATCCCCAATCCGCACGACCCCGACCTGCTGCACCTGGTCATTGCCGATGTGACGGGCAAAGGGGTACCCGCCGCCTTGTTCATGGCCGTGTGCCGCACCATTATCCGCACCGAAGCGCAAAACGGCCGTTCCCCCGCCGACCTGCTTATCCGCACCAACCAGCAGTTGATGAATGAAAAACGCTCCCTTCCTTTTCTGAGCGCCTTTTTTGGCAGCCTTCATTTGCCCACCGGCCGGCTGGTGTATGCCATTGGCGGGCACGATCGGCCGTATTGGGTGCAGGCCGGGAGCGGATGCATTCAGCCGCTGGCTGGTAAGGGAATGCTGTTGGGTGCTTTTCCCCTGATTCGCCCGGATGAGTGCGAAATTACCCTGGAAAAGGGGGATAGCCTTATTTTGTACACAGACGGCATTACCGAAGCGCGCAGCGAGGCTGATTTTTTTGATGAGTCCCGGCTGGAAGCTGTTTTGTCCCAAGACGCTGCTGCTTCGGCCAGCCAGATCGCGGAAGATATTTGGCAGGCCGTGAATCAATTCACCGACGGCCAGCCCCAGTCAGACGATATGACGCTGGTGATTGTGCAGCGCGACCCTTGAGGGTGGGCTCACTCGTCCTGTTCATGCAAGGGCACATACCCTTCGCGCAGGGCGTAGAGGGCGGCCTGGGTGCGGGTGGCTAGATGCAGCTTGGACAAGATGTTGGAGACGTGCGAGTAGACGGTGGTGACGCCGATGACCAGCAGGTCGGCAATTTCCTGGTTGCTCAGGCCACGGGCCAGCAGTTTGAGCACGTCCATTTCGCGCTCGGTGAGGGGATCGGTGGTGGCGGGGGACGGCCGTTTCTCTGGTTGGGCCACTTCCGCCAATAACTTTTGGGCAATCGTGGGATGCAAAGATGCTTCGCCCCGGTGCACCTGCCGGATCGCCTGCACCAGTTCCTCTGGCCCCGTGTCTTTAATAAGATAGCCCAGCGCCCCGGCTTTGATGGCTGGAAACACTTTGTCGTCGGTGGCAAAGCTGGTGAGCACCAGGATTTTCATCTGCGGCTGCTGCGCCTTGATCTGCCGCGTGGCCTCGATGCCGTCCAGTCCGGGCATCACCAAATCCATTAGCACCACGTCTGGCTTCAGCGCGGCAACGGCCGTTACCACCTCTTCTCCGTTTGTTGCTTCCCCTACAATGACCATATCCGGCTCCGTGTCCAGCAAATCGCGAATGCCGCGCCGCACAATGTGATGGTCGTCGGCGATAAGAATGCGGATCGATTGGTTGTCATTCATAGCGGAACCTCCACCTGAATTTGGGTGCCCTGGCCGGGGGCGCTGTGGATGGTGAGACGGCCGTTTAGCTGCGCCACACGTTCGGTCATCCCCTGTAACCCCACGCTGCCGGGCGGAACGGCCGTTGGCTCAAACCCAATCCCGTCATCCCCAATTTGCAGACAAAGCTCGCCATCATTTTTATGCAACTGGACATGCAGCGTACTGGCCTGGGCATATTTAGCGGCGTTGTTCAGCGCTTCCTGGGCGATGCGGTACAGGCCGGTTTCCATGCTGGGCGGCAAGCGGCCGACGTCTTCCAGCGCCACGTTCATCGTCAGGCCGCTGCGAGCCTCGACGGTGTCCAGGCGGGCTTGCAGCGCCGCCGCCAGACCGCTGTTCTCCAAAACCGGCGGGCGCAGCTCAAAGATGAGCAGCCGGGTTTCTTGCAGGGTTTGCTGGGCGTCTTCCTGGATGGCTGCCAGGTAACTTTGCACCGCTTTATTTTGCCCGGCAGTGAGCTTGCGGCTGGCGGCTTCGGCTTGCAGTGTCAGGCCGTACAGGGTTTGGGCCACCGAATCGTGCAAATCCCGCGCCAGGCGGGTGCGCTCGTTGGCGATAGCCAGCTCTTCGGCCTGGTTGGCGTACACTTGCAGTTGGGCATGGGCTTCTTGCAGCTCGGCCAGCAGTTGTTCGCTGTGGGTACGCGCCGCATCTGCCTGCAGCACCATGCGCACAAAGGACGCCACAAAAATCAAACCAGCCACATAGAGCAGCGTAAAGGAGAAGGCGATGGGGATGCCAAACTGGATGATTTGGGCAACGGCCGTTACCCCAATCAAGATGCCCGTCCAGATCAAACTATCGCGCCGGGAGAGCAAATACGCCGCCTGCCCACACAAAACGATATACAGCATGGCAAAAAAGTCGAGCTCATAAAAGAAGAGTGAGCCAAGAAACACCAGGATCGTTTGTACAGCCAGATAAACGTGTGCCCTCAAGGACGATCCGCGCGTGAGCAGCGGCTCCAGCCCCATCAGCGCGCCAAAAATGAGCAAAATGAGGGAGATGGCCCAGGTGAGCGGGTGCTGCTGCTCGACAAACTCGGTAATCCAGCGCAGGCTCACCGCTCCCCACAAGCAAAAGCTGATGAGTAAAAAAGTGCCGGCACCAGGCCGCGTGAACCAGCGTTGTTTCATCATCTTGACATTATAAAGGATGGGAGACGGCCGTACATCCTAAAAATTATGGAGATTTGCTGCACAATTTCCAGGATCACCATTTCCACTGCTTTGCGGATGTGTTTGCTGCGCTAATCTGCCACACTGTGTGCAAACATTTTCAAAACTTTTTTCACAAGGAGAAATCGAATGAACAAGACAATTGGTGTAATTTTAGGTATCGTCTCTTTACTTGTCCTGGTGGTGCCGGTGTTGGCGACCCAACTGCGGCAGCCAGAATCCCGTGAGTGGGAAGGGGTCACCTTGGACGAGGTAGAATATGAAGAGGTTCAATTTTATAACGAGGCTGAGCAATTTCAGTTGGCGGGCATGTTATTTGTGCCCGAAGGTAACGGACCGTTTCCAGCAGTGGTGTTTGTGCATGGCTCCGCCCCTAGCTTTCGTGGAAATCGCGTCATCTTAACGGTTGCGAAGCATCTGCTGGACAACGGGGTTATTGTGCTGGTACCCGACAAGCGGGGCGCTGACGGGTCTGAAGGTGATTGGGAAACGGCCAGCTTTGAAGCGCTGGCTGTAGACACTGTTGCCGCGGTTGATTATCTATTAGCGCGGGACGATTTGGCAATAACGAGCGTGGGCGTCCTTGGTTCCAGCCAGGGTGGGCACATTGCACCACTCATTGCCAGCCAGTCAGACGCAATCGACTTTATTGTGAATTTTTCCGGGACTTCTTTACCGATTCGTGAACAACTTCTGTATGAGGAGAAGCACAACTTGCGCCAGATGGGTTTTCTGCCGGGTATTGCCGATTTGCTGGCATACCCAGCGGCTTGGTCCATCCGCGAAGTACGGCAAAAGTCGTTCTGGAATGCCATTGGCGATTTTGATCCACTGCCATACTGGCAAGAACTGGATGTTCCGGCACTCGCCCTCTTTGGTCTTGATGATACCAATGTGCCCGCGTTAGAAAGCAAGGCGCGGCTGCAATCGTTGAACAGCAGCAACATCACGGTCAAACTGTATGAAGGGTCTGGGCATAATCTGGAATCGCCGCTGGGTCAGGGCAACAGCGTGGTCCGCCAGGAGGTGCTGGACGACGTCCTCAACTTTGTTCTTGCTGTGGAATAGATAGTTGGTTTGGAGTGGGTCAAGTTTTAAAGCTTGACCTACTCTTGCGTTTCGGGGAGGAAACGGCCGTTTGGCGTGGCCGTCGGTTCTGCATCAGGGTTGGCGGCAGGAGATGGGCCGAAAAGGCCAAAGCCATAGGGCGCCCAGGTGGGATGGCTGGCCGGGGTATCGTCGGCCGTGATTTGGGTAGCAACCGAAGTTTCCAGATTTATGATGAATAAATCATCATCAAAAATGAAGGCGATGTCCTGGCCGCTGGGTCCCCAGGCCATAAACTGCCGGTCGCGGGGGAAGGCGCTGTTTTCACCCAGGGGCGGGTAGATTTGCCGGGCGTTGCTGCCGTCCTGGTCCATCAGCCACAGGGTGTAGTTGCTGCGCAGGCTGTCCACCGGATCGGCCGTGCGCAAAAAGGCGATGGCACTCTGGGTGGGGTTGGTCACCCAGTGTAGATGGCCCCACATGCCGGTCTGGTCGATGAGCTGGCGGCTGAGCGGCGAGAAGATGTCGAACACCCAGCTGTTAAACTCCATCGTGCGGTCGTCGTCGCCGCCGTGGTTGGTGACGGCCACAAAACGGCCGTCTGGCGACCAGGTGAGCGTGGGCACCCAGACCCAATCGGCCAGCGTGTTGTACGCCGTAAACTCCTGTAACTGTCGCCGTTTGAACGCGTTTTCCTCGGCAAACGTGTCGATGAGACCGACTTCGTTGGCGTAGGCGTAGGCAATCATACGGCCGTCTGGCGACCAGGCGTAGTTGCCGCCCCACCAGCCGTTCAGCGCCGGGTAGGCATCGATGAACGGCTCCGGTTCAAAGGGCGTTCCCGCGTTTTCAAAAACGTCGGCCAGCCAGAGGTCGTTGTTGGCCTCCCAGCCGGGCGGCTGGTCGCTGGGCTCGGCGGTGGTGTAGGCGATCTGGCGCAGGTCGATGCGGTTGGGGTTCCAGTCGGCCCACAGCACGTTTTCCACGCCCAGCTCACGTGGCTCCGCACCACGCTCGGTGCCAATCACCCACAGGCTGTTGCCAAAACTCGTGCCGTCGCTGATGATGCGAGTGTAGAGCAGGTGGCTGCCCGTGGGCGACAGGCTGAAAACGCGCCCGTCGAGGCCGTCGCCGGTGTTGAGCGTTTCAGGCACGGCCGTACTGCCGCGCATGAGAACGGCCG
>CALBTC010000496.1 GCA_937967805.1 uncultured Anaerolineaceae bacterium
TGGTCATCCACCAGAACCGTTTTCTCGTCGATGACGCGCAGCGTATTGATCACTCGCTCGTTGCCCCGTTGGATTTGTCGCCACAGCCATTTGCGGTAGGTTGTCTTTTTGAAGTAAGCCGGTTTCTGCAAAGGGCAGCCTGGCATCCCGTTGCGCCGCGTGCTGCTGACGTACAAGAAGTTGGAACCGAAAGCATCGAGCAGCGCCTGGGCTGAACCGTAGCGGTGAAAGAGGATGATTTGCGCATTTACTTTAGGTTGTTGCCGATTTTTCATCTGATTTCTCCTTGAATTGAGGTGGTGGAGGCGGCTCTAACTCTGCCGCCCCCGTTTTTTCTTAGAAAGGTAACTCTGTGGGGTAGAGGCTCTTTTCCTTCACCTGCGCCCCATACTCGTCGATGATGATGATTGAATCTTCGTATTCTTCATCGTGGTGTTCTTCCAGCTTGATTTCTTTCTCTTTATCCATCTGCCTTTCCTTTTTTTATAGACACAAAAATAGATGGCCCTATCAAGTTTTCCTCTGGTGTCTGGCAATCGTTGGTGCGCAGCGTACTAAATCAGCTTAGGGAAACGTGACGCCCTCAACCGTCCCCCGCCTTCCACAGCGGGCTGGGTGTGATCGTAGTACAGTGCGACTTACCCACGGGTCTCCACAAGTGGCCCCCTACCTCGGGAATGAGCGTAAGGGTCAGAGGCCGCGTGTCGGTTGTTCTCTGGCTCGTGCGGCTTGTTTTTGCCTGGGTGGTTCTCCGTGATGCGTTTGTTAAGGTTCTGCCCAGGCGTTATCACGGCCGAATTTTTGATGAAACTCGACTTTTTTTTCGATTTTTTCGCTTTTTGAAAAAGTCGAAAAAAAAGTCCCTGGTACGGGTTGAGTTCGCGGCAAAAATAGCGCAGCGGTCGGTTGTGGTAGCCTGGAGGCGCAGACCTTAACAAAAACGCATTCACGGTGAAGAACCACCCAGAGAAGCAAAAACAAAAGCGAGACTGAGAACTGGCAGGCAGGGCCGGAGACTCTGGAGCGAATACCCTGGAGGCAAGGGGTGCCACGGTGACCCGGTGCGGTAAGCTGTACGCAGGACACACCTGGTTAGCGGAGCGATGACGGTTAGGGCCACGTTTCCGCTGATTTAGGGAGCGCGCAGCGAGATGCCAGACACCAGAGGGAGCCGCAGGCTTCCTCCACTGGCCGGCGCAGCCGGCAGTCTCCGGCGGCTACGTGGCCGCCGAAACCCTGGGCTATGCGGTGGTTACTGGTGCGTTTGGATTTCTGGCAGCTTCCTGGCCCCTGGCCCCCTGGCCAAGCCTGCCTCTGCCCCCACCCGGCTGTGCCGTATGCCAACGGCATAGCGGAAATCTCCCGCCACTGTCAAGGGCGTGGCCCAAAGGCCACGAGCGCAGCGATCCCTTGACAGGAGGGGCGGGAGTTTCTGCTTTTCGGCAGGCTGCCCTTGTCGCCCTGGCGCTTTGCCTCCGGTCGCCACCAACGTGCGCCCGGAGGCTCACGGCGTTTTGCCTCGCGCCAAAGGCGCAGTGGCAAAACGTTGTGAGGGGGCGCTTCGATTTGTTTTTCTTGTTATTTAAGGATGGTTTAGGGAGTTCTTCGGGTATCTGGCAACGAATGTTGTCTAGGCGGCATTGGGGACTGATCGGTGGCGTTGATACTGTACTTACCTGTTTAACTTCGGCGGGGAACAGAGACCCAACTACATAACCATCAAGCGGCTAAGCCCCTGGCTGGCGGTGAAGCCAAACTGCTTTTTTCGCCGCTCGATGCGGCAAAAAAGCAGAAGGGGAGATGCTAGCGGTCCAAAACCTTTGGAAAAGTTACAGCCGTTCGTATTTACGGACGCATCTCCCCGACAAGTGCCGAAAGCGGGTCTTCCCGCTTGAGGCCGTGCCTGGAAAAAAACAAAGAAGCGCAAAACTTTGGTAGTGAAGCCAAGCGTATCTTCTCGGCCCTGGTTGGATTATAGGAGTTCGCCTTTCAGAACCTTAGACACGGCTTCATGGTGGCCTACCTCTGCTAATTCCCAGGTAGGATAACGGACCATGTAGCCATCGTGGGGACCACCTAAAATTAACGTCTCGAAGAAAAGTGATGGACCCATGCCAAAACCGTGGTCCAGGCCCAGGAAAACGGTGCTGACAACTTCATCCGTGTCCATGATCGTTTTCGCCACGACCCGCTCGTCTGACTGCATAAACTCATCCCAAGTCACGACAGAGGAAGTGGGCACCGGTATTCTGTTTTCGTCAAGAACGTAAAAAATGCTCATGGGTGAAAACGTTAGCGCATTGTCTATGCTTGTTCGGTGGACGGTTGCCAAAGCGTAATGAACTTTTTGTTTAACCGATCGTAGGCCATGCAGCCGTTCATAATCATGTGCCAGTTGAGGCCCAGGATGTGCATGGCCAATTCGCCATCGTCGATTATCTCTTGTTCGTGATCTTCGGCAATGACCTGCCACAGTTCGCTATTGTGCATCTCTTCAACTGTAAACGTCTTCATCATGGTGATTTCTCCTTTGCGGTCGCAATTAGGCTGTGTAAGCCATACAGCTATCTATCTCTACTTTGACCAAAGTCCGTCGGCATTGGGGACGGATTTGTGGCGGTACGGGGAATAGAGATATTGGTGCGCGGGACGGCTGCGAAAGAAAAGAGCGGTCGTCCTGCGCCGGTTTTGCTGATGTGATCGTGACGCCTGGCGGTCATCGAGGCGGCTTTGCCGTCACGATTCTTGTAATAAGATGCCTTTCTCTTTACAGCGTTGGAATTCAGTCAACACCGTGAAGCGTAAGTTGCCTTTGTGGAGGTAAACGATTTTTCCCGGTCCGGAAAGTTTGCTTTGTCCTTCTTCCTTGATTTTGCGTTCCAAAGCGTCGGCAGCAGCGCGGGAGTCTCCCTCGGTAAAACCCTTCCAAATAGAGACAAGCTCACTTACAGAAAGTTTGTCAACGTGTGGCATATCTGACCTCGCAATCGTTCTAAACTCACGTTCTATCGATACGTTGGTCTAGGGTCTTGCTTTACCCTGGATCATGTGTGAGTGATACAAATTTCAATCTCTACTGTGATCACCGTCTATCGGCATTGGGGATAGATTCGTGGCGATTCGGGGAATAGAGATTTTGGCGGACCGGCCGTGAATGTTGTTCGCGGCCGGTCCGCCTCCCCTAATTTGGTTTGCTACCTTACGATCTAACTCACCTGTTTCCGTTGCCTTGTTGCTTGCTATTCCGCTTTCTCCAGGCGGCATTGCGACAGGTTGAGGAGCAGTATTGCCATCGTCGGGTAGCATGTGGCGGGGCCATAACGCTGCAATCAGGACCATCACAATACCGATTGTGGCGTTTGGCACCCGCATTGCTGTTGTCGATTAATTCAACTTTGGGTCATTGCTTGCTCCGTTTGAGCTAGAGCCATTGGCGGCATCTGTCGGCACGCCATATTCGGCCAGAAACTGGTTTGTCAGTTCCTCGGCCTCCTTGTCGGCAATCTTGCTGGAGATTTGCCCGATTTTTGCCTTCACTTTGGCGCTCACCTGATTGGCAACCTCTTTTTTATGGTCCAGCTTCTGCGTGAGGATTGCCTGGCGCATCTCTTGCTCCGCTTTAATCCGGGCCATTTCCAGCTGCTGCTCATGTTTGATCTTGGCAACCTCCAGTTCATGGCGCTGCGCCACTTCTTGATTGGCTAAGTGGGCCAACTCTTTTTGCCGCTTGATTTGTTGAGATAACTCAATCGCTTGCTGACTCGCTTTCTCAGCCCGTTGCTTGGCATCAAAGCCTTGTTTGTTGAAGTCATCCCACCATTTCATGTGCATAATGGCGATGTAGGCCACTGCGACCAGACCAATGCCCGTTGCCCCATAAACGATGCTTTGCGGCATGACGATCAGGTTTTGGGAAAGAACAATGGCGGCAATGGATGCTGCCAGACTGCCGCGCAAGCTCGCTTTGGCCGCAGTGTTGGCAGTGGCCATCTGTTCCGTGCTCAGGCCGGGCCGCCTGGCAATGTTGTTCCAGGCATGATAGGGCAGATCAAACAAGCCAATGAGCGCCAGGCCGGCCAGCCCACCGGAAAAGGTTTGCGTCTCGTCCGAAGTCTCACCAAAAATATTGAAGACCTCCGGCATAAACCGGAAACCAAAAATAAAGGTGAGGGTAATGTTGATCGCATGTGCCAGTTGGATGACGGCGTTCGAACTGCGAAAGTTTTCAATCACTTCGATCAGCCGATTGTTGGGTTCAATTACTTCATCTTCCATTGTGTCGTGTGGTAGTGTCACGTTCGTATCCTTTATTGAATTGTGACGGCCGATCAATTAAACTTGCATCGGCAGTCATAGATGGCAGCCATACCTCTTCAAAGTGCCGGGTACCGTCTCGGCACTTTGCTTTTATTACAACAAGGGCAGGGGGGTCCTTGTTGGGACCTGGAATTGTTTGTCTCTGCATATGATTTCTCCCGTTTAATGCCAGCCGTTACTGCTGGCGACGTGCTTGGCCATCTCCAGCTTCTTAACCAGCTGCTTGAGGCGTTCCTTCTCTCTCCTGACCTTTCTTTGAGCTTTGTGCCACTTTGACCAGTTCTCCAGGGCTTCTTGAAGTTCAAGAATTGCCTCGGGTTTGTTACCGATGTATAGCCTCAACCTTTTCTTTCCAGGGTGCTTGGGGTGTTGCCCGTGCAGGGGGCAAATATCGTTGATGCCATGGTTGGCATAGACAAACCCGCCGCGATCCATATATTCACTGCCGCAGCAGCGAGGCCTGTTTTCAAGCTCCTCGGCCACGGCCGTCGCCTCATCTATGGTTATTTGAAGCTCCAACAGCGTATGAATGATTTGATCCAGATACTCAAGCTGGGTGTCTCGAATCCCGAGCGATTTGAGGAAAGTTTGGGTGTTTGGGACAGTCATTGATGTTGAACTCCTTGAGTTGTCGGCTAGAGGTCTAGCCATTCCAGAAAACAGTTTTTCGATGGATCTTGGTTGGTCAATTTCAAGGCGGCTTCAGCGATAGGTAGCGGTAATTCATACTCCTGGGACAAGCTGTGGGCGTAGCCTTGATACGGCCAGGCATCGGCCAATAATCGGCGCTGTTCTTCGTTGGCGCTGAGCCAATATTGAGCAACTTGTCTGAACTTCTTGGGGGCAGGTGCGCCGTCAGGACCGAGATTCTTAATCACGTAGCCGGAAATGCGATCATCTTCCATCCAGCTTTGGGTTCGGCCATAGAAAATGAGAGCAAGAATGTGTTTCGGATTTTGTTGCCCAAGCTCCTGCAAAAGAGATGGCTTGGTGATCTCCAGCTGGCGCAAAATTCTCAAAGATGTGGGGTTAGCATCCTCAATGGTGGCCACGGATGCGGCGGCATCATCCTCCTTTGCTTCATCAGTGAAGGGCAGACCTGGCTGGCCAACGATGGTTTTGATTTTCTTTCCTTTGGGTCGCCAATGGCTTTGAATCGGTTGCCACTCGTCAAGGTTCTTTAGAAACAGGTTTCGGTAAGATTCGGTAAAAGTCTGGTTGGTTTTAACGGCCACTTTGAATGCTTCCAGGCGTTCGGGGGTGACAGGCTTCACGTCCAGGATGTAGTAAATATTGCTGCGGTTCCCCAACTTCTTTTTGACCTTCTTCCCTCCCTGCATGACGATTGCTTCGGGCAAATCCTTGAAAATGAGGCCGGTGATTTCTAATAGGGTGATGTAGTAAGAGAGGGTGCTGTTAGAGCCAATCCCTAAATGAGCAGCCATCATTCTGAGGGAAGCCCATGTTTGTTCGCCACTTCGTTCATTGGACATTCTGACTAGCAAAGAGTAGATGCTGTAGCCACTGGACTTGATAATCGGATAGTATTCATCCATGATCAGGTTATCTACGATGTACTGCTTTGGCTTTCTCCGATCGCGTACATGAATGACGATTTCATCCTCTGTTTGCTGGTCATCGTTGGTTGACCTATACTCGTCCATACATCCTCCAGGCCTGAAAAAATTTAATAATGTTGGTTCCGGTACCTGACCTTCACGTCACCCAGGTGATTTCACGCTGGGTCTAACCGAATATGGGAGATAAGGATGTCTGGATTAGTGGATAGTTTCTTTGGCTGCCTGCCTGAAGTGGCGCTAGAGCAGTACACCAGGAGGGGCGTAAGTCGGGCCACCATTAGAATTGACAATGACCGACTGTGGCCATTCTTAGAACGTTTCTCTGTCCTCACACAAATTACCCCAGAAGAGGTTGATGCCTATGTGTTTGAACTAGAGGAGCGTTTATCTCTAGCATCTGTGCAAAGTTACAAACAAACGCTAAAGACTTTTTTCAACTGGTGTGTCAATCAGGGGTTTCTTCAAAAATCGCCGGCAGTGCACTTAAAGCCGAAGCGTCGTCGCAGCGCTCGGTACAAGGCAGCAAATGAACGCGACCTACAAGTGGTAATAAATGGCTTATTAGGGACTTTGAACAGAAGGAAAGATCGGCGGCGGTGTGTTCGTGATTTACTTGCCTTTAAACTTGCTTTGGATTCCGGCAACAGATTGCAAGAGTTAGCCAGGTTGTCAACGAGAGATATGACGTTGGCTCTGCAAAACCCGCAAATGGCCACCGGAGGGGTGGTCGTTTACACAGTACCATCCGCGCCTGGCAAGAAAGGGGTTGTGAGTATGCGTTTCACAGAGCAGACTGCCGCGATTTATCGTCTCTGGGAAGAAATAAGGCCGGGCAGTTCTCGACATCGGATTTTCATTGCCCTGAGAGGCAAGTATCCCGGCAAGCCGCTCACTTTAAACGGGTTCACATCTATCTTTGTTAAGCGGTTCAAGTGACATTCAGTCCAAGTGGTCTGAGAGTAGTTGTGGAGATGAGGAACGGCCGTTCACCGTTCCTGGCTCCGTATTTGGAGGAAAATGATGTCAGATAGTGTCTATAAAGTTGTGGAACTGGTTGGGACCAGCACAGAATCATGGGAAAAGGCTGCTTCGACCGCTGTCGAAAGAGCCGCCCAAACATTACGTGATTTGCGTATTGCCGAGGTTGTTGAACTCGATATGCAAATTGAAAATGGCCAGGTTATGAATTACCGGGCCAAAGTCAAAGTTTCATTTAAGTTCGAAGGCTCATAGCGTTGTAGCATCATTTACCGGTTGTAGGCTGTAGAGCAGACGGCCGTTTCCCGCCACCTTTGCGGGAAGCGGCCGTTTTTTTTGTGGATGTCGATTGTCACAAAAACCTTGTGACATTTGTCACTATGGGCCGGTTGGCATGTCGGGTAAATTCAGGCAAACAGAATGTGGAGTACATAGGTCAACAATATCCATGTTTCAAATTAGTCGACGGGTTGATTATGCCGTAAGAATGATGATAGAGCTGGGAATGCAGCCGCCGGACACATTCCTCTCGGCGCGGCGGGTTTCGGTACGAACGGCCGTTCCCAAAGCATTCCTGCACAAAATTACGGCCGATCTGGTTCGCGCCAACCTCATCCACACCCAAACTGGTCCCAGCGGCGGCCTGGCATTACGGCAAGAGGCCAAAGAAATAACCTTGCTGCACATTGTTGAGGCCATTGAGGGACCAGTTTGCCTGAACGTTTGCCTGATTCGCCCCCAAGAGTGCAATCGCGATCGCTTTTGCCCCGGCCATGAGGTTTGGGGGCGCCTGCAAATGATGGTGGTAGATGAATTGGCGCGCACCTCGTTGGCAGACCTGGCAAGCGAGGCAAAAAGGCTGCAAAAAGAACCGCGCCTGGCGCTGGTCGACTTCCCCTATTTGTATCCTGCCAATGCGCCAGGGCAAGGGGGTACGGGGGAGGACCCATCATCATGACGTCGGCGACAGCGACAAAGCCAGCGCAACGGCATCAATCGTCCGGCATGTTGATTTGGCGTTTGTTTTTTGGGCTGTTTGGCCTGATTGCTGCTTTTGTCATCTGGTTTTCTACGGCACGACCCATTTTAGTGCTGCCCCGTATTGCGCTGGCGCCCGGCTTTTACTTAACTGACCAAACCGGTGAGCGGTTTACCAGTGAAGATGTTCGCGGCCAGATTACGCTCTACAGCTTCACCTACACGGGCTGCGAGGAGCCCTGCATCCAAACCAGCCCAGTGATGGCTGAAGTGCAGGCACGGCTGCTGGAAGTGCCATCCTCGGTGCCGCTGCAGTTGGTGACTTTTTCAATCGATCCTGACAACGATGACACGGAGCGGCTTCTGGCGTTTGCCAATGAGCTGGGGGCAGACTCGGACGTATGGCATTTGCTGACGGGTGGTGCGCCGCAGTTGAAGTCGGTGATCGGTGGCGGGTTTAGCGTGTATTACAAGGCGCAGGATGACGGCCGTTTCAAGCTGGACCCCGCCTTTTTCCTGGTAGATGGCAGCGGCGTGATCCGGGCCGAATACCCCACCGATTCGCCCGATATCGACATTATTTTGCGGGATATGAGGCTGCTGGCGGCAGAAGTTGATCACAGTGAAGGTTTCTACCGCTTTGCCTACGAGGCTGCCCATCTTTTTTCTTGTTATCCACGTTAAGGGAGTACAACATGAGCCACGTAACGGAAGCAGTAAAGGGAGAAGCCCAGGCGAAACCATTTTGGAGAAATCAGCTATTCCGGTTGGGGTTGCTGGGGCTGGGGATTGGCATTAGCCTGGGCGCGTTGTTCTTGTTGATACGGCCGTTTCTCGGCCCCACAGAATGGCATGGCATGGAGATTCAATCTACTCAGCCCGTCACCAACTTTACGCTCACCGGCCCCGGCGAGCAGCCCGTCAGCCTCATCGATTTTCGCGGCAAAGTTGTGATGATCTACTTTGGCTACACTTTCTGCCCCGATGTGTGTCCTGCAACGATGGTGGAACTGCGCGACGCCATGGATATCCTGGGCAACCGACGCGAAGACGTGCAGGTTCTAATGATTACCGTAGACCCGGAACGGGATACGCCTGAGGTCCTTGAAGAATACCTGGCCCATTTTGATGAATCCTTCATTGGCCTGACCGGGACACCAGAAGAGCTGATTGCCGTGACGGCTCCGATGGGCATTTTTTTTGAGCGGCACGAAGGCAGCGCAGCCTCAGGCTACCTGATTGACCACACGGCGACTGTGGCACTCCTGGACAAAGACGGCAAGCTGCGGCTCATTTACCCTTTCGGCGTTACCGGGGAAGAGATGGCTGCTGATCTCAAATACCTGGTGCGTGAATAGTTGATTATTTTCTCATGGGGAAATGGCGGGATTACCTGCAAAGTGATGCGTGAAACGTGAAACGTGATTGAACTCTTGTCACGTTTCACTTGAAGTCTCGCCAGCTCTCAATGAGCCAGATTCAGGAGGTTTTCATATGGAAAAGGATAAGAAGTACAAAGCGCCGCAAGGCACCATTGCCCTCGTCATCCTGTACATTCTCCTCATTATTGCCTTGTGGGGGACTGCTTATCTGACAATGCTGGCGCGGGGGGTAACCGGATGATGCACATGGATGCACACGAACGCAATTTTCTTATTGGCACCACCATTTTGCTGCTGATCTTTGGCACGGCCGTTCTCGTAAGCAGCTTTGCCTTTGGCTTTCAGGTTCCGGCCCCTGTTGAACGGATCGATCCGCGCCTGGTGGCAACACCGGGGCAGTCACCCTGGGGTGAACCGGTTGCTGAGCGCGTGCGTGAGCTGGCGGCCAACAAATACGAGGTATACATTTTGGCCCAGGCCTGGACCTTTCAGCCGAGCCAAATACGGGTTCCAGTTGGTTCCACCGTCACTTTTTATTTAACCAGCAAAGACGTTCAGCACGGTTTTCGGCTGGATGACACCAATATCAACATGATGGTGCTGCCCGGCGAAGTTTCGCAGTTGACGGCGACGTTTGATGAACCGGGTGAATACAACTTTGTCTGCCATGAATACTGTGGCGTGGGTCATCACACCATGTATGGCCAGCTCATTGTGGAGCCATAGTGATGGATGCGGTTAATGAAATTGTCCAACCGGTAAGACGCCCCTCGCTTGCGCTATGGCGAACGGCCGTTGTCCTTTTTAAACTCCGCATTGTCTCCCTGCTGCTGCTGGCGGCATTTGGTGGCGCAGGTCTAGGAACTATGGTGACCGGACAGGTATCTGCCTGGTCCTGGGTGCTGCTGGCCGTCACCGGCACGCTGTCGGCGGCCGGCGCTTCGGGCATTAACCAATACCTGGAGCGGGAGCGTGATGCCAGAATGAACCGCACGGCCGCTCGTCCCCTGGCAGCCGGCCAGATCGAAAATCCGCACCTGATTTTGTTGTTGGGCAGCGGCATGGTTTTGGGGGCGACCGTGTTGGCCGCCGCATTTAATCTCGCATTGGCTTTTTGGGTAGGTATCGGCGCTGTCATTTACGTAGGTGTTTACACCGTCTGGCTCAAGCCGCGCACCACCCTCAACATCGTCATTGGTGGGGCAGCAGGCAGCTGTGCCGTCATTAGCGGCGGGGCCGCGGTTGGTGCCTGGTCTGCCCTGGGGGTGTGGATTTTGGCGGCTTTAGTGTTTGTCTGGACCCCGGTGCATTTTTGGGCGTTGGCCCTGGCCTACCGGGCAGATTACATCAAGGCAGATTACCCCATGCTGCCGGCACGAGTGGCGCCTGATGTGGCCGCGAGGTGGACGGCCGTCCACACGGCATTCACGGCGGCAGCGGGATTGGCGCTGGGCTTTTGGCCCGGTATTGATTGGTTTTACCTGGTGCCGGTTGGGTTGGCAACGGCCGTGCTCATTTTGCGCACGATTGCCTTGCTCCATTCCCCGGCCGAAAAAGCGCCGGCATTTGCCCTATTCCACTTCTCCAATCTCTATCTTGCACTTGTGCTGGTTGTTATCTTGCTCGCCAGCGTGTGGAGGTGAATTTTATGTACGCAAGCACAAAGAAATTAACAGCCTGGTACCTGGGCGTCGGTATGGCTGCACTATTTATTGGCGGCTCGATGGGCCCCCTGCAAAAATTAGAGCATCTGGGTATCCCGGCCTTGAATGTGTACCCAGAACTGCAAACCGTCGGTCTAAGCAGCTATTATCAGGGGCTTACGCTGCACGGCGTGCTCAATGCCCTGGTTTGGACCACATTCTTCATTGTTGGTTTTCTCACCTTTGCCACCGTTCACAGCCTCAAGCGTGAGCTGTCGCATCCCAAATTAAACCTTGCCAGCTTTATTATCATGGTCGTGGGCCTGCTCATGGCCGCCGTGCCGATTTTGCTGAACCTGGCTACTGTTCTCTTCACTTTTTATCCGCCGCTTCAGGCGTCACCCTACTTTTACATTGGACTGACGCTGGTAGTCATCGGTTCTTGGGTTGGCGGTTGGGGCATGTTCCTCACCCTGCGCGCCTGGCACAAAGAAAATCCGGGTAAGCAAACACCGTTTATTGCCCTGGCTTCCGCCATCACCATGGCCATGTGGCAAATTGCGACCCTGGGCATTGCCGCGGAAATGCTCTGGCTCATTATTCCCTGGTCTTTTGGCTGGGTCGAGGGCATTGATCCCCAGTTGGCCCGTACCTTCTTTTGGTTTACGGGGCATCCCATTGTCTATTTTTGGCTGCTGCCGGCTTACATTTCCTGGTACGGCATGATCCCTAAGCAGGTTGGCGGCAAGCTGTTCAGCGAACAAGCGGCGCGGCTGGTATTTTGGCTGTTCCTGCTGCTGTCCATTCCGGTAGGGCTGCACCATCAATACTTGGACCCCAGCGTGCCGCAGGGCTGGAAGGTGGTTCACGCCGTGCTTACCTATGCTCTTTTTATTCCCAGCATGTTGACGGCATTTACCGTCATCGCCTCGATGGAAATTGGCGGACGAGCCCGCGGCGGCACCGGGCTGCTGGGCTGGATTCGCACCTTGCCCTGGGGTAACCCATCCTTCACCGCCCAAAACCTGGCGATGATTTTATTTGCCTTTGGTGGCATCGGCGGCCTGACAAACGCTTCCTACAACCTGAACCTGGTAATTCACAACACGATGTGGATTCCCGGCCACTTCCACCTGACGGTTGGCTCAGGTGTGACGTTGACCTTCTTTGGCATTGCTTACTGGCTGGTTCCCAAGCTGGCCAACAAGCCGCTGTTTAGCCGAAAAGTTGCCTTGTGGCAGGCATGGACCTGGTTTGTGGGCATGCTGCTGATGTCCAATGGTCTGCACATTCTGGGACTCAATTTCGGATCACCGCGCCGCACGATGCTGGGGGTAGCTCCCTATGCTTCTGCTGATTGGCAGCCATTGTTGATTGAAGCCGCTTTGGGCGGTATCATTCTGGGTGTTAGCGGTTTGTTGTTCTATACCAATATGCTGGGGACCGTTTTCTCCAAGAAGACCTTAACAGAAGAAATCGAGATGCCCGTGGCTGAGCCATTGGA
>CALBTC010000497.1 GCA_937967805.1 uncultured Anaerolineaceae bacterium
CTTTACGGTGAAATTTACTTGTTTTTGTCTCTTGACATTTCACCGCATCGCTTTTTTGCATTTCATTTGATTGTTTGGGATTGGATAGGCGCTAATCTCAGGCATGTACGCCAGAAGGGAGATGTGAGATTAGCCTTTTACGCCGCTTATAAATTCCAATTGTGCGGTTGCACATACGGCCGTATCCGGTGCTCAAAGTAAAATTTTTGGGGTGTTGCCGGTGCCGGGCGTACGCGCCTGCCGCGCGACAGATAAGCAATGGCATCCTCAATCGAGCCGCCGTAGGTGATGACGGGCACGCCGCGTGGACTTTTTTCTCTGGCGATTGGCTGGGCGAAACGGCCGTATAGCTTGTTGGTGTACGGGTTGGCGGCCTCCGCCTGGAGGCGAATCCGGGTAACGGCCGTTTCCCGATACATCTGCAAAATAAAAAGCAGGCCGTGGTAAAACAGGCGCGAAAGCTGATATTCGGGCAAAATTGCGCCTACGTACAAATACAGCACGTCATTGTTGGCAAATTCGTGTTTGGGCTCGCCCAGAAAATAGCCCAGCGCCGCTACCATCTTCTCGCCGTGATAGCCGCCCAGTACGTACCCCTGAGTAAACAGCAGGTCACTGATTTTGGCGGCTGCGGCCCGATCCGGCAGGCACAGCGCTTCTTGATTGGCATAAAAGACATCCGTTACAGCTTCTTTTTCATCTGGTTGGCAAATACGATACGTAAAATTAGACATCCGATACACTCCTGAAAATGATTGTGGTTAAGGAACGAGCCAGCATTCTGGCACGGCCGTTTCCGCCGAAAATGGTTCAAATGATTTCTCCACGGTCGTTTCACATGTTTCGTCTATGACAACTGAGCTGAAGAAGGGACCAACGGCCGTAACCAGCAGCAGCAGCGACAGCGTAAGGACCAGCAAACCTAACGCCAGCCGGGTAAAATAGCAGGGTAAATGATGCGATTGGGAGACGGTTTGTACAGGCATGACAAGCTCCTTTGTATAGAAAATTGTTGTTGAAAAGCGCGGGAACAGCGTGCCAAACGGCCGTCAGCAGTTCGTGAACAAGGCAATTGGCTATGGCGAATGGGTAAGACAAACGGTAAGAATCGTCCGGCATTCTACGGTTGAGTTGTCAACCGTTTGGCATCTCACAGGTTTTTATTAACCTTACTTCTATAACTGACTACGACTGGGCCACTCCCCGAAACAACTATGGAAAATTTAACGCTAACCAAACAACCCAATGAATTAAATGAACCAGCCCTGGATATTTTGGAAGAAGGGCTGCTTCACAAAATAATGCTCCTCTTTGATTTACCGACACGTCTGCCTGGGGTGTTGGTGGTGGGCCTGGCGCTGCTGCTGACGGCGTTGATCGGTGCCAGCTGGTGGCTCCTCACCGCAGATCAGGCGATGGCTCAGCTCGTAATGGTGCTGCTGGCGCTTTTTATGGCCGCCGACATGACGTTGCTCATCTCCTTGCCCCAGCAAAAAGTTTCATATGGTCCCTGGAAGGCTCAGCTGTTTGTTCTGGCCCTGCCCCGCATTGTTGCCACGCTTGGTCTGGCTGTTCTGGCTAACTGGCTGCAAGAAGATTGGGGATTGTGGACGTTTTTAGGGATTCAGGTAGTGGGAACGGCCGCTTTCATTTGGGGCTACTTCATTGAGCCGTTTCGCCTCAAGCTCTCCGCCGTCATGACGTTTACTGACAGATTGCCGCTGGGTACAGACCCGATTCGCGTGCTGCACATCAGCGATTTGCATGTGGAGCGACTCACCGACCGGGAAGCTAAAGTGCTGGAACTGGCCCACGAAGCCAAGCCTGATCTCATTGTTATCTCTGGTGATTATGTAAACTTATCTTACAATCGTGATCCAGAAACTTTGCGGCAGGTGCGGCAACTGCTTTGTCAACTTTCAGCACCACATGGCGTGTATGCTACGTTAGGCAGCCCGCCGGTCGATTTGCGTGAAACGGTGGTGCCAATTTTTGAAGGCGTGCATAACGTCACGCTGCTGCGGCATGGTTGGCAGCAGGTGGAGATGGATAACGGCCGTTCCCTCACCGTACTCGGCATGGACTGCACCCACGACCTGCCCGTTGATGCCGGACGCCTGGCACGCCTGGTTAGCGCTGCGCCCGCCGATGTGCCCCAACTGCTCGTCTACCATTCACCGGAACTCATGCCCGAAGCGGCCGAACACGACATCGATCTTTATGTATGTGGTCACACGCATGGTGGTCAGGTTCGTTTGCCGTTTGTGGGGCCCATTTTCACCAGCTCCCAGTTGGGCCGCCGCTTTGTCATGGGGTTGTATAAACTCGGCCGTACTACGCTCTACGTCAGCCGCGGCATTGGCCTGGAAGGGCTCAGCGCCCCCCGCGTCCGCTTCATGTGCCCCCCGGAAATGACGCTCATCACGATTATGCCCAATGGCTAATGAAATTGTGAATGGTGAATGGGGAATTCTGAATTGTGAATGAGCACCCACGATACTTCATTCACAATTCACCATTAATTGTTCACAATTCACAATTATTCAATCCCCCGTTCCTCTAACCACGCCAACATCTTCTGCGCAACTTTTTCCCAGCCTGGTTCCAACATCATATCGTGGGCCATGGGGAAGAAGTGCGGCTGAGTGTTGTACGCGCGGGCAGTGGCTTCAACTTCATCTACCGTGAAGATGTTATCATCGCGACCACCGAGCACCAGCACAGGGGTGTTCACGCGCTTTGGTTTGGGCAGATTGAGCAGCAGCATGTCTAAAAAGGCGCGGTAAGATTCGTCGCCTAGCTGTTGGAAGTAGCAGGGCTTTGCCAAACTCATAAATAATTGTAAAGGGCCAGGTCAATCCTGGCATTGGCCATCCGCAACATGCTGGGCAGGTTAGTGAATCCCAATTTGCCAGCCAATCCGACGATAAAATTATTGATGGTGGCTACAACACTGGCCTGGGATGAGCTGGACATGCGGGTTGCATCTTCTTTCAGCGTCACATCGCGACGATAATGCAGCCCATTTTCAATGCCCCAATGATGCCGCGTCCAGGCTAACAAACAGGCCGCATCGGCCCATTGAGGAGGCACACTGGTAATCCCATAAGCCACTTCATAGGTGCGTTTCCCTGTGCGCAGCGTGGTCACCCGGCGTTCCACTTTGAAAACCTGTTGCAAGCCAGGCCAATCGATGAAACCATCGGCATCACGCATCACGGTGAGCGTTCTCTGCTCCAAACGGCCATGGGCTTTGTCTACGGAGCGGGCGATGTCTTGGGGCAGTGG
>CALBTC010000498.1 GCA_937967805.1 uncultured Anaerolineaceae bacterium
TCATGTGGGGCGACCCGGCGGAGAGTGAGGCTGAAAAAGAAACGGCCGTTCTCCTGCAAAGCCTCGCCAACCGGTTTAACACCCTGACGCACCAGGTTTTGCCCCGCCGGGTTAATTATGATTTTTACCCCGTGATTGGCGTGATGGGCGGCCCGGCTGAGGAATGGACCGATTTTGGCGTGCGGCTCATTGGGCGCCCCAATGGCTATGCGATGACTTCGTTTGTCACGGCCGTTCAAGCCGTCTCGTTTCGCGGAATGACGCTGGAAGCGGTGACCCGCATCAAGCTGAAGCAGCTCAGCCGGCCGGTCAACATCGAGCTGTTCAGCGCCGCGGACAACGAAGCCGGCGCGCTCATGGCCCAGCCGCTGTTCAACATGGCGGTGGTCAACGAGCACATTCGTACCTTCTTCATCATGGCCGACCAGTTTCCCACGGCCGTTACCCGCTATTCGCTCAGCTATTTGCCGCACATGGTGCTAAACGGCCGGGTGCATCTGGAAGGTGTCGTGGACGAAGGGGAAATTTTGCAGCAAATTGGAACGGCCGTCAAAACAACTATCTCGTAAAAAATAGAACGCTGATTTTCCTGATTATCCTAATTGATAATGATTATCAGGTAAATCAGGAAAATCAGCGTCCCATTAATTTGGGAAACTTGATCTATGCTGTACGCTGGTGTAGGAGCCAGACCAGCCAGCTTGCCAGCAAAATAAACAAAACCGTCACCAGCAAGAAAGTAAGCTGAATAGGGGTGGCGTTGGAGTTGGCAATGGGATTTGGCGGATGGAGCACCAGTTCTGCCCGCAAATTCAGCCACAACAGCACAAAAATAATGCTAGCCGCCATTGCGCCGCGCAAGCGTGGCCATGGCTGCCAACTCCCCACCACCAGCAAAATCGTGGCGATGGCCAGGCCATTGAGGGAAGCCGCCATGCGCGGTTCCTGTAAAAATACGGCTCCCCAATTATCGGCCGAGGCCACCATGCTCATGAAGATGCCTGCCGCGTAAAATCCAAGCGCCACCCAGCTAACGTGCAAAAGCCATCGTTGCCACGGCCGTTTTTCGGTAAGCAAAACGCCAAGCCCTAAAACGGCCGTTACCACAAAACCAAACAAACCGGCCCAAATCAGCCCCACGTGCAGGTAAACCGAGCGGATACCGCTGCCCAGCGTGCGCTCTTCCGGCGCAAAAATGATCATTAAGGCCACCCCCAACAGCAAGACCAGCGGCACGCCCGAATACCGGATAGACAGAGGTTGTTTCCGCTGAGCCGTCCGCTTCTGGCTATTTTTTATCTGCATTGCGCGTCCTTTCATGGGGGGCAGGCCCAACAGAGACACGGTCAATGATCCGGCGACGCCACTTCTTGAGCTGCGACCGGCCCCGGGCCACAATGTAGCGCGCCCGCCGCCATTCTCGCCGCGGCAGCGAGATTTCCGGCGGGGTGACGTTCCACTTCACCACCGAGGCGGCCCAGGTGAGCCCGCCGCCAAAGCCGACAAACACAACGTTATCGTCAGGACGTAAACGGCCGTCATGCACCGCGTCACACAAAGCAATCGGAATCGAGGCAGCGGAGGTGTTACCCATTGAATCCACGTTCATGTAAAAACGCTCGGCCGGAATTTTTAGCCGTTTAGCGGCCGTTTCAATAATGCGCACGTTGGCCTGATGCGGCACAATCAGGGCAATCTCATCAATTGTCAGCCCCGCTTTGGCAATGGTTTCCTCCACAGAAGAGGCAATCACCTGCGTGGCAAAGCGGAATACCTGACGGCCGTTCATCTCCACCGTGTTCTTTTTGTGCCCGTTGGCATGAAAATATTCTGAACCCAGCACCGGCATCGGATTGTGGTAGACGGCTGGCAAGCTGAGCAAATCACCGCCTGAGCCATCAGAGCGCAGGGTAGAGGCCATCACACCGCCCGGTACAGACGTGCCCTTCAGCACCACCGCCCCGGCCCCGTCGCCAAACAAGATGCAGGTACCACGGTCTTCCCAATCCATCACGCGGGACATTGTTTCGGAGCCGATGACCACGGCATTGCGCACGGCACCCGCCTGGATCGATTGAGCTGCCATGCCCAGCGCGTAAACAAAGCCGGAACAGGCGGCGCTTAGGTCAAACGCACCGGCTTTTGTGGCCCCCAAATAATCCTGCACGCGGCAGGCAGTGGCCGGGAAAATGTATTCTGGTGTGGATGTGGCTACGATGATGAGCTCGACCTGCGAAGGGTGCAAATCGGCCCTCTGCAGGGCGCGCGCCGCGGCCTCAAACGCCAGCGTGGCTGTGGTCTCTTTTTCGCTGGCAATGCGTCGCTCGCGGATGCCGGTGCGCGAGTAAATCCATTCGTCAGACGTGTCTACTATCCGGGCCAAATCGTGATTGGTTAAAACTTTATCGGGACGGAAGCTGCCCCATCCCACAATATGTGCATATCTCATAATTTTCCTCGAGCTGCCGTCGCGTCAACCGCAAAATATTTTTAGGTTGTTCGCGGTTGACGTAAGCTGCCTTCTCCCATCAGTACAAAACCCATGCGGGCGGGTTGAGTTGCGCCCGTTAACTGATTATCCTCGACCACTGCCAAATGCCAACTGATACTTGTACTGTTTACGGCCGTTTCTCATCCACATTTCCTCCTTGACGGCACCACCCCGGCCAATTAAGATGAGAACCTGCTAGAAGAGTGGCAATTTCCTATGGACAACTTTGCCGAGACCGCTATCCTAACGACTAATAATTTTTCCCAAATAAATTAATGGCTCGTGAAGCGTGAAACGTGATGCGTGAGAAAGTCACGTTTCACGCATCACGTTTCACTCAATATCTTTTTTGCAGATCATGAGTTACAACGAATACGAACCTTACACTCCAGCAGCTCCAACCCAAAATAACAACCGGCGCATCTGGCTCATCCTCGGGGGCTGCCTGGTTGCGTTTCTTTGCCTGGGCTGCCTGACAGTGGGGGTCGGCTACTATCTTTTTGTGGAATATGGCGATGAGCTATTATCGGAATTTGGCACGGCCACGCCTGAACGCCGCGACAGCGATCTGGATGAGGATGAAGATGAGGAGCCTACCGGCGTCCCCAGCGGCGGGCGGGAAGGTTTGATAACGCCGACAACGGCCGTTGCCGAACAACCAACCGACACGCCAGACGAACTGGCCACGGCCACGCCGGAACCGGCCGCCACCATCGCGGCAATCGTCCCCAGCGAAACAATCAATGCCACCATCCCAGAAGAAATTGACCAGCAACCGCTGCCGGATCGGGCCGAAAGCGATCTCACCCTTTTGTACCGCAGCAATTATCCCTCACACGATTATTTTGATACGGCCGTACGCCTGGGCAACAACAACTTAGGACCACGCCTTCTCATCAAGGAGCCGTACAGCGTTGGTGATACCAGAGAATTTTACAACG
>CALBTC010000499.1 GCA_937967805.1 uncultured Anaerolineaceae bacterium
TGGAACCAGCCTATCTTGCCCGCTTTTTTTGTCAACTAAATGGATAAAGTCCAGTTGAAGCGTTAGCCTAATTTTGGGACACACACGAGCTAACTGAGTTTGAAGATGAACTAGATGAAGTGGTTGAGCCTATTTTGAGCGGGAAACGGTCGTAACTATTCATCTTCAACCAGAAGAAGCCCAGGCTGTAAAAAAGTTAGCCGCCTCCCAAGGCGCACTTGATCAGGACTTGATCCATCAATGGGTTCGTGAAAAGTTACAGATTGCATAATTTACTCTCATGATCCAACAATATCTGACAATCTTCCATATGCTTGGAGCGTGAGTAAATTCCTCAATGTAATCACTCCTTTCCATGCTTGTTTTGCTTGCTGCCAGGCATCAGGATATGCTTCTCCCCAAGACCAGGTCGGCCACCATGCGCCATCCACTTGCTGTTCTTGCAAAACGTAATCTAATTCAATCTCAATTGCACCTGCAAACCGAGATGCCAATAGTGAATTAGGCGTTGGTGCAGCGTTTAACGGCCGTAAACCGTACTCTCCCCACTTTTGTGGATTCATTTCCACTAGCTGGTCTGCCCAATTCTTGACTAAAGGTGTTAGGGTGCGGCGGGCATTATCAGGCAGCGCGGCCGTTTCCAGCAGACGTAAATAGCAGTATAAGTCGTGCATCGTAATGTTTTTGGTGTGGGAAGCGGTTTCGAGAACGGCCGTTAATAGCTGTCGCCCCAAATCGCCATCTTCCCAATCAAGCAAATATCCCACCACTTCCGGGCGCGGATTGTGCCAATGCTTTGTGTAATCGGCACCATAACGCCACCAGGGAGCATGTGGCGCATTTTTTACGCTAGGAGGTATGAACGGCCATGATTGCTGTGTGGGGCTGTAGGTCTTATGCAAAAACTGTATTGCTTGGCGCACAAGTGAATTAGAACCATCTGCTCCTAAAACCCGCAGCCTTTGCAAAGCGACTGTCGTTGCCAGCACCGATGAATCTGTGGCCTGCATATCAGGCTCTAGTCCGTGTCCGAAGCCGCCATCTTCGTTTTGAAACTCTGCCAGCTTATCGAGCACGGTAACTACCGAACCATTGTCAAAGTGGTAATCAAATAGGGTTTGCTCTAATGGGCGGGCCATCGTTTGCATGAAAACGGCCGCATTTTCCCATTGAGTATTTGTTAATTGCACTTCATCCTCCTTCTTTGCTGATTGACTGACTAATCTTACTTTTAGGGGGACTACAGCGAATTTTAGAAATAAACGAATTAAGCCCACCAGAGAAAAAAATTCGTTATTTTCTCCAATTCGTTGTAGTCATTTGCGCAAAAGATTAAATCTGTCAGCCAATCAGCCTTCCTTGGCTAAATTGGCGATCTATAAATCATCATAGATGGAATCTTCGTCATTATCCCATATTTGCTTTAAGGCTTTATCTGAGGCTTCCATAGCGTCATTCAGAAGTGCAAGATTGGCTTCTGCATTTCCTAATTTATCTCCCCAAGAAAGCCACACCAACCCCAGCAGCAGCCCAATCGGCAGGGGCAAGTAGGTAACGGGATGCTCAAAATCGCCTTCGATGGTGGCGAGGAAGAGGGCCCAGGTGCCCACCAGCAGCACCAGCAGGATGCCGGCGACCCACACATTACCGCCGCGCCAGCGCCGGCTGATGGTATGCAGCAGCAAGAAGAGCGGAATATACATGATAACGTAGTTGGTCGTCGCCGTGCGCACGATGATGCTGTTGGTCACAATCAGCGTCAGGCTGATGATGAAAAGGAACTTTCGGGTTACGCTGGCTTCATGGCGTAGCTGCCACCACTGCCACAACATCACCAGCAGCAGCAGACCAATCAACACATATTCCACCGGCTGGCCCAGTTGGGGGAAGAAGGTGCCGGTAATCACCCGCAGCGGCGAGGGGGTGACGGTGTAGGCCGGATAAAAGCGCACCTGGTCGATGAAGCTGGTGAGCCAGCCGGGCAGCAGCAAAAAGGAAAGCCCAGCCAGCAAAGTCATCGCTCCGGCAAAGCCAGCGATGAAGCGCCAGCGCCGGTGCCACACGGCCCAAAGCAGCAGCGCCGGAATAATCAGGTAGCTCATTTGCGGCTTAAGGGTGGCGAGCGAGAGCAGCGCGCCGGCTAACACATCCCGCTCGTGCTTGAGCGCCAGCAGCGTGCCCGCCAGCCAGAGGAAAATCGGCCCGGCAAACTGGCCCAGAATAATGGTGCGGGTGCTGTTGTACATGATCACCGCCCAGAGCAGGGTGATCGCCAGCAGCCAGGGCGGCTGCCGCCACTCCAGCAGCCGCAGCGTGACAATGACGCCACCAATGAGCGAAAACTGCACGATCACCAGCCAGATGGCCTGCACCCAGGCGTAATCGATATTGATCAGCGGCCAGAGCAGGAACACGGTGTAGAACGGATAGACAAAGAGGACCTGGTCTTCTTCTGCTGTGGCGAGACGGCCGTAAATCCCCCGCTGAATGGCCGCTGTCGCTTCTTGTGAATATGGATCCGTGCCATCCTGCCAGAAAAGCTGAGTTCCTTTCCAGCGCGGGTAAAAATCATTGGCTCCAGGATTTTGGGAGGTGAAAAAGGTGTACGTCCCCACCACGCTAACAGTGAACAGCAAAACGGCCAGAAGCAAAATGAGCAGGTTTCTTCGCGTGAATAGGCTCATGTCTTTACATAAAACCTGTGCCTCTCATTCTGCCTATGGCGTGCGCCGCAGCTTGATGATCTCGGCCATGATGCTGACGGCGATCTCTTCGGGAGTTTCGGCTTCAATTTCCAGGCCGATGGGGGCGTGGATGCGGGCAAAATCTTCGGCGTTGAGGCCGTCCTCAAGGAGCAGCCGTTTGGTTTCGGTCCAGCGGCGCTCGCTGCCCATCATGCCGATGTAGCGGGCAGGGGAATGGATGAGGTGGGGCACAATCTCCCGGTCTACCAGCACGTTGCGCGTAACCATAACGATGTAGGTGTTGGCCGTGATCGGGTTTTGCGCCAGGGCTTCGGCAAAGCTGCCCGGCAGGTGCAGGTCGGCATTGGGGATGACTTCGGGCGTGGCCAGGCCTTCGCGGTCGTCGGTGACCACCACGCGGTAGCCTAGAAAGTGGCCCAGTTCGGCCACCGCCTGCCCCACGTGGCCGCAGCCGACAACGAGTAGAGTAGCTGGGGGTGCATAAGGTTCCAAATAAATTTCTACCTCGCCGCCGCAGACGCCGGGATCGCCTCGTTTGGGCTCTACCAGCGAGTAGGGCAGCACGCGGGTACGGCCGTCTGCCAACGCTTGTAACGCCTCTTTGACCACCCGCGACTCCATCTCACCCCCGCCGATGCTGCCGGAGAGTCGGCCGTCGCCAAACACCAGCATTTTACTGCCGCTGTGGCGCGGCACGGAGCCGCGCGCTTTGATCACCGTGGCCAAAACAACCGGCTCGCCCGACTGTTGCGCGGTTAAAAGTTCAGTTATGATGCGTAAATTATCACTCATGACGATTAGATAATATCGGAAATAAAGAAATCTCACGCAAAGGCGCAAAATCGCCAAGTGGAAAAGCTTTGCGACTTAGCGTCTTTGCGTGACATAAAGTAATTTCTAGGAATGTTTGCTGTTTACTGCTGAACAGCCGGATTCACGCAGCTGCCGGCAACCCAGCTGGCCGGGCCGCCTTCAGTTGGCTGCACCAGAAAGAAGTTGAGAGAGAAGGCCGTACCGGCGGCATCCTGCACGTTGCGCGGCTCCTGCCCTAGAATGTTGACGGCGCTGTCGTTGGCCAGGATGACGTTATGATCGCGGGTGGCGGGCTGGGTGCTGTGAGCCAGAATGACGGTACGGCCGTCGGCCGTTGTGCCGCATTGGCCCTGACCCAGGCAAGCGGGACTGCACGCCAGCGTGCCGGCCAGCGGCGTGCCGGCTTGTTCGGAGATGGCCATATCCTGCGGCGCCTCATCTCCGCCGCCAAAGCAAGCCGTCAGCAGCAGCAAGAGCAACAGCAGTCCAACTGAGGGTACCAGCCGGAACCGCCGCAAACGATTCGTAAAAACAACTTTATTCACTTCAACTCCAAAACTAGAACGTTAGCGTGCTTCCCAGACGCGCTCGCCATCAAGAATGCGCTGCACCTGGCTGGCAAATTCGCTGGCACGCAGCGGCTTGCTGAGAAGCCCATCGAAGCTAAACTGATGAATTGATGAGGTGTCGTGATCCAGCGTGCCTGCGGTGACAGCCACAACCAGGGCGTTTTGTAACTTTTTATGTTGGCGTACTTCTGCCAACAAATCGAAGCCGCTTTTTTGCGGCATGTTAATGTCCACCAAAAACATATCAACCTGGGGCAGTTTTTCGGCGAAAGCGATGGCCGAATCGACGCTGCGGCGAGAGTAACACCGATTGGCCCCGCCCATGCGCAGCAAATCCAGCGCCACAAGCTGGGCATTGGGGTCATCTTCAACGAGTATGATGGTGACGGTGGCTAAGGGTATTGACATGATGAGAGTGTATCAAATCGATTCTTCCGGGGCAACGGTCAACACTTTGGCCGGTTTGGGCGCAACTGCTTCTCCCGCTTCCTCATCGTTTGCCAGCGGCAGCGTGATGGTAAAGGTGCTGCCTTGCCCCACAACGCTGCTGACCGTGAGCGTGCCCCCGTGCCGCTCAATAAGATGGCGGCTGATGGGCAGCCCCAACCCGGTGCCGATGCGCCGGCGGGCAATGGTTTCATCCAGTTGGCGAAATTCCTGGAAGACCGTTTCGTGATGCTCTTCGGCAATGCCGATGCCGGTATCTTCCACGGCAAAAGTGGCCGTGTGCTGGTGGCTGCGCACGCGTAAGGTGATGTGCCCTGTCTCTGTATATTTGGCGGCATTGCTTAATAGATTGAGCAAGGCTTGCTGGAACCGCTTAGGATCGACCAACACCTTTGGCCAAACGTCCGGATAGTCGCGGACAAGCGCAACGTTATCATTTTCCAGCAGGCCGCGCACGCTGCCCAACACTTCCTCGCAGACGGCCTCCAGATCGATGCGCTCTTTTCTAAGCCTGAACTCGCCCGCATTCATTTGGGCCAGATCGAGCAGATCGTTTAGCACGCTCATGGAGTGCCAGCCGGATTTCTCAATGCGGTCCAGGTAATCGACCTGCCGGGGGGTGACTTCGCCCAGTTCGCCCTGGCCCAAAATATGGGCAAAGTTGACGATGCTGTTGATGGGCGTGCGCAGTTCATGGCTGACCTGGTTCATAAAGCGGGTGCGCAAATCACGTTCGGCAACGGCCGTTTCGCGGGCTTTTTCCAATGCTTCATTCAAGTTGAGCAATTTGGCATTGGTCAGGCGCAGTTCTTCCTGAATGGCAAACAGCTCATCCCGCCGGTGTTGGGCCTTAATGTGCAGCTGGCTGACGGATTCAACGGCAAACTGCCATTCTAACGCTGAAAAGTAGGCGGCAGCCGCCACAAGTAAATTCACAATGATGGGACCGGCAATGTGCTGGGCCAGGCTCATGGACTCATTAATATGTTGGCTAATCCCCAGGGCGATTAATACAGAAGAGGCACCCCAGGTGATAAAGCCGTAATCGGGTTGGGTAAACATGCTGCTGGCAATGATGAGCACGGCAAACAGGTAGGGAATCATGCTGCCGGGAGACCAGTTTTTGGCGATGATGAGGAAGAAAATGAAGAGGTGAACGGCCGTAAAAACCACCGTTCCCGCAACTTCCCGATTTTGCTTGAGAAAGTAGCGGGCCACGGCGCTGGCCACCACGGTTAGGACCATGCCCAGCCAGAAATGCCAGCTTGCAGAAAACGTATCAAAGGCCAGCGCCGCCATCAGCGTGGCCAGGGCCGTAATGACGGCGATGATCGGTATGAGAATAGTAGCTGTATCGGCTCGTAATTCGTTAGAATAAGCAGATGATTGCGTCATGAGAAATTATTTTAATGCAAACAAGGGGTGTTGCCGTATAAATCGTGTTAAGTTACCAGGGTAATTAGTCCTGATTTTAACTGTCCACACGCCAGCCCAGGGCGTCCAGGTTGGTATTAGCCAGCAGCTCGGCAGGCAAATCGGCCAGGGTCATTTCTGCTTCGGCGGCAATTGTGCCGTCGGGCAGGCGAATTTCGCCTACGGCTTTGCCCAACCGCCCGCGCAGCTTTACAATGCGGCCGACGGCCGTTAACTCTGTCTCGGTGGGTACGGGATGGCGATATTTCACGGCCAGCTTCACCGACATCATAAAATGGTGCGGATCGCCAATCATGGCCACGCGGGCCACCACTTCATCCAGCAGGGCGGCGACGATGCCGCCATGGACCACGCCGGGGTAGCCTTGATACACGTCGGGGATGGTGTGGGTGGCGGTGACTTCGTTACGGCCGTTGTCGTAAAAAGTAACATACAATCCACGCGGATTTTTACGGCCGCAGACGAAACAGTAATCTGAATTTGGTTGTTTGATGCGCATGAGGGATATTATAGCTGGGGTAGGGAGATGAGGAAAAGCGGCACAGTCCACGAATGAAAACCGTAGCCCGATTTTCCAAATCGGGTATCGAACAGAATGTTCGATTCACACAGGAGGTATCTTTTGACGATTGAAACCGTGATTTTTGATTTGGGCGGCACCCTGATTGAGTATGCCGGAGAATATACAGATTGGCCGGAGCTGGAGACGCCTGGCTTTGCTGCGGCCTATAACGTTTTATCCCAAAACGGCCACGTGCTGCCCCCGTTTGAAGCGTTCCGGCAGGCCGGGTTTGGCCATCTGCCCCGGATGTGGCGTGCCGCCACGCGCCGGGAGGCTAACTTGCAGGTTCACGCGCTCATCGGCGAGACGTTGACCGATCTGGGAGTGAACGGCTCTGCCGACGAGGATTTGCTGGCAGCGGCGCGGGCGTACGGCCGTGCCATCCAGCAGCAGGCGTGGCTGATTGATGGGGCATTGGCAGCGGTAACGGCCGTAAAAACCGCCGGCTACAAAGTGGGGTTGGTCTCTAACACGATGTTCCCCGGCGAGATGCACCGGGAGGACATGGCTCGTTTCGGCCTGCTGGACTATTTCGACGCCACGCTCTTTTCGGCCGACGTGAACAAGTGGAAGCCGAATGCCGATCCGTTTCTGCACGTGCTGGATGAACTGGGGATGGCGGCGGAAACGGCCGTGTACGTGGGCGATGATCCGGCCAGTGATATCGTTGGTGGACGCGCTGCCGGACTGCGCACCGTTTACTTCCCTTCCAGCCAGCGTTTTGCCAAACCCGACGGCGTGCAGCCGCACGGCGAAATTAGCAGCCTGGCAGAGCTTCTGCCGCTGCTGGCGACCTGGTAATTACCCCATTACTCAGTTACACAATTACGCTTTTGTAATTGCGTAATTCGGTAATTAGGCAATTCTCTCGAAAAACGAGCCGTGTTATACTTGTCTCATGGCCAGTGACGAAGATATCACCCGTGAAAAAGCAATGGTCTATTTTGACCGGGCTTACCGCCACCAAATGGATGGCGAGTTTGGCGTTGCCATTGAGCTGTACAAACAGTCCATCGCCACCTATCCCACGGCCGAAGCGTACACTTTCCTCGGCTGGACCTACAGCCTGATGGGGCGCATCCGTGAAGCGATTGAGATGTGTGAAAAGGCAATCGAAGTGGACCCCACCTACGGCAATCCCTACAACGACATTGGCGCCTACCTGATTGACCAGGGCAAATGGCAGGAGGCCATCCCCTGGCTGGAAAAGGCCACCGCTGCCCCACGCTACGAAACGCGCCAGTTTCCCTACATGAATTTAGGCCGCGCCTACCAAAATTTAGGGCAGTACAAAAAGGCGATGCAGCATTACAAACAAGCCCTCGACGAGGAGCCATTCTACCTGCCCGCCCACTGGGCGCTCACGGCGCTGTTGGGCAAGATGAGTTAAGGATCCCCATTTCCCCGGAAACTTCGAGGTCAGCGAAGGTTCTTGAGAGCCGTTTCCGGGGAAATCAACGGTTAAGCAGCTGCAGTTATTTGGCCACGCCTAAACCAGCAAAGTAGGTTTTAAACGCCGATGCTTCAATAGCAAACGTCCCGTCGAGCTGGGCCAGGGCAATGGGCCGCCACCAACTGATATCATACAGCCACACAGTAGCATCCAACGTTTGCACAGTCGCTTCTGTGTTGCCCCAGGGGTTGCGCAAAATGATGTACTTGCGGTCGTTGCGATAATCCCAACCCAGAACGGTATAGCAGTGGGAAGCCACAATATTGGCATCGCCGTAGACAATTTTCTTATCGGTCGCCGTGCCAGATGAATACGTCCAGCAAGTCATGGGATTGAAAGTGCGGCGGCTTAGTGAATTGGCGCGAACCAGATTCCATAAAGCGTCGCTGGAATGATCAGACGTACTGTAATAGTGGCGCTTGCCGCCGGTTAGCTGGGCTGTGGCCCACACACAGTCACCCCAGGCTGTGGCGGTGATGTCCGGCTGATCGCCGCTTGTTCCGGTGGTTAGTTTGGCATACGCTTTTTCATAAACGGCCGGCCAGATTTCACCTGCTTCACTGGAGCGTGCGTAGATAAAGTTTCCGGCTGCGTCCAAAGGTACTCTATCGGTGACTTCAATTTCCTTATCAAGCTGGCCATTGCTGTCTGGTTTGAAAAAGCGAACCGCGTTGGTAAATTGCTGCTGCCCCTGGCCGGTGGCACGCGTCATATGTTTGATATGCTTGGGCATTGCCCAGGCAACGGCGGCTAAGGCGGCAATGTAGTAACAGTTGGCCACAGCACCCTGGATCGGATCGAAGAATTCAGCGGCTTCATTGAAAAACTGCCCTGCATCACTCCATGTGCCGTTAGGGGGTGTCCAATCTTTTGTCTTGCCCCTCTCTTTTGGATCTGGCGCTACGGTCAGAACGATATCCTTGGTAAATACTTGCGCTAGCCGCTGCCAGCGCTCTTTGTCTGGCAGGCGCAAGACAAGATGAAGATAGTTCAGATTGGCAATTTCTGCCCGGACAACGGGAATGGTGCCGACGTCATCAACCGCAAAGCGCGGCCCGAGATCGGCCAGTTTTTGAATCTGCTGGGTATCGACAGAGACTTCCAGATCGCTCACATCTACTTTGATTTCGACATCCAGGAGCGGCGAGCGAACGGGCTCAATTTGTAGCTTTTCATTGAGGCGCAGACCCATGTAAAGTGGACCTTCATAAACGGGGTCAAACAGTTCTTCATAGGGCGTCTGCAGGATATCTTCCAGCAGACGGGGCGCGTTGGGCACTTCCTTCCAGTTGATACGACGACCAACCGTCAGTTCGGCCAGCGCGTAGGGGTTGATGACGGCCGTTTTTTGGTCCGCCGCTTCACTAACAATACTTTCACTCATGGCTATACCTCCAAACAATAAAGTAGATAGACCCATCACAATACAGGTTGGTGCGGCCCTGAGCGAGGGAAATGGCTGATTGCCAATATTCCATTAAAAAGATCGCACCGTTCCTCAATTAGAATGAACGGTGCGAAGATTGTTTTTCCGGTATGAACTGATTGGAAGATTTTGCCGGCGTGAGTCACGGCCGTTTTGTCTACTTCACCATCACACTCAAAACTTCTTCACCGTCATACAGCAGTATAGAGGCGCCAGGCACGTCCCAGGTGAGCAGTTGGGCCGTCTCGGAAACGGGCGGCATGTTTGCCAGCGCTGCTTTGCCCGTTTGCGGATCCAGGGTGAACACGGCCGGCTGAGAAGATTCCGGGATGTTGGAGAAAAGCTGACATTCGCCCACGCCCAGCACCATGATGTTTGCCGCAAGCAGGGGGGGCGCGCCCAGGCAGCGGTAATTTTCCGGATCGCGCAAGGGTTCATCTGCAAAATGGTCTAGAAAAGTCGATTCGGGCAGAAAGTGGGCGAAGCGGCCGTCTACAGCGGCCCAGACGTAACCGGCCGGGTGCGGTTCTGGCGCACGATCGTCATCGGCGGTGGCGTATAGGAATAGCTGGCTGCTGTCCGGCGTCCAGTGCGGCTTCCAGAACAAGCCAGAGCCGCCGTATCCGGCCCGATCCAGTGGCGAGATTTGTGTCTGGCTGCCCGTTTCGATTTCCACGACGTACAGACCGGGCGGGGTGCCGTCCACGCCGTAGTGTGATTCGCGGGTGAAGGCGACGAAACGGCCGTCCGGCGACACCCTTAAGGAATGGGGCACATCCACCGCCAGCAGCCGGTCCTCCCCGGTGGCAGCGCGCCAGCGGAGTTCATAGGTTTCATCGGTGGCCAAAATGTAGGCAAAGTCCAGCCCGTTGGGTGCCCAACCGGCCGACACCACATTCTCTGAAATAATGACCGTTAGGTCACCCGTGGCCACATCGACCAGGAACAGCTTGCCGACAGAGATGTTGCCCGGCCCGGCGCCTCCTTCATGGGTCCAGGCCAGAACGCGGTCGGTGGCCAGCGCGTAATCGGAATCAACGGAGATGATGGCGGGGGCAAATTCCAGCGCTTCTGAATAGAGGTCAGGCGGGTAAGGTGTGGACGTCATTTGCCAGCCATCGTCATTGCGCACCAGCCCGGTCAGGCTGTTGCTGCCGCCTTCGATCGCGGCAAACGGTAAGAACCGGTTAAAGCGTGGGGTGAAGACGGCAGGCTCGGCGGTGGCCGTTGCCGGCACCACTGTGGGCGTCGGCAAAGGGAACGGTGTGGGGGGAACGGCCGTTTTCGTCTCCGTTGCGGCGGCGACGGCCGTCGCAATTGCGGTAGGCCGACCCGCAACCTCCGGCGTGGGCACAATGGCATCCGGCGTGCAGGCGGCCAAAAACCAAAGAAAAATGATCAATGCCAAATGTTTCATCATCAAATCCATCATATATTTTGTAGGGGCGATCCGTCGGGTCGCCCCTACCCTACCTTTACTCCGGCGATTCAATCACAATCTGGTCGCTGGCGGACCGGCCCCACACGGCCGCATCGTACATGGCGTACACCTCAGTGGGCATGGCGGTGAAGCTGCCGGCCTGCGTGGCCCGGGCATAATAGCTAATTGTCAGCGGGCGCGGGTCCATCTCGGTGATGAAGAAGCTGACGTGGTCGCCAAACACCTCTTTGTAGTTGTAGCCCAGCTGCTGCCAGCGGTAGGTTGGTCCGTTGTAGGCGTCGGCGATGTGGCTGGTGGTGGCCAGCCCTTCGTTGAGTGCTTCCAGGCCGCCGGGCAGGCGGTCTTCGATGATGATGTAGCTGCCCTGGTCCGGCAAATCAACCGTGAGGCGGATTTGCACCAGTTGACCCGGCTCGATGGCTGTCAGCGGCTTGCCCGTTTCGCCATCCAGGTAGCGGCGGGTGACGGTGACGGACCCGGCGGCTTCAATTTCTTCGTGGGGCAGGAACATACGGCCGTTCAGCACAAAGTAAAGCCGCCCGCTGCCGCTTTGGGTCAGCACAATCTCGTTCTCACCCGTTTGCAGTTGTTCTAGCGGAATCGTCAGGGAGACGGCCGGTTCGCCGCGTCCCAACGTGCCGCTGGCCACGGTCTGGCCGTTGACCTGCACCGTGTAGCTGGTGTTGGCCGCAGCTTCATTGTAGCTGGTGGCCAGCAGGTGATCGGTCAGGCCCAGGATGGCAAACGAGGTTTCGTTGGTGCTGCCCCAGCCCTGGCTGCGCCGCTGGGCCATCAGCCAGCTTACCATGCCGGGGATGAGCTCGCTGCGCGGCTCAATCCGGCTGTAGGCACTGAGGGCGATGGCGGTGGTGCGCACGTTGGAGGCCATCACTTTGTTGTCGTAGTAGCCATCCTCAGAAGCGCCTTCCCAGTAGACGGAGCCATCGCGGGAAACGGCCGTTTCCTCCAGTTCTGCCAAAACCTCGGCCGCCAGCCCGTTTTCACCCATTTCGTGCAGCGTCAGCGCCAGGGCGGCCAGGCTAAACTCATCGCCGCGTAGATTGGTGTGGTCCTCGGCCAGGGCCAGCGTGGCTTCCGCGTTGGGCTGTCCGGCCAGAGCGATGGCGTACAGAGCAAACGCTTTGGTGCGTGCATCCATGCGCTGCCAGTTCTGGTTGAGCCAGTCTACACCGCGTTCAATGACGACCGGTTCAATTTCGTAGCCGCCCTCGGCTACCTGGGCCAGGCCAAAGATGATCCAGGCGGTCTGGTAGTCGTGGCTGTTGTCGTCATACCACCAGCCCCAGCCGCCGTCAACGTGCTGGAAGCCGTACAGCCGCTGAATGCTGGCGTTGATCTGCCCCGGCAGCTCGGCTTGCAGGGTGGGATTGGTGACGCCCAGCTGGTTCAGGGCGCGCCCCACGACGGCGTTGGGCAGCGCCTTGCTCATCGTTTGCTCGACGCAGCCGTAGGGGTAGCCGGTGAGGTATTGTAGTCCTTCCAACATGCTGCCGGCGATGGAGCGGCTGAGCTGAAGCTCAACCTGGCTCATGGGCAGCGCGTCGTTGGGCACCGTGACGCTGGTTTCAAAGCGGCCGGTGAACTGGCCGACTTCGGTGGTGACGTCGGGAATGGCCAGCGGTTGGATGGTGAGGGGCAGTTGGATGGCGTCTTGTGGGCCGGAACCAGAGGTGGGAACGGCCGTCATCAACACGTCCACTTCACCCGCCTCAACCGCCTCAACCGGCCAGCCAACAATGCGCTGCTGCCCCGGCTGCAAGGTAATAGTTTGCGCCGCTTCGCCGCCAACCTCCAATTCCGCATCGCCAGTGTCTAACTCAACAACAAGTTCCAGGGCTGTATCGCTATAGTTGTGCACGATGGCCGACAAGGCCATTGTGTCGCCGGCGGTGAGGATACGTGGCAGGAGCGGCCGTATGATCACATCCTGCTTGGTAATAACGTTAGCCGTGGCTTCCCCCACCTGCGTGTCGGCAGTGGTGGCTTTGGCCGTGGCCCGCCAACTGGTGAGGCTGTCCGGCAGGTTGGTGGTGATAGACACTTCGCCGTTGAAGTCGGTGTGGAGGACGGGCTGCCAGACGGCCGTATCCGGGAAATCGATGCGCGGGCCACCATTGACGCCGCCATCACCCCCACCGCCGCCCATGCCGCCTTCATACAGGTAACGCGTGGGGTGCATGGCGTTGTAGGTGGTCACCGTGCTGCCTCGTTCATAATAAAAGGCGTCGTACATCAGGCCGTTCAGCTCTGGGCTGAGGGCATAGATCGCTTCATCCACCAGCGCCAGCGATACTTCGGCAGAGACCGGCTCGCCGCGATAGTTGGTGACGCGTACGGTGAAGGTGGCTTCTTCGCCGGGGGCGTATACTTCTTTGTCCGTCGTAATGGCCACGTTCAGCCGCTTGGTGAAGGCCGGCACCGATAATTTGACATAACTAGAGATGAGCCTGCTGTCCGGCAGGCTGCTGCCCGTGTGTTCCGTCAGGGTGGTGTCCTGTTCCTTCCATGCGTTGATAGCCACGTACACATTAGGCACATCCCCTTCCTCAATGGTGACCGGCACTCTGGTGATTGGTGCCGTCAGCTCCACCAATTCCTGGCGGCGGATGCTGCCGCGCTCGACGGTGAGCAGCGCCGGGCCGCTGAAGCTGGATTCCACCAGGATGTGGGCCACTTCGCCGGGACGGTATTCTTCTTTACCGGCAACCAGATGCAGGTCGCCGCTGTCGCTGCCGTACCACCCGCTGTAAAAGTCGCTGAAGGCGTAGACCCAGCTGGTGTAGGACATCCGGTTCCCCTGGCGATCCTGCCCGGTGACGCGAATCTGGTAGTAGCCCGGTTCTTCGATGGTAAAGTTGAGGGAGGCACGGCCGTTTTCTCCGGTGGTCATTTCGGCCGACTGGACGATCGTGTCATATTCGTAGCTTATGCGGTTCCAGCGGCGCAGGCTGAGTTCCAGTGGGCGATTGGCGACCGGTTCATCAAACATTGTTTGCACGCTGGCACTGATGCGGAAGGGTGTGCCCGGCTCCTGCACGTAGCCGTCTGTTTCCACCCTGAGATATTCGACGGCGTCGTAGATGGTAATGACGGCGTGGCCGCTGACGGTCTGGCGGCTGCCGTCGTCGACGGTGGCTTCCAGCCCCCATTGAACCTGGCCCAGGCTGCTGTTCCAGTCGCGTTGTTCAAAGTAAAGGCCGTCGCCGCTTAAACGCACGTCGAGGGTGAGCCGGCCGTTGGCATCTGTGGTGCCGCGTAAATCGTTGACGCCGTACAGTTGGTACCAGGTGTAGAGACCGACGGTGTACCAATCCGGCTGTACCTGGAAGCGGCGCAGGGTGACCTCGGCGTTGGCCACCGGTTCGCCAAAGAAGTAGGCGGTGTCGATGGTGATTTCGGCCGTGTCGCCACGCACGTAGGCGGCGGCGTCCGTGCTGACGGTAACTTCATAGTCGGGCTTGCGGTAATCTTCCACCTTGAAGATTTGCGGATGGGCCGTGCCGTTGAAAGTGGCTTCAACAGTGTAGACGCCCAGGGATGCTCCTTCAGCAATCTGGAAGCTGCCGTGGACCGTGCCGAAGCTGTTGGTCGTTAGCTCCTGGGTTTGCACCACGTTGTTGCGGGCGTCACGAATGCGGATGGTGACGGCCGTTCCCGCCGGCGGCACAGAGAGCAGCGCATCGTCGTCCAAGCGCACAATGGCTTTGAAGTAGACGATCTGGCCCGGCTTGTAAATCGGCCGTTCGGTGTAGACAAAGGCAGCCGATTGGGCTCCGGCCGGATTCCTTGATTGCCAATTGTAGTAACCGCCGCTGCTTTGCCATTCGCCGGAAAGTCCGGTGAGCGTGACGTCGTTGCCAACCTGGGCGGCCACGATGAGCGGTTCGGTGGTAGGCGGACCACCTTCCTCAAAAGTGGGCAGAGTGGTTTCAAACATGCCTTCGCTGTCGGCCTGGCCGCTGGTGATGATGCTGCCGTTGCGGGCATAAATGGTAACGGCCGCATTGGGCAGAGAGGCACCGTTGATGTCCGTCACCCAAACCAGCAGCTGCTCATCGGCCTGTTTCACGGCAACCGTGTTCTCGCTAATGACCAGGATGAGCTGGTCGTTGACGCTGCCGGCGATCAGGTTGAGGATATAGAGGCCGGGCGGCACGTCAGCGGGGATGATCGCTTCCTGCACGTTGGCCCATTCTTGCAGCGGGCTGGCGCTGGTCATTTGCCATTCGGCCACCAGCTCGGTATCCGTAACATCAATGGCTGTATCCTCTTCCTCCAGCCACACCCAGCCGTGAAAACCGGAATTGTAGCGGTCGAGGAACTGGTTCATGGTGAGCCGGTACAGCTCAAAGTTGAACTGAAGCGAATCGCGGCGGAACGCCTGGAACTGCACGGCGCGACGGCCGTTGCTATCCAGCACCTGCGCATTGGGGCCGTAGCCAAAGTTAGCCACATCTTCCAGCGCTTTGGTGCTAAAAGTCCAGGTGTAAGTGTCAGTGAGCACCTGTTCGCCGCCGGCGCTGCGGGCACTGGTAGCGATGGTGACGGTAAAGTCGCTGTTTTCCGCCAGGTAGCCATCCTCCGGCGTGAAGATGAGGATTGTTTCTTCCCAGCGGAAGCTGCCGGGGGTGATTGGTTCAATCTGGAAGGCGGCTTCGGTGCTGGCGGCGTCCATCGGCCGGTCGAAGCGAATCTTGATCGTGTCGGCGGGATGATTGTTGTCCCCTTTGGGCGTGGCGGAGAGGATGACGGGCGGCGTGGTGAAAGTTACCGCTTCCGGCTGGGGCAAATCGTCGCCGCCGGCATCGCGCAGCGGCCCGGTGAAGCTGATGGTGTAGGTGGTGTCGGCGGGCAGCTGGCTTTCCGGGTCCAGCTCGATCCGTTTGTAATCGTTGCTCCAGCTGAGCTTGCCGCTGATGGCCGGTTTGATTTCCATGACCTCGCTTAGCTGGTCGATATCCATGGCGTAGTTGAACTGGAGCACGATGGGGGCTAGGTGGTTGCTGGCGGTGGGCCAGGTGACGCCGGCAAGGGGCTCGGCCAGTTGGATGGTCCAGGTGTATGGTTTGGCTAAGTGACGGTTGTCTTGGTCAACGGCCGTTTTGCCCACGCTAAACATGTACTCGGTGCCAAAGGCAAGCTGTTCCTCGACGATAAGGTTGAGCGTGTTGCCGTCCCAATCCAGACGGTAATCCAGCGCCGGCGTGATGGTGATGGCCGCTTCTACCGTGTCGCGCATCATCGGGCGGTTGAAGGTGAGGGCAAAGCTGGGCTGCCGTTCGGAGACGGTGATGCCGCTGGGGCTGCGCCGGCTGACGAGTGGCGTGTTCTGGGTTCTGATTTGCCAGCGCTGCACGGCGGCAAATTCCAGGCCGCTGCTGCTTTTGACGGCGGCGTGCAAATTCACCCAGTAGCTGCGATTGGTGCTAAAGCCTTCGTCGGGGGTGAAGGTGAGGACGGTGTTGTTGTCGCTCCATTCAAATGTACCGCGCACGGGTGGAGAGAAGAGGAGCGGTTGGGGGGCGGTGGTTTTCATCGGCTGGTTGAACTGAATCACCAGCGGCGCGTCGGGCGGGAAGTCGTCCAGGGCAAAGTCGCCGAGCGGTTCCCAGGCGAGGAAGTCGGGCAGTTCGGCAGGTTCGCTGGCGGGTTCGTCTGGTTCGTCGATTGATTCGGTGCGGTTGGGAACGGCCGTGGGTGTAACGGTTGTTGGTCGGTCGCCCTGGCACGCGGCCAAAATGAGCAAAATGGACAGGAAAAAGAATAAAAAGCGCAGGCGCTGGTTCATATGTGTACCCCCTGTTGTTGTCATCCGTAATCGGTAATCCGTAACCCGTAAGCGGTAATCTGTTTACCGATAACCGTATACCGATT
The DNA here is from genome assembly GCA_937967805.1 of uncultured Anaerolineaceae bacterium. Next base: position 16,746 of record CALBTC010000499.1, read on the forward strand.
ACCGTTCACGGGTATTGTTTACAGGATAGCCGTTCAGGGGTGGGGCTTGCCTGACGCGGGGTCATTGCTTGCCTGACGCGATGCCGACGAAGGGGAGGAAAAGGTGGGTTTAGATCAATTTTGCGAATTTTGTCCGAAAAAACGGCCGAATGACATTTAGTATCTATAAGCTTTGGACGGAACAAGAGGCAGTAGTTCTGAACCCCTGCTATGGAGAGGTCTTCGGCCAACATAAAATCTTGTCTGGCTGTGGCCGTCTCTCAGCTCTGAAGGGCTGGGCTGCTCTCTGCGCAGGTGTACTCAACCGTGCCACTTGCCGATCCTTTGGGTACAAATCGGCCGTATGGAAACTGCCAAAATCCAGGAGGGGGCAGCCCTTTATTACCGCATCTTCACCGTAGTCTACTGGTTGCCAGTTTTTGTCTCGGCCGAACCCTGCCTGATCTTCACCGAGAGCCTCAACTACTGTCAGCAACACAAAGGCTTGCGAATCAATGCCGTTCCCCTTGGCACCCCCTCACCCTGCACCTTGTCAACGAAAACGGCCGTCACTCCTCCCACACAAAAGACCGCTGAATCCGGCTGAATCCGGTGGAAGAGACAACACTGCTTGATAAGGGAGGTTATATCCCCGTTTGTGCCCCCACAATGTGTAATGGTAGATGAACAAAATCGAACTTCCTTGTAGCCTGTGAAGTAGAGTGAAGAAGTGTCATTTGATTAAGTAATAAGGGGAAAACAATGCTTGGCAGAGGACTTACCATTGGCCGACTTTTTGGCATCCGTATTGAGATTGATTGGAGCTGGCTGCTCATCTTTATTTTGGTCGTTTGGAACTTGAGTGCGGTTTTTGGCGATATTCATCCTGACTGGACGGCCACACTTCGCTGGGGGCTGGCGCTGGTGGCGGCGCTGCTCTTTTTTCTGTCGGTGGTGGCCCACGAGCTGGCCCATGCGCTGATGGCCCAGGCACAGGATGTGCCGGTGCGCAGCATTACCCTCTTTCTTTTTGGTGGTGTTTCCAATATTCAGCGTGAACCGCCTTCCCCCCGGGCCGAGTTTCTCATTACGATTGTAGGACCGGTCACCAGTATTGTTATCGGTTTGCTGGTGACGGTGGGTGGTAACTTGTTGGCGGCACCGGTGGACCAATCTTTATTTAGCCAGCCCACGGCAATGGCGGCGGAACTTTCTCCGCTTACGACGCTCTTGCTCTGGTTAGGGCCCATCAACCTGATTTTAGGCGTCTTTAACCTGATTCCCGGCTTTCCGCTGGATGGCGGCCGTTTGCTGCGTTCAACATTGTGGGCCGTTACCGATAATCTGCGGCAAGCTACCCGCTGGGCTTCTGTTGTGGGGCAGGGCGTCGCCTGGCTGATGATCTTTGCCGGTATCGGCATGGTGTTTGGCCTGCAGCTGCCGTTTTTTGGCACGGGACTGAGCGGCTTGTGGCTGGTGTTGATCGGCTGGTTCTTGAGTACGGCCGCAGTGCAAAGCTACCGGCAGGTGGTGGTTCAGGATATTTTGGGTGGCGTGCCCGTTTCTGAACTGATGCGGCGCGATCCGCCGACGGTTGCTCCAGATTTAAGCATCGCCACGCTGGTACACGACCATTTGATGAACACCGACGAACATGCTTTTCCGGTGGTGGAAGACGGCCGTTTGCTCGGCCTGATCACGCTGGAAGATGTGCGCAAAGTGGGCCGTGACAACTGGCAGTCCACGTTGGTGCGCGACGTGATGACACCGGCCGAACAGTTATCTACCCTGTCGCCGCCCGAAGATGCCGATGACGCGCTGCGCACCTTGCAGCAGCGCGACGTGCGCCAACTGCCGGTTTTGGCCGACGGCCGTTTAGCCGGTTTGCTGCGTCGCCGCGATATTCTAAGATGGCTCCAGCTGCACGGCACAGAAAATGTCCCCCAAACGGCTCGTTAACCTTGCCAGGCGTTCGAAATTGGTTCATTATTTGCTGTAGTGTAGGCAAAAAATCATCCGCAGATTTCGCAGTTTGGCGCAAATTGCGCTCGCAGATTAAAGGCAAAAAATCTGCGTTAATCTGTGGATCAAGCCTTGTTTTCGATATTGTTAATAATGTGGAAATTATAGCGGCGGTCTGCAAACGGCTAAGAAAAATGAACGATGAAGGCGTGGTACCGATTAGTGCAGAATTAAATATTCCCCTGACAGAATTAAGCTTTCGCTTTTCCACCAGCAGCGGACCGGGCGGGCAGCATGTGAACAAAAGCGCCACCAAAGTGACGCTGCTGTTTGACGTGGCCAATTCGCCCAGCCTGCCGGATGAGATACGCGAGCGGCTGCTGAAAAAGCTGGCCAATCGTATCGACAAGGAGGGGGTGTTGCAGCTTCAGGTGCAGTCGTCACGTAGCCAGCACCGGAATCGGGAAACGGCCGTCTCCCTCTTCCAAAAACTCCTCAGCGAAGCCCTCAAAAAGAAAAAAAAGCGCCGCCGTACCAAACCGTCAGCCGCCGCCCAGGAGAGACGGCTGGCTGAAAAGAAAAAGCGCGGCGAACGCAAACGGGAACGAGGCCAAAAGTGGTAGGTGGTCGGTAATCGGTGAGTTTGACCGACTCACTGTTTACCGATTACCGACTAACTGTTCGCGAAGCGGTCACTTCGTGACATTACTGCGCCCCGGCTGCCAAAATCTCCGCATCCTTCTGGTCTGCCAGGGCTTTGCCGGCGGCCACGTCTACCCGTGTGAGTAAGAAAATACCGATGGCAAAGAAGAAGAACAGGCTGGCCACGCCGGGGCGGCTGCTGTTGAACAGGGCCACCGACAGCACGAAGACAAGCGGGCTGAGGAATGAGGCAAATTTGGACATGATGCTGAAAAAGCCGAAGAATTCGCCGCTCATCATGTTGGGCGTCATGGTAGCGTACAGGCTGCGGCTTAACGCCTGGCTGCCGCCTTGCACAATGGCCACCATCCAGGCCAGGAACCAGAACTCCACCACCGAATTGAGGAAATAACCCCAAATAGAAATGATGGCGTAGGCGCAGAGCGCCAAAATGATGCTGCGCTTGGTGTTGAGCCAGTCGGCGATCCCTTGAAACAGGCGTGGGCCGGTTAAAAAGGCAAACAGGATGGCCACAGCCTGCAAGCCCAGCAGCATCCCGATGATGCTGGGCAGATTGCTGGCGCGCAGGGGAGGCAGCACCTCGACCTGGGCCACGGACATCACGGTGCCGCTGCTGCCCGCCGGCTGCTGCCCGGTGTTAACGAGCGACAGTACATGCTCGCCCTCTTCTTCCGCCAAGAATTCCTGGGTGACGTCGTAGCGCACGGTGGGCTGGTAGGCGTTGATGAGAACCGGGGTGCCGTCTTCACCCAGCAGCGGTTCGCCGTCCATCTCCACGGCCCAGATGCCGTGATCTGGCCCCATGCTGTGGGTGATTTCTACGGCCTGTCCATTGAAGGGGAGATTGAGACGGCCGTTTACATCATCGGTGCTGGCATAAGTCACGGCAAAATCGGTCTCATCACACCAGAAGGCGTACCAGGCGCACGTCTCGCCGCGCGCTGCGCCGGAAACGGTGGTGGTGGTCCAGCTGCCTTCCAGCGAAAATGCGGCTTCGTCAACGGTGTGGATGCCCTGGCCAACGGCCGTTGCCGTGTCGGCAAAATCAGGCGACGGTGTGCCGGTGAGGGAGCGGGGCAAAATATATTTGCTGCCGATTCCCACCAGCGGCAGGGCTAAAATGTTAAAAATCACAAAAGCAACGTAAATGGTCTGCCGCCGGTTACTTGTGGCCGGCAGGTTACCAAAAACCAGGCTGTAGGGAATGCCCACAAACTGAACCAGCAAAATGGCCAGTACCAGCTCGGTGGTGCCGAAGCCCAGCTCTGCGCCATAAATAACCGCTATCGAAATAATGATGCCGATGCCATCATTGTAAATAAGAAAAGCGATCAAATATTTAAACAGCTCGCGATATTGCCTGATTTCCCGCAGCGTATTCATAATCTGGCCGAAGCTGCTGCGCACGATGCTTTTACCGGCGCCGAACTTTTTGCCGCTGCCTAACGGCTCCGGCACCTGGCGAAAAATAGGAATTGAAAACAGAAGCCACCATATGGCCACGCTGAACAGCGACCAGCGCACGCCCCAATTTTCCGGCATCTGGAAGATCATCACCACGTTGATGGCCAGCAAAATGCCGCCACCCAGGTAACCCAATGCATAGCCATAGGTCGAGACCCGATCCTGGTCCTCCTCTTTGGCTACGTGGGGCAGCAGGGCATCATAAAAAACGTTGGCCGCGCCAAAACCGACGCGGCCAATGATGAAAAAGATGGAGGCCATGAGCCAGTCGCCCGTGTCCACCAGCACCAGCAAACCGGTCCCCACCACGCCGATACCCACAAAAATCGATAAAAACTTCTTCTTGCCGCGCATGATGTCTGAAACGGTGCCCAGGATGGGGGAGAGAATGGCCACGATGAAGACAGAGATGGAGAGGGTAATGCTCCAATATTGGGTGGCGGTGGCGGCGCTGGGTAAAGTTGCACCGGCCACGCTGCTGTAGTAGGCGGGCAAGACGGCCGCCAGAATCGTCGTGGCAAAGGCGGAATTGGCCCAGTCATACAGTGCCCAGGCCCGAATACGCCGTTTGTATTCTTTTTCGCTAAGCTGGTGGAGAGGTAAGTTGGCAGTTGTGGTGGTCATTTGCCCATTCCTTAGTGATGTGCAGTGGTGTGCCGACAAATCTTATGGGACCCTGCGACAAGTGAAAAGAACGACACATGACAGGCGCATGGACAAACTTAACCACTGTTGGCGCAAAGGGGTTTCGAGTTGTGCATGAACGAATTATCCTCCATGCAGCCAGATGTGCAATTAAAAAATTGTCTTCAGGGAAGACCCTAAGGGTTTGGTACCGTTTGAGTTAGATTGCTCAAGGGCGAACCCTTAGAGTCTATAAACATTTAAGGCTGCTCCTCTTGGGGGAGGAATTCCTGCGGCTGATACAGTTGGTTCAGGCAAGGATCGTAATCTTCACCCAAAATGACCTGATACTCATATTCAACGGTGTCATCTTCGGCCAGCTGAATCTCGCTGCGGTACATGTCAAAAATCCAGCTGATCAGCCAATCGTACGATTCTCTAAAGTTGGGTCGATAATACAAAAGCTCCGTGTTGGGCTGGGTTTCCGGGAGCGTTTCTGTAATGGTGGGCACGAAGCCGTACCAGGCCAGATTATCGGCGGCCAACAGAGCCATGTCTGGGTTGCCGCTGGCGTTGATGACTTCTACCGTGATTGGCCGCCGGCCGGCCCGTTTGATAGCCGGTGTAACGAACAGACGGCTAAACGTTTCTTCCAGGTTGTTTTCCCCTTCCCAAATGGGCAGCTGCACCTGGGCACCGCTGGGCGTTTCCCAGGGGATGATGCCCCGTACCAGGTACAGATTTTGCACCCCATTTTCGCGAATAGCCGGGGCCAAGGTGGCTAATTGCAGCATCCGGCCGATGTCCATATCGGTTTCTACATTATCTTTATATGCATTCCAAAGTGCCGGGAATTCGGAAATCAAATTTAAATCGACACCTTGATTGAGCAAGGCGCGCAGCAGCTGCTGCTGGCGACGGCCGCGGTCAAAATCATTGGTGGAGAGGCGCGAGCGAGCAAACCAGAGCGCCGTGTCGCCGTCCAAATGGTGGACGCCGGGTTCCAGGGCAAATTGTTCCCAATTGTCTTCATCCTGGGGGTCTAGTTCGGGCGAGATGAGCCGCCAATCTTGCAGGCGGCAGCTTACGGCCAGGTCCACGCCGCCGATGGCGTCTACGGCCGTCTTGAACCCCTCAAAATCCACCCTGGCATAATAATGGATGGGAATGCCAAAATTGTACAGGATCGTTTGCTTGAGCAGATCGACGCCGCCGAGGGAAACGGCCGTATTGAGCCGGTTCATAATCTTGCCGGGCACGTACACAAACAGGTCACGCGGCAGCGAAATCATGGAGGCGGTGGGGCCGTCTTCGTTGATGGAGACGATGATCATCGTGTCGGTGCGGGTATCGTCGGAGCCTATTTCAGTGTCGCTGCCAATGAGCAGGATGTTGGTGGTGGCGTCCGGCACTTCAAAGGTGGGCACGGCGGTGGGAACGGCCGTCGACGGCGTGGGCACTCCCTCACGCAGCTCTTCTGGCGCGGTGACGGTAAGCACCGGTTCTTGCTGCGGCAGGCTGGTGGGCGTAGAGGTGGGCACCAGCGTTTTGGTGGGAGATGGCGTAAATGTTGCCGTATCTCTCTGCGTCGGGCTGGGCCCAGGCGTGGCAGATTCGGCGGGTGTCGGTGTTGCCGCTGGTTCCGGAGTGTTGGTGCTGGGCAGCGAGGTTGGCGTGGCGTCATTGGCGGCCACCTCAACGGCTGTCGTTGGAGCCAGTGTAGGCAGTGGTTCAGCCGCTGCACTGGAGCAGCTAACCAGGAAAAATACAACGAGAAATAATACCAGGCCCCCGAATTGTGGGTGCGTCAGCGATGGTTTTGGCTTTACAAACATATCCATAAAAAAGAATTGTGAATTGTGAATAACGAATTGTGAATTGTGAATGATCCTGCCTGCCAGTTTCATTCACAATTAAGTGTTCACAATTCACGATTCACCATTAATAACGATGATTCCCTGCATACCGGGGCGCATTATAACATGGACGATCAACCCTATGAAACCGTACAGTTTTGTCGTACGGCTTTGGTAGCGATCTCGTCAGTTTGGCCGGAGACAGCTTACAGTTTTTCGCCAAACAGGTGCTCTGAGCGGCTAAAAACCGTGTAGCCGATAATGAAAATGAGAACGGCCGTTACAAACGTACGCAGCAATGCCAATGGGTCCATCGACGCTGGGCCATTACCCCCAATGTTCCCCCACAAAACGGTGCGATACCCATCCACAATAGAAGCCATAGGGTTGATCCAGCGCATCAACCGGGCTGGATTAAAGGCAATTCCTAACAGTTCAGCATGGTTGCCAAATTCCTCAAACGGATAAAAAACGGGCGTTAGGAAAAACCAGGCCAGCAAACCAACCTCCAAGATCATGGCCGTGTCCCGGTAAAAGGTTTGCAGCGTGGCCACAATGAGCGCCAGCCCCAGCAAAAACACCATTTGTGTCAGCAAAATGAGGGGCACCCACAAAGCGTGAATGGTCAGGCCCACACCAAACGCGTAAAGCATCACCAGCAGCACAACCGAGGCCAGTAGAAAATTTACAAAATTAGAGAGCATGGTGGCTGTGGGTAGCAAGATGCGGGGAAAGTACACCTTTTTAATGATGGGCGCGTTGCCCGTAATCGATTGGACGCTGTTGTTGAGCGTGCCGGTGTGAAATTGCCACGGAATAAGGGCCACCATGATAAAAACCGGATATTTGTCTACTCCTTCATTGGGAATGAGGATGGTAAAAAGGATCGTATAAACCATCATCATGAGCAGGGGATGCAATAAGCTCCAAACGACGCCTAAAATCGAATTTTTGTAGCGTACTTTTAAGTCACGTATGATGAGGTTTTTCAGCAAATAGCGGAACTCAAAAAGCTCCCGGATTTTTCCCGGCAAGGTTTGCAGTTCATCGGAATCAAATCTTGGGAGTGTGGCGTTTGTAGAAACGGTGTTTGTTTTTGTTGACATAAAAAGCCTGCGTTTTTCAAATTTTTCGACTGAAAGTATACCATCGGCAAACGGTCGTTACGATGCTTTTGCTATTTTCTCATTTTGTTATTGGCCACAGAGGGTACAGAGATTTATGAGTTTTTTCTTCTCTTTTTTCACAGTTGTTTCATTTGAGGGATATCATAGTAAAGCTGGGCGACAACGGCCGCATGTTCGGCAACAGTACCAATGGCTGGAATGTTTTGTTGCAGCTGAACTAATAAGTTCGGATCGTCGTGCAATGTTTGCAGCGCCTGAGCCAGCTGATTTACGTCACCAGGTGTAACCAGCAGCCCATCCACACCGTGGCCCACCCGCTCACCCAAAACGCCCAAATTGTTGGTGATAACGGGCACGCCCATGGCAAACGCTTCGGAAACGACAAAACAAAACGTCTCGTACCACAGCGAGGGTACCACGACCACATCCAGCTGGGCCAACATCGGCCACACCTGCTGCCGGTTGAGCTTGCCTAAAAATGTGGCGCGACCCTTTCTTTTCAATTGCTTAACATAATCAGGATCGAATTCCGTGTCGCCGGCGATCCATAATTCGGCCGTTTGCGGCAGTTGGGCAAAGGCTTCCACCAGCACATGCACCCCTTTTTGCCAGGAGAGGCCACCTAAATATCCCACCCGAAACGAATCATGCGGTGGAACTTCTGGCTTGCTGGGATAATCCAGTCCGGGCGGCAGCACCACAATCTTTTCGGCCGGCAACCCGTGATCCACATACCACTGCTTTACAAATTCGGCCGGGGCGATGAGCTGGCTGGCTTGCTGCAGAACGCGGCGCAGACGGCCGTTACGCCACGCCAGCGGCAGCGCCAATGGCGGAATGGCCAGCGGAAACTGGGGTTGATCGGCCCGGGCCAGGGCACATTTGGCGCAGTTCAGGTGAAAATGTGGCCCATCGCAAATTTCCTGGCTGTAATTGGTGAGCAGTTGGGCATTGGCACAGACCCACCAAAAATCCCACAGCGTGACGACGTAAGGAATCTGCTGCTGGTGCAAATGGTCTAATATTTGGGTGGGCAAACCCATCAAATGTTCAACGTGGACGATGTCTGGCCGGAAGGTTGTGACCACTTCCTTAAACGCATGAAATAAGGGTGCATTGTGGAAGGTGGAGAGGAGGCGGTTGGTGGGCTGGAAACGGCCGTTCCAAGCCCACCAGATCATAATCCCATCTTCCTCACGCTGGGAGAGGCCCGTACCCTCGGCGCTGCGGCGGTGGAAGACGGCAACGTCGTGCCCCTGCTGCTGCAAGGCGCGGGTGAGCCAAACGGTATACAATTCGGTGCCGCCCACGTGGTCTGGGGGGTATTGGTGAACCAGGTGAAGAATGCGCATCATTTTGTCCGGTTGGGGATGGTATGTTAAGATGCCGCCCCTGTCAAAAAAAGTAAGTAACGATTCAAACCCTAAGGGTTTGTTCTAAAGCCAGCAATGTTTTCTTAAGCCAAACCTTTAGGGTCTCTCCTGTAAGACATGAACGTCTCAATTGTTCTCCTGAACTGGAATGCCGCCGCCGATACGATTGCCTGCTTGCAGCCGATGCTGGCCTGGCAGCGGGTACGGCCGTGTCTCATCGTTGTCGATAATGCGTCAGAGGGGAACGACGTGGCCCAAATTCAGCAGGCGTTGCCCGGCGTCCATCTCATCGAAAACAAGCGTAACGAGGGGTTTTCCGGCGGCTCCAACCGGGGGATGGCATTTGCCCTGGCGCAGGGGGATGCGCCTATTTTGCTGTTGAACAACGATGCGGCGATTGGCGAAACGGCCGTCCTCCGTCTGGCCCAAACGCTGCAAGAGCGGTCCGAAATTGGCATGATCGTGACCCAACTTCTAGATGAAAATAACAGGCAAGTTGCTGTTGGCGGCAAAAACCCGGCGTTTCACATGCAGACACGGGTGCAAACCTTTGCCAATGATGACCCGGTGCAGACGGTAGAAACAATTTCGGGAACGGCCGTACTCATTCGAGCTGTCATGCTGCGGCAGGTGGGGCTGCTGGATGAGCGTTTCTTTTTTAGCACCGAGATGGCTGATTTGTCCTTGCGAGCGCGGCAGCATGGCTTTATCTGCGCCGTGGATCGACGGGCTCAGGCCAGCCACGCCGTGAGCCGGTCAGCCTCGCTTCGTAATTCGCTTTATGTCTATTACATCGTGCGTAATCGGTTTTTGATTTTGCGCAAGCATTACCGTTGGCGGCTGGAACTGCACGCATTTTGGCTGGCATACACGGTGGCGCTGTGGCTCAAGCTGTGGCTGGGCGGCCAACGGGTGACTGCTAAAGCGGTCTGGCTGGCGCTGGTGGATGGGGTGAACGGCCGTTTTGGCGGCCAAAATGAGCGTGTACTGGCCGCTTGCGCCGGAGTAGACGACCCGAGATGAACATTCTTTATTACCTCACTATTTTGCCACCCAAAATGCCTCGGGCTGAGGCGCTGTCGCAGGAGATTGCCGCTTTGCGCCGCCGGTTTGGTGGGGAAATTATTTATCTGAATCCCAACATTGCCTCCCCAATTCATTTGCCTCGCCTATTATTTGGCTTTCATAAATGGTCAGAGATTCGTCGCCGCGAAGCCGAAGTTGACCTGCATCACGTTTACAATCCCGATCCGTTTCCCTTTCCCATTTTGCGCTTTATGCAAAAACCGGTTGTCTATTCGCTCAGCAGCGGCATCGGGCAGAAACGGCCGAATCTGCGCTTCCTGGCAAAAATAACGGCCGTTACCGTGCCGGACAAACGCAGCTTTGAGCGGCTGCGCGGTTGGGGCTTGAACAATGTGCATCTGGTGCGGGCGGGGGTTGAAAGCGGCCGTTTCAGCCACACGCCCCAACCGTTGAATGGTAAATTCCGGCTGCTGGTGGCTTCTGCCCCGTGGACCAAAGCCCAATTCCAGAGCAAAGGCGTCGATGCCCTGCTGACGCTGGCGGCACAGCGAGACGATATCGAACTGGTTTGCCTCTGGCGCGGCGAGCTGCTGGAGGAGATGCAGCAACGGATTGCGACACACAATCTGGCCGACCGGGTGCAGGTGGTTGATAAACTGGTAGATGTGAACGAAGTTTTGGGCACAGTTCAGGCCACGATCAATCTGGCGGCAAATGCGGCCATCATTAAAGCGTACCCGCACTCGCTGCTGGATTCATTGGCGGCGGGCAAGCCGGTGCTGGTCAGCCGGGCTATCCCGATGGCCGACTACGTAGCCCAAACGGGCTGCGGTGTGGTGGTGGAAGCCGTCACCCCGGAAGCGATTGGGCAGGCGGTGGATGAGCTGGCGGCGAATTATAAGGAGATGGTGGAAACGGCCGTGCGCGCCGGCCGGCGCGATTTTTCTTTAGAATCCATGATTGATTCCTATCGCCAGGTGTATCAGGCTGTTTTAGCAGAGGCGGCATGAAAATTTTGCACGTTGTGCAAGGGTATCATCCCGTGGTTGGCGGCTCGGAGTGGCTGGTGAAGAATTTGTCTGAGCAGCTCGTAGCCCGCTACCAGGACGAAGTGACGGTTTTTACGCCCGCGGCCAGTAAGCCCGCTTACTTTTGGCGCAACGAAGGCGGCCCGCTGCCGGTGGGCAGTGAGCAGATCAATGGCGTCACCGTGCGCCGCCTGCCGCTGTTTCGCGGCCTGCGTCTGGTGCGGATGCTGCTGGCCCACGGCTTTCACCGCTTTCGCCTGCCTTACCACGACTGGGCGCGGACCATTCAGGTAGGTCCCTTGATGTTTGGTCTGCCCAAAGCAATTGCCAACAGCGGGGCGGAAATCGTGTTTGCCACCGCTTTCCCCTTTATGCACATGTATGCTGCGGTGGCTGGGGCGCGCCGGGCAGGCGTTCCGGTTGTGCTGCTGGGCGCCATTCACACGGCCGACGCCTGGGGGTATGATCGCCAGATGATGTACAATGCCATTGCCCAGGCGGATGCCTACATTGCCCACACCACTTTTGAGCGTGATCACTTAACAGCCAGGGGGATCGCCGCCGACAAGATTCACGTGATTGGGGCCGGGGTCAATGTTGAAGCGATTGTGGGGGGGAACGGCCGTCTCATCCGCAAACGTTACAATTTGGGCGATGACCCTGTATTATTGGTTCTAGGTCGCCAGTCGGAATTGAAGCGGCTGGATACAGCGATCAAGGCGATGCCACATATTTGGGCACAGCAGCCCAACGCTCATTTGATCATGGCCGGGTCCAGAACCAACTACTCTTCCCAGTTAGACAAAATGATCGCTGAAATGCCATCAGAGCAGCAACCTAAAATTATCATCATCAACGACTTTCCTGAGAGCGACAAGCCAAACTTACTGGCAGCGGCCGATCTGCTGGTACATCCTTCCGGCAATGAATCGTTTGGCATTGTGTTTGTGGAGGCGTGGGCGGCGGGCAAGCCGGTCATCGGGACAGATGTGGGCGCTCTGGCTTCGCTGATTGCCGACGGGAAAGATGGTCTGCTGTTTCGCTATGGTGAACCAGAAAGTATGGCGCAGAAAGTGGTGCAGTTGTTGGCGCAGCCGGCACAGCGTGTTGCTATGGGCGCGGCCGGCCGGGAAAAAGTGTTGGCCAACTATACTTGGGACAGGGTAGCTGATAAGGTGCGGCAGGTTTACGCGGAAACGATTGCCCGGCACCAAAGGAACTAAACGATGAAGGATAAGCAGGTTCCTGACAGTCTGGCACAAAAGTATAATGAATGCCTGGGTCTGCGGCAAAGCTACGTTGACTTTGTGATTACCAAATAAAAACGATTCGTGTGTGCAGTTGGCGAGGTTGACAGCTTAATGGGGTGGAAGAGGGCCATGCCCGAAATGCGGTTGTACAAATTGGTGAAGCGGGCCAGCAGACGGGGCTGCTGCTGTGCCCGCACCGCTCGGGCAAAACTGCGTCCTTGCCAGGCAAAATCCCCGGCATAATATGGCTGGGTTGTGGCCGGCTGCAAGGCCTGGGCAAACCCGGACAATTGTTCTGGGCTGGGTAAACCATACTCAACGTGCTCATTTAAATATTGATGCGGCCGTCCTAAGACCTGCAAGTGCAGTTCGTTCAGCTTTACTTCGAGCTGAATATGTGCCTTGCTGCCGTAAGGGGCGGCCACAATGACAGTTTCCCGGCTGACGCGCAGACATTCCTGAATAAACGGTAGGCGTGTGGGACGGGGTAAATGCTCCAGCGTGTCGATGTTGACCACGGCGTCGAAGGTGTTTTTGGCAAACGGTAGTTTGCCGCCATCCCCCAGAATGTGCCCGGTACCATCAGGATTGATGGAGATGGTACGATAGCGTAGAAACCGTTCCAGCAAGTCTTGGCGCCCACCGACATCCAGCACGTTTTTGCTGCTGTTGCTGCCAAGTGCATCTTGCAGCAGCTGGCTAACCACAGCATGCCGCTCATAAACATCGTAGGGTGCCAGGCGGTTTGTAAGCAATGCAACGGCTCTCATGGGTTGGCAATTTTCTCGATCAGCGCATGCATTTGCTCTAAAATTAGCGCCGGTGCAAACTTTTGCGCTTGCTGCCGCTGTTGCTCAATGACTTTTTGCTTCAGCGTCGCATCTGTTTGGAGTTGGTGAATCAGCTCAGCGATAACGTCAAAACGCTTTTGTTTAATGAGGATGCCGGAACCGCCTAGCACTTCGGGAACGGCCGTACAGTCATAAGCAATAATTGGCAGATCAAAGCGCATACTTTCTATGAGCGGAATGCCAAATCCTTCATGCTCGCTCATGCTTATGTAAACATCGGCAATCTGGTAATAAGCGGCCAGGGCTTCCAGCGTGACGTGTCCGGTAAATGTGACAACATCCTCTAAGGCATACTGAGCCACAAATTCGGCCAGCCAATCGGCATACACGGGTGTGTAACGTCGAGCACCTACCAAAAAAAGATGCACATCTGGTTCTATTTGCCGGTATTGATGCACTATTTTGATAATGTCTTCACAACGCTTGTTTGGCGATATCCTACCTACAAACAGCAAGTTTGTGCCGGCTCTTTTTCGGATTGTGCGGTCTGGAACGGCTCTTTGCAAGGTATTGGGAATGAGCAAGGGTAAAACATGGACATTCTGAAAACCGGCGGTTTTTACTGCCTGGGCGCTGAACTGTGAAAAAGCCAGGGCCAGACGTGTTTTTTCACGAAACTGTTTTAGTTCGGCTTCGCCTCTTTGGCTGGCCTGTTGTAATGTACCGCCTACGCCTGTGAAAAAGTGTGGAGGGGTGACGTTGTGATAGCAAAAGATAAGGGGGACATCTAGACTTTTTACCCAATCTGTGACTTCATTGACCAGCGCGTAATGCAAGATGAGTAGATCGTTCGATTTCGGTTTGTAGCTGCGTAACGGCCGTACTCGACCGCTTAGATTATTATCAACTTCACTGGCAAAAATTGTGGATTGATACCCCCAACTTTGCAAGGCTTCCTGTAAGGCCAACGCATAGTCCGAGACGGAGTAGCCAGGGCTGCTTTTACCGACTACCTGGTGAATTGCCCGAATGTTGCTCACGGTTGTTTTTGTTCCAATGCTTCAAGGCGTCTCTTTAAATCAGCCAGCTGCTTGTGCAGCGACTTGATTTCATCGTCCTTTTTCTCCTCAGACGTGATAAGTTGATTGACAATGCGCAGGAGGCGATCATTAAATTTAATTTGTTTTTGACCGAGCTTATTGACATAAAATAAAACTAGTTGGTGAAAGGGACGTCTTATACGAGCAGCGAATGTTTTATCTGATGCTGGGATGGATAGCTCCAGCCAAATTTTGTCGTATTCTTTGATGGCATTGTTCAACGCTTCACGCAGGTCTGAGATGGAAGAAGTGTCGTGGCTTAACGCATCTGAGCTAAGCGCAAATGCTGGCCAATGTGTGGGTGCTTTAAGTTCATACATTTTCAAGTTGTTGTAGATGCGTGCGGCGAGATCAGTTTGGTTAACGGCCGTTTTCTCCAGCTCAAATACCTGACGAACTGTATTTCTGTCTAAATCCATTTTGTTACAACCTGACCTGCTCAGAGGCTGATAGCGGTGCAACCTGGCTCTGAACATTTTTGATTTGGCAAAAGTTATCTGGTTATCAATGGAAGATTTACCCGCGTAATGTCACCTACGTATAACCAGACAGGCACGGTTTTAGGACTGCCATTTACCGGGTCTCCATTATTTGTAGCCGTTATAACGATGTTTCCCAAATTATGCCATTGATTTTGGGCATACGACGTTGTATTAACTGAAAACTCAATAGAAACGCTTTCGTTGGCCGTGAGAGAAGCGCCAGATGTTTGATCGGCCGTAACCGCCCCTGCCGTACCGCTCGTATTAATGCTCCAATCAAATTGTTCACCGCCAATATTCTGTACCGAGCCAGAGATCATAGCAGTTGATCCGGTACCGGCCTGATGATAAATGCGTAATTCACTGCCAGAAAAACTAAGTTTAGGCGGTAAAAATAGCGCGGTGTGGGCGGCGTCTCGCTGAAACATTGGCCAGGGTAGGCTGACTGCGTCGGCATTGCTACTAGTGGTTTCCTCGGAAATATAAATCGGTGCCTGTCGCCAAGTGGTGCCGCTGCGAATAATAGTCTCTAGCGCGCCATCCCCATCGACATCATGAACTAAGGGGGTATTGAGAATGATGCCGTTTGTTAGCCGGCTGGTGTCTACACTGCCGCTGCTGCCGTTGTGCTGAATCACCGTGACCTTATGTGTTTCCAGGGATGTGAGTACGATTTCCAGATTTCCATCGCCATCGATATCGGCCACAACAGGTGGGAAAGGAAAGACGTAAGGAGTAGACATGGGGAAGCCCGGCAGGTTATTGCCGTTGCCGCTCCAGGCATAGAGGGTTCGGCAATACGGTGTGCTGTCTTTGCCACAGCCAATGATCACATCTTGCACGCCATTGCCATCCAGATCGGCCAGGGCAGGGGAGGAAGCCATGTTGTCGCTGGTGGGGCGTGGCCAGCCGGACACGACCGATCCATCGGCGTTCCAGGCATAAACCTGACGGCCGTTTACGTAGCCATTAAACAAGCCTGTACCCACCACAACTTCCAGTTCGCCGTCGCCATCAATATCGCCCAGCGCCGGGGATGATTCAATATTTTGTTCGGTAATCACTGGCCATCCCGGCACAAAAGAGGCGTCGCCATTGATGGCCCAAACGGTTGCCAATGAATAATCGGGCACATTGTAGATATCTGGGAAGGGACCATCAAAGTTATCTCCGTTCCAAGGCGGGCTGTTAGTGCCTATGATGATTTCATCGATACCGTCATTATCAATATCGCCAATGGCGGCAGATGATTGGCCACCGCGCAGAATAATATCACCGCTTTCACGCTGAATGGGCCAGCCGGCCACCACGGCCCCATTGTGATGAAAGGCGCGAATGCGCCGGTCGAAGGCCATGGAGATAATTTCCAGATCGCCATCACCATCAATATCCCCCAACGTTGGTTCGGCACGAATGCCGTCACAAACGCCGTCTGGATCGCCTGCGGTAGGACCGCTGCCCATATCGTCTGGCATTACAAATGGCCAGCCCGGTTTAACAGCAAAAGTCCAGTTTGTACCTGAGGCAGAAGTAAGCTCGTAGGCGATTAGACCGCCATTGCGATTAATACTGGGATTATTGCCATCAGGACGGCCGCCGGCGGCCACCACAATTTCCAGATCACCATCATTATCAATGTCGCCGATGGCGGGGGCGGCTTCTATTTTGCCGGTGGCCTGATTGGCACAGGCTTTGCCGGAAACGGCGTTGATCGCCTGAGCGGTTTGAGTTTCCCAAACTTTATTCCAACTGCTGCCGTTATAGGCAACTACATACAATACGCCATCTTCAGCGCCCACGACGATTTCTTTACGGCCGTTTCCGTTCAAATCTGCTGCGACGGGTGATGACCGGGTAATGCGACTTCCGCCCAGAACAATGGTTGTGTCAGCGGGGGCAGCCAATAAAGAAGGGGTTGGGGTTGGTTTGTTTAGTAAATAGAGTAGCGTTACGAATGCCAGCAGCAATGTGCCAATGCTTAACCTGCTTTTTTCAATTCTCAAAATACAAGCTCCTAAAATCAGATACAGATACAAAGTCAAATTTGTGCCATTTTAAAGGAACAATTCTTATTCCATATGGCCTAACGATAGGCTTTATGTACTTTCTAATTTTGGGGTATGTCTAATTTCTTAAGTGCTTCTTGCAGGCGGGCTTCCACGGCCTCTGGCAAAAACGCTTGCAGACGTTGTTGTTGGGTCGCAATGATTTGCTGCCTTAAAGCGGGGTCGGTCAACATGAGATGAGCCATTTGGGCCACTTCCAAATGGCCTAGCCGGTTAAACAAAATGCCTGCCTGGCCTAAGGTTTCGGGAACGGCCGTTGCCTTTCTAGCTAAGATAGGCAGACCAAAAAACATCGATTCAATCAACGGCACACAAAACCCTTCGTGCTGGCTGGCCGAGATAAACAGGTGCGAATTTTGGTAATAGGTTTTTAGCTGTTGGTCAGAAACGCGTCCGGGAAAGGAAACATGGGCGCTTAAATCGAGCGCAGCTACCAGCTCTTTTAAGGCAGCCACATACAGCGTAATGCTTTGTGATCCCACAAGGTAAAGGTGTGCTTGAGGATTCATTTGATTTTTATAAACATGAAAAAGGCGAATGATGTCTTCGAGCGCTTTGTTGGGCGCCAGTCGGCCCACGGACAGCCAGTTGGTTTTGTTTTGATCGCGCAGGGTGGCTTGCAGGGTGGTATCAGCCGGTAAGGATTGCCAGGTATCCACGGGTAGAAAGATGGGCACAACGGCCGTTTTGGCGGCAGTAAACCCAATGTCGATCAGCTCCTGACGATTGAAATTGGAAACGCCAATGGCCAGGTCCGTTTGAATTAGCTGTTTTAAGAGCAGCCGGCCCAGGCGGCAGTTGTTCTGATTGTATTTGTCCCATTTGGCATACAGGTGTGCTGGCGTAATGTTGTGATAGATCAAGACGCGCCGGCATTGAGCGGTTAAATAAAGATAGGCGCTGTAATGGAAGATGCCGTAATGGTAGATGAGGATATCTTCTTTTTGGGCGAGAAACGGCCGAATTTCTGGTAACGGCCGTACGTGCTTCTTTAGTTCAGGCGTGACGTATTGCGCAAAAATATTCGTTTCAAAGCCCCATTTTTTCAGGCGTTTGTTGATTTCCAGAATATGGTTTGAAGTGGCATCCCCAGAGGTCATGCTGGGTACAAGTTGATGAATTCGCATAGATTATTGTTCGTGCAGATGATTGGCGGTGAGGCTTGATTCCAGCCGCTTCACCTTTGTTTCTAAATCGGCAATGGTTTGCCTATTTTCCTTCAGCGTGGTTTCCATTTCCATGAGCAAAAGCGCAATTTGCCCGTTGATGGTGGATTGTTGTTTGATGATAGGGCGTACATACCATTTGGTAGACATCCAGTTCCAAAGCCGGCGCAGTCGCACAATCCACGGGCCAATAAGAGGCGCTTCTGACGTGAACTCCGGCTCTTGTAGCTGGTGCAGCAACATTAAATCAATAAATGTTTCGTGATTGTTAGGTTTTGCGTCTAATTCTTGCAGATTGTCTGTTTGTGCGTTGCGCAAACTTTCTGGACCCATCACAGAAAAATCAGGGATTGCTTTTCCTTTTATCTGCGCGGCAATCAGGTTCAAAATCTCTTCTTGATTAATATTGGAATCTCTAATTTCAATCATGCCCATAACTATCTATTGTTCGGTAAAGGTGTAGATGTCTAGCTGGAGCTGCAACCGTCCAAGCTGGTGCGGAATTCGATGGAGAGGCATTTCCATTTGGGGCACATCAATCAGATAGGTAAATTGATAATTTTGCTGCCAATTTTGCCAGGTGGGTGGCGGCGTGTCTGCTGTGGCTATCCAGTAGACGGGCTTTCCCTCATGCTGCCAGTGGGCAACGGCCGTTTCCAGCAACGTATCATCCTTCACATCGCCCTGTATGGCAAAGACAGTCTTATCGAATAAAAACCACAGCGGTAAGCTAAGCTGCTGGGCTGGTGTTTCTCTTTGCATGAGCAAGACGGCCTCGTCCGGCAGTTCAGTGGCCAACGCTTCTAGCTGTTCCGTTAGGCCATCATATTCCACCACGCGGGCAATATGACGAATATGCTGCCCAAAACCAGCCAGGATGAGGACCAAAAGTGCAGCAGCCGTGACTTTTGTCACCCACCTTGCCTGTACCCATCTTTCCCACCGCCAGTGCCACAAAAACCAGATGAACCAGGACATTGCCAAAAGAAACGCGGGAAAGGCAATGGGAATAAAGCGGCGAATCACCCAAAAATGGTCTGGTGAGGTTCCCGCGCCCAAAACGAAGAGCGGCGCAAAATTGCTCACCAGGAGAAAAAGCGCCACGAATCCGACGGTTGATTGGGTCTGGTAAAAAAGTAGCAACCAGCCGGCCACACCTATCAACAAGCCGGCACGGGTCAAGTAAAGGCGCGAAAGCTGAATGGCCTGCATCGTTTTGTTTAGGGCGGGAACGGTGAGGAATTGATCTGAAACGGCCGTTCCCACCAGCAAAACCAGGACCAGCCCCGCAATGGCCTGCCGCCACCGGCGCGGGCGCTGAAACAGGTTGGTGAACGGCCGTTCTAAAGCCGGGCGCAACCGGGCCAGCAGCCCAACACCGCCCAGCAGCAAAACGCCTGCCAACAGCAACATTGGCCAATTTGCGTTGGCAAAACGGCCAATCCACTCTTCGGGATTCGGATAGCCATCGGCTGCCGCCACCAAGGGCTTGGCCAGAAAGCCAGGCAGTAAATTCCGTACAGCATGATCCAGAAAGTATATGGTAGCGATGAAAGCAGCGTGAAGCATTGCTTGCAGACTCAATAAAAGGTAAACGCCAATGCCCCACCAATAGGCTGGTTTAAACTGACGCCGCAGCCACAAAAGCAAAAAGATGAGGCCCACGGATATGGGCACAAGCACGGTGTCTAGCTTGGCTAAAGTGAGCAGACCCAGGCAGCTTCCGGCTAAAACGGCCGTCCCTCTTCCGCCATTTTCCAGCAGCAAAACAAGGGCAAACAGCCCGCCCCAAAAGAAGACCTGCACCATTATTTCGGCCGTGGGGTAGCCCGTAAACCAAACCTGGGTCACGCTAAAGGTTAAAAGCAGCAGCGTGATTAGCCCCACTGCGTGCCCCCAAACCCGCGCCACCGTTACAAAAATGGCCAAGCTGCCCAGCAAGGCTAAAAACATGGTCGTAAACAGGGCAGTTTGCGTGCCGCCGGCTGCAAAAAAAACGGCAATAAGTGCTGGAAATAAATGGAAAGCATGAGGCAGATAAATGCCTAAATCTAAGTCACGGATGGTAAGGCCACTGATGCGCTGGCCCTCGCTCCACGGCCCCGGAAACCCGGCCTGGTACAGGCGCGTTTCTGGCCAGACCAGCGTGGCTCTGAGTTCGGCGGGAACGGTCTGTATGGCCTCATCGTTAACAAGAATGCCACCTGTCTTGGCAATGTGAATGCCAGTGTTGACATAAACACCATGATCGCGCCCACCAATAATATATTCAGACGGTCGTCCTGAAAGCAAAACCGCAGCCAGCAGCAGCCCGGCCACCAGGGCGTCCCGCCGGTGCCACTTTAAGCTAATGAGGGAGGTTGTGAAACGGCCGTGCCACACGGACCAGCCAATCATCAGGGCGCTGGGAATAAGCAGCAGCGTGAGCAGCAGCGGCAGCGAAAAAAGGGCAAACTCGGCCAAAGTTAAACTTAGCCAACTGACAACGGCCGTTCCCGCCAAAAGCCATACAAACACGGTTTCCAGCCCCGATAGTTTGAGTCTGAACCTTTCGCCAAACGCCAGCCAACTGGCCAAACCCGACGTGAGAATGATTAAAAATAATAGCAAAATAGGCAAAAAACTCACGATGCTTTCTTGTGCTCCGCCGATAATTCCGCAACAAGGTCTTTTAGCTGGCGAATGTCTGCCTCAAGCTGTTTTAAGGATTTTTCAGCAGGCAGGAGCCTGCCCAACAGATATTCGATTTCCATTGCCTGTGTGCGTCCGCGAGTTTCCAGATAGCCAATTTGGCGCTGCAAATAATGATTGTGCACTGTTTGTTCTTGCAGCAAGCGACGAACCAACCATTTCGCGGCGACGCTGCCCCAGGCTTGTCTAAATTTGGCAGCGATTGCGCCAACCGGGGAACCTGTGGCGGGGAAGGTGAACTCTTTTAAAGGAGGGGGCGGCGCTTCAATCGTGGCTTTTACCTGGATGGCTGTCTTACGCAGCTGTAAAAGCGCATTTTGTACGGCCGTTACCTGCGCTTCTGTAACATCCTCCGGCAAAATAGTGGGCGCGAGGATTGTCATTGTCAAACAAGCTAATCGAACCGCATCAATATCCAAAAATAAAGGATGGTTGTTAAGATAAACTAATTCCGCCGGCACAAATTCCTGCAAAAACTGCTCTACGGAATAATGTTTAAGAACAAAGCGATATCGGTTGCGATGGCGTGTTTGCAGTGTCAAATCCTGCACTTTGTTAATCGAAGTTGATTCATTGTGAATGGCCACTGCCTGGGTGGCAACCACCACCCGAAAGCCTGCTGCTTTGGCCCGGTAGCAATAATCAGCTTCCTCATAATAAAATGGATGGAATGACTCATCCAACAGCCCGATCTCATCAATAACGGAACGATGCAGGGCAATGGCCGCTCCGGTGACGTATGGTACATCTTGAATGGCCGGTAAATCAGCTACATCTGCTTCCTTATGGTGAAAATGGTGGCTGTGGGCCAGCGGATAGCTGAGTTCAGCCCCTAAATGTTGGATGGTGCCGTCTGGATACAGCAGCTTGCAGCCCACAATACCAATTTCGGATGAGGTTGTGAACGGCCGTATCAGTTCCTTGAGCCAATTTGGCTGCACCAGCACGTCATTGTTCAATAGCACCGTCACATCTGCCGTGATCTGGCGCAGCCCAACGTTCATACCGCGACTGAAGCCTAAATTGTCTTCGTTTTGGATGACCTGTATCTGAGGGAATTTTTCAGCCACAAAAGAAATGGACGCATCGGTAGAGCCGTTGTCTACCACGATAATCTTATAATTACTGTAGGTTTGATTCAACAGTAAAGGCAGGCAAGTTTCCAGCAGGGAACGGCCGTTCCAATTCAAAATCAAAATGGCAACCGACAAATCTTCTGGTGCACTGTTGACTGGTCTTGCTTCTGCTTCCATGCTGCTTTTCCCTAAAAAATATAGGGAAGTTTACCATCAACCATTTACCATTAACAATTAACCATTTTTACGGATGCCAACTAATATTCGGCACAACGGCCGTTTGTGCATAAGGTCCATTTGCCAGATCATCAAAGTAGCCGTTGGCTAGCAGACCGCTGTAGGAAAAGAGTGCGTGCCCCGCCGTGCCGGCTGTTCGCGCTATCTCAATCCGCGCTTCGATTTCGGCAAAGGAGCAGTAGCCTGCACCAATACCGGGGATGACGTAACGACCGCTCCCCGCCGTCTGAAAATCCTCCACCAGCGTTTGCCACCGAGACCGAATCCAGTAATCGCTCGAAGATGGGCTGGGGTCCTCCTCGTAGTTGCCGTCTTCGTCGCAGCCGTTGTAGACGCTGCCGGGGTAAATCATCGGCGAGATGCTGTCGATCGTGCCGCTGGCCAGCCACGCCTTCGAATCCTGGTAATAATGAATGTTGCCCTGCTGCGGTGAGCCGGGGAAGCCCCAGGCTGAGTCCAGTTGATGAATGGGCCAGACGGCCGCCGAGAGCCACAAACCTTCTTTTAGCGGCACAACTTCTTCGTAGAAGCGGCGCACCGTGCCGCTTACCTGCGCCCGCTGCCAGTCGATGTAGCCAGGCTCGGCAAAACAATCCGTACCGTAGCGACCTTCGCTGACCGGATCGCAGGAGGTGTTGACGCCACCATAACGGATGTGGTCCAGGTGCAGCCCGTCGATGTCGTAGCGCGTCACCAAATCTTGCCCCACAGATATGAGATGGTTATCCAAAAAGACGGAGGCAGGCGTGCCGCGTAGATAAGACCCGCAGTAGACCTCATCGCTGGTCGTCCATTGCAGGCCGTTGGGTTTGCCGTCGCTGCTGCCGTGCTCGTTGAGCAGTAAATGGTAGAGGGGCGTGGGAGTTACGCCGGCGTCGGGCGGATTGTCGCAAAAGCTGCCGCCGTTCCACACCGGATAAACGTTCATGTAGGCGTGTACCTGAAGGCCCGCCGCGTGACCTTTTTCGATCATGTCGGCCAGCGGGTCCCAGAGCGGGGCGGGTGCCTGGCCATAAACGCCGCTGACGCGGTCCGCCCACGGCTCCAGGCTGGATTGGTAATAGGCGTCAGCAATGCCCCGCACCTGAAAGAAGATGGCGTTGAAGCCGGCATCGGCGACGTTTTGCACGATTTCGTCAATCTTGGCCGGGTTGGCCGGCTGGCCGAAGCTGGTCCAGTCGAAGCGGGTTACCCAGACGCCGCGAAACTCGGTCATCGGCTCGGGGTCGGGAGGGTTGGTGCTGTCGAGGATGAGGGGGAGGTAGACGGCCGTTTCTCCCCCGGCCGCCACGCTATCATCAGTTTGTAATCCCAGCATCAACACAAAAAAGGCGCTTAGTAAAATCGTTATGCGTTTCATAGGTAATTTCTCATTTTGGAATGAATCAACAGCGATAAATTTGGGAAATCTTTGATTTTTTGAAGCGCATTGTGGCACAGAAACGGCCGTCCCGCCGCCAAAAATCCATGAATTAACGAACCATCCCACCTTTTTTAACGTATTCTGCACAGTGTGTGTGGCAGGTAGCAAGTCGCAAGTTCGCAAGTGAAAGCTTGTAGCTAAAGAAAATAAACGTGTAACGCTGTAGACTGGCCTCCGACCGAGCCACCGGCCGGCACGGTTAGGAGAGCAGCTCTTCGGGACTGAGATTCGGCCGGAGCCAGGTGCTGCTCCATTTTATCTTCAGGAGTAGCCCGTCCTAACACTGCCAAGAGGGCTAACTAAAATTCACCAAAGTGGGTGGGCTGAATTTTATTGATGATGGGGCTAATCCCTGTTAAAGTACGCGCTTCTACTCATTCATTATTGCAAATTTAAAGATAGACAAGACAAAACCCAATGAAATTATTTACTCGTGAAGAATATACGCAAGAACCGACCCTGCAACATCCTATTTCACAAATATGTACCCAAAGTCAATTTATGACTGACATTTATGTCGATTGGTGTGAAAAAATTCGAGAAGAGCCACGTTACCACCGCAAGCAGTGGGAGTTTGTTTATATTGCTCAAATTTTGAAAACGAACGGTATGTTGGCACCGGGGAAAAAGGGGCTAGGTTTTGGCGTAGGGCAAGAGCCACTCCCTGCACTATTTGCTAATTTTGGCTGCAATATTTTAGCAACGGATCTTGCAGCTGAAGAAGCGGCAGATAAAAGATGGGTTGAATCTGGTCAGCATGTAGGCGGGGTAGAGCAGTTGCGCTTCAAAGGTATTTGTGAAGCGGAAAAGTTTTTTTCACTGGTTCAGTTTCGGACGCAAGATATGAATGCAATTGAGCCAGATTTGCAAAGAGAATCGTTTGATTTTGTCTGGTCTTCATGTGCGTTAGAGCATTTAGGGTCTATTAAGCATGGCCTAGACTTTATACGAAACACATTAAGCTGTATTAAGAAGGGTGGCCTTGTTGTTCATACAACAGAATATAATGTTTCTTCAAACATTTTTACAATTAAGAATAACCCTCATACGGTTTTGTTTAGAAAAAGAGATTTGATGGGGCTGATTAAAGGATTACGCAAAGAGGAATATATCATCGATATTAATTGGCATAGCGGCAATCAACCGCTGGATAAATATATTGACCTGCCTCCTTATAAACCAGATCCGCATCTAAAATTAAAACTTGGAAGATATGTATCAACGTCTATAGGTCTTGTTATCCACAAACCAGAGTAAAAGTTCATAGAATATTCTCAACCTTGGTATGAATCAACCGAGTTCGCAATTACCCAAATACCCATTAAAATCCCTTACATGACCAAACTCCGAAAGTTCACAACCTCGGCTGGGCAAATTATCTACACTTTTCCCGTGCAGTCGTTCCCCAGTTTGGTGAACAATATTTACCTGATTAGCGACGGAGAAAATTTGATTCTGGTCGATTGCGGTTCCGGCTTTGCCGAGGCCAATGACCAACTTCTGGCGGGGGTAACGGCCGTAGCCCAACAATTCAACGAAGCCATCAGTCTGGAAGCGGTCAGCCACATCCTCATCACCCACGGCCACATCGACCATTTTGGCGGGCTGCCCTTCGTGCGCCGGTTCACCAACGCCCCGATTGGCATTCACGTGCTGGACCGGCGGGTGCTGTCTAATCACGAGGAACGGGCCATCTTTTCCTCCAGCCGCCTGGACAACTTTCTTGAGGGCGCCGGCGTTTCAGAGGAACGGCGCGGGCAGTTGATGCAGGTTTATCTGTTTGGCAAGCAGTATTACAAATCGACGCCGGTGCAGTTTTTGCTGGAAGAAGGCACGCCAACGGTGGGGAGCATCGAGGTGTTTCATGTGCCGGGGCATTGTCCGGGACAGGTGTGCCTGTTGGTTGATGACGTGCTGCTGACGGCCGATCATGTCCTCAGCCGTACGACGCCGCACCAGGCACCGGAAAGCATCACCAATAACATGGGGCTGGGCCACTACCTCGATTCGCTGACGAAGATTGAGAAGGTAGCAGGCATAAGTCTGGCTTTAGGCGGGCATGAAGAGCCGATGACGGATGTGTACGGCCGTATCCAGGCCATCAAAACCGCCCACGACGACCGCCTCAACAAAATCCTGGACATCTGCTGCGAGCCAAAATCCCTGGCCGACATCAGCCGCGACCTGTTTGGCAAGGTGCAAAGCTACCACGTGCTCCTGGCCCTGGAAGAAACCGGGGCGCACGTCGAATACCTCTACCAGCGAGGTGAACTTGTTGCCGCCAATCTGGACGAAATCCAAAAGACACACCATCCCGTCGTGCAGTACCAAAAAGCATAACCTTCATCTGGATGGGTTAGAATCGAGCCGGATTTTTATCAACAGGCTCGTGGTGAGCGAAGTCGAACCATTCCGCAGATTGAATAGATTTAATCTGTGTCATCTGCGTAATCTTTGATTTTCTGGCTTAAAGAATTTATGGAAGATCGCCAAAAATTTCAAGATGCC
>CALBTC010000500.1 GCA_937967805.1 uncultured Anaerolineaceae bacterium
TCGCCGGTGTTGAGCGTTTCAGGCACGGCCGTACTGCCGCGCATGAGAACGGCCGTGCCGCCGCTGATGTACGCCAGCGTGCCGCTGAAGTTGACGTGGCCCCGGTTGGCCCCCACGCCAATCATCACCAGTTCATCCTGCGGCTCTTCTAGCATCACTTCGTTGGTGCGGATGCGGCCCACTTCCTGCCCGTCCTGGTAGACGATGCGAATGGTGATCTCTTTACGGCCGTTCTGCCCGGCCTGCACAATTTGCGGCGGGTCGTCGGCGCTCATGCCGTCGGTGCGGATAAATTTACGCTCGAAGGGAATGGTTTCTTCAATGACGTCCACCGTCTCGCTGACGCGAATGACGCGGATGGCCATCTCTGGGGTGAGGGGGGTGAATAGTGGCGGTTCTACTTCATCCAGTTCGCCTAGCGCCACACCGGCTTCGTTCAACAGCTCGCGCACGGTGGCGGCGCTGCTGGTGAGGTTAAAGGTCTGGCCATCGACCTGGAGCGTGAGAGGAACGGCCGTTTCCCCATTCCCATTCACATTTGGCTGCCCACACCCGGCCAACAGCAGCAAAAAAAGACAGAGAACTAAGCTTTTTCCCACAGCTCGCGCACTTCGGGAGAGAGAGAGTCGGCGACGGCCTGTTGGATGTCGTTGTCTACCAACTGCTTGACGCCGTGGAAGACGGCCAGGATGGGGGTACGAGCAAACTGGGGATCGCTGTTGCCGCTGCGCCGCGAAACCTGGTTTTGGAATTCGTGGCTGGTGAGCTGGTTGTTTCTGAAGTGCAGCAGCCAGAAGACGCGCTTGACGTCGTCGGCCAGTTCCTTAGGGAGGGCATTGGCCAGCTTCTTTTTTGTTTTGCCATCCAAGTTAAAGCCGAGCGTTTTGAGAACGGCCGTGCTCCAGCGACGGGCATGTTCCGGGGTGCGTAAACTGCCTTTGTTTTGTACGGTATCGTAGTAAGAATTTAAATCTGCCATGTTAAAAATTATCCATCAAAAGGGTGAAAATTGCGAAAGGTGATCCGTGCAATTTTTACCGTGACCGCCAGGGTGCGTCAAGTATTTTGTTTCTTTGGGCAGATTGCTGAGAACGGCCGTGTTTTTTGTTTGACTCTATGACGGGCATATTGTTAAATTCCTGCATGGAACTACGAAAGCTTACCCCTAAGTAGCCGTTCGGAAGCGATTTCGGAACCGAACGGCTACTTTAAGCCCATTCGCCAATTCCGCTAACTTATTTGCGAATGGGCACTAATGATTTTGACGCCTACTTTGCCTTGAGATTAGAGAGTTTACAGCAATGTCCAGTGATGTTATGCCACAAATGCCAATGATTGGCAGGCAGTGCCGCCCGACGCCAGGGAGTTGGCAAGGCGCTGTTAGAGTTTGCTGTGTCGGTGGTAAAGCGTAAGCTACATCTGGAGCAATTGCGGGTTGTGGTGACGGTGCATGAGCTGGCGGCGCTGATGGCCGTTGACGAAGCCATCATCGCTGGAGAGTACGGCGAAATTAACAGTTGGCTCATGTGGAGTAACGACGAGCTGGTGTGGGAGAGTTGCTATCGCGGCACAGCAGCTGATTCCCAAAAACTGGATGAACTAATCCACCCGACCCCTGGTGGAAACACATACCGAGTTCCACTGCTGGAGCCGATATTTGCAGCAATCGAGTGACACTGTCTGACTCCAGTGCCAAATGGGAAAGGAGAAGGCGTTTATGAATCGAAAACGTTCTAAGGTCAGGAAGATTAGAAATAGCGGAATATTTGTGGCCAAAAGATATATGCTTGTGTAAAAAAGATTAAGCATCTAAGACAAAGCGTGAAAACTATACTTGATCCATACTTCTTGGGAGGGGCCAACTTTTGCTTATCGTTTTTAGCTATAATTGGGCCAGGAGAACAAAAGAATGAATAAATTACCTGTCGCTGTCATTAGTGATCATAGCCCGCAACGTGCCTTGTTTGTGTCGCCCGACATGAAATTAGAGACAGTATTGGAACGGCTGTTAGATGAAAGCACTCATAAATCAATTTTTCTGATTGATGAAAAAGGAGTGCTGGCCGGTATTATGAATCTCAAAGAGCTGTTGATTTGGGGCTGGCTTCATTTGGGGCTGATCAGCGTACCTTTTCCTTTGTTGTCGGAGAGAAAGTTACGTCGTCTGGGCCGATCACAGCTTGCTGCTGATTTAAGCATTCCAGACAGCCAGGAAATGACAATCTCTTTGCAAACGACTATAGAGCAGGCAATGAATACGCTGCTCTTATCCAACCTGAACGTGGTAGCGGTGGTGAATGAAAACGGCCGCGTTGTTAACGATCTGCACGTCGACGATCTGTTGGCCTATGCCATGAAGGAAGCCAAGGGGAGGATCAATGCGTGAGCCCATGTGGACCTGACTTTAAAACTGCTGCATGAGCGCCTCTGCTGCTGCCAGGCCGGAGAGGGCTGCTCCTTCAACCCGAGGCCCGTTAAAAGCATCACCGTCAATGGCGAGTGGCGGCAGTCCGTCGAGCAGCGTGCGTTGGGGATACGTCTTCGTGGGCAGGGAGTAGCGCCAACGGTGGATGTGATGTTCTTTAACGACGCTGTTTTTACTGAGATACGGCCGTAATTCCCGCATAAACAATCCCACCAGTTCCCCTTTTGGTGCTTCATACCAGATGTTGCTCATCATCGGATTGGCGTGGGCGGTGATGATAATGGCTTCTGGGGAGATGCCCTTTTTCTGGTTGTCGGCCAGAAAGCTGACGGGGGCTTCGGGCCGCTGCAAAGCGCCCGGTTCAGGCAGCGTTACTTCCCCCTCGATCCAAAACAGCCCGGAGAGGCATGGCGCGTAGGTAACTTTTTCCAACGCTGCCTGGTCTTTTTCTACCAGTGGCACCTGGCCGGCGTTGAGCAAAGCCAGTGACTGCGGCACAGGTGGGGTGAGCAACAGGGCGCTGCTTTGGTAGGAACGGCCGTCCACCGCCACAGCTTCCCAACCATTCTCAACTAAACGTGTTTTTTCCAGCTTCGTTTGCTTATGCAGCGACAGGTTTTGCGCCAGGTGTTTGGCAACGGCCGTCATCCCTCCAGTCACGGCATAGCGAGGGAAGCCATCATCAGCTTCGCTCTCCCCTTCAGGTGTCCAGCCGCGCGTCCATTCAAAAGCCAGGCCTGACGCCAGCCATTCATCGACAAACTTTTGGAATTCCGGCTCGCGCACGGTGAAAAATTGAGCGCCGTAATCGCCGCGACCTGGCCCCAACCGCCAGGTGGCCAACCGCCCACCTACGCTCCGCGCTTTCTCCACCACAGTTACCGATTTTCCCGCCGCTTGCAGCGTGTTGGCTGCCAGCAAACCGGCCAAACCGGCGCCTACAATCAGTACATCCACTTTGTTTACCATGCGTCCATTTTAGCACATTCGAATGCGGCCGTTCGCCAGTTCAGGAAGTTCAGAAACGGTCCTGCCCCGGCTGTTAATTTTCTGAGTTCAAGTTACACTTAAGTTGAAGCCAATGCTTCCGTGAGCGACTGCCAAAAGAAGTTTGCGTCATTGCTAAATTGGTGACATTTTTAAATTTGAGAGGAATTTCGTGTTTGAGCAACTATTCCGTTGGCTATTGCAAACTGGGCTGTCAGATTTAACGGCCGTCATTCTGGCCCGCCTCGGTGGCATTGTAATCGCCCTCCTGGTGAGCCTGTTGGCTTACCTGTTTTTACGCTACGTTGTTATCCCCTTTCTGCACGTTTCCATCATCCGCAGCAAGCCAGTTTGGGATGACCTGATCGACCAGAACCAGGTGCTGAACCGGCTGGCGTTGCTGGCGCCGGCCATTGTCATTTTCCTGATGGCACCATTGGCGTTGGAAGGGTATCCGCAATGGATTGCTGTCGTCAATAATCTGGTTTTTGTTTACGTGGTTGTTGTGGGCATTCTTATAAGTGGGGCCCTTTTAAACGCATTGGTAGATATCTACTATGAGACGGCCACGCGGCAGATACCGTTGCGGGGTTTTGTTCAGGTTGTCAAAATCGTGCTCATCATTATTGGCGTGATGATGATTGGCTCTATTGTGCTGGACCGGACGGTGCTGGTGCTGCTTGGGGGGTTGGGGGCGTCGACGGCCGTACTCCTTCTTGTCTTTCAAGATGCCATTTTAGGGCTGGTCGCCGGTATCCAGCTTACCGCCAACAAAATGTTGGTCCGTGGCGACTGGATTGAGCTGCCTCAACATGGGGCGAACGGCGAGGTGTTGGATGTGGCACTTACCACCGTCAAGATTCAGAATTGGGACAAGACGATCACCATGGTGCCGACGCAGTCATTGGTAACGGAATCATTCCGCAACTGGCGCGGGATGCAGGAGAGCGGCGGGCGGCGTATCAAGCGCTCTATCTTCATTGATGTGAACACAATTCGGCTATTAGATGAGGCGCTGCTGACGCGGCTGCGCCAGATTCAGCGGTTGCAACCTTATCTGGCACAAAAGGAGCAGGAGTTAAAGGTGTATAATGCCGAACATGGCATTGATGACAGCAGCATTGTCAACGGCCGTCGCCTGACAAACATCGGCACGTTTCGCGCTTACGTCATTGCCTACCTGCAAAATCACCCAATGGTTAACCAGGAGATGCTGCTGATGGCCCGCCAGCTTGATCCGACCCCCAATGGGCTGCCGCTGGAAATCTACGCTTTCTGCCGCAGCACAGAATGGCTGGTTTATGAAAGTGTGCAGGCAGACATTTTTGATCACCTGTTTGCTGTCCTGCCGGCGTTTGAGCTGCGCGCTTACCAAAATCCGGCCGGGACTGACTTTCAGAATTTGTTGAGAAGAAGCCACCAATCTGTAACAACCTCATGATTCGCATTTGAGCAAAGATTATTGGAACTGTATCGTCTGCTTGGAGAGCAAAAAACGGCCGTTCCTCCCAGAGAAACGGCCGTTTTGCACATCTGTCGGGGCAGCCGGATTTGAACCGATGAGCTTAGCTGGCCGTATCAGTTTATTGGCTGCCTCTCTTTACCGTAAGGCAGATCGTTGGATGACTTTCCTGCAGCGGTTACTGCAAGCAAATTCGGCACCGACCAGCAACGTCGCCATTCAACACGGGGCTATCCGAGCCCGCAGGCCTATGAATCAGTATTACTTGGGTTATTAAAATAGCTCGTTATAGGCGATTTGAATAAACTCTAGCAAATCGCTGGAATTCGGTGCGGGTTTTCCAGTCATATTTTCGAGTACTTCGCCAATTAAACGATGCAGATCGTTGATGGAATCTTCTCCTGCCTGGACATCCCACTTCAACGGTTTCACATCTGGAATATCGTCTTCCCGAGGCGTATCCAGGGTAAGCAAACATGAGAAATCAGGCGCTGCTTTGTCCCTTTCAGTAAGATGGCCCTCCAGTATAAAACAGGTCTGCACGGTCTTGATAATAGAAGTGTGGTCAAACGGTACGTAACCCTTTGGCCTGGCAATCAATCCCTTCTTGATAAAAGGATTGACCACGACACAGGGTACACGGACGCCAAAACGATTAAAGAGGAACCCGTCTTGACCGGGCGGGTTGGTCGGATCCGGATTTTTGGCACCTCCAGGTGGCGGAACATGATCATAGCAGCCACCATGTTCATCATAAGTAATGATCAGCAGGGTTTGTTCAAACGCTGGCGACTGTTTAATCATATTGTAGATATCGGCAATGAGTTGTTCGCCAGGGCGGATGTCACCGGGCGGGTGCTGGTCGTTCTGCCCTGGCCCTCCATAATTCGGCTCCAAAAACGAGTAGCTAGGCAGCTCACCATGGTGGCATCTTTCGGCAAACTCATCCAGCGTACCGAAATTATCATCATATTCTCGCCCATGCAGCTGAGTCATCATAAGCCGCGTTAGCGAAAAATGTTTATCGCCAAACTCCCCTTCCCGATCTTTTTCACTCTTAAACAAGTTATTGCCGTAAATTCCCCAACTTAGTTCCGTTCTTCCGGCATCAATGGCATCCTGGATCTGATTGAAAATTGTCCTGGCATCGCATGGGGCATCGGGCTTATTGTTTACCCGGCCTAACGACGTGGCCGCATGGACAAAATCCCGATTTGGAATGGTTTGGCTGGGTATAGAACAATGATAATGATCACAAACAGCAAAACTTCGGGCCAGTTCACTCAAAACAGGTGTCTGTTCAGGCGTGTAACATTTCATAATGGAACGGGGATTGCATGGTTCATCACCGAAACTGAACGCCCCATAGAGCATTGCATTTTGATAGTTTTGCACAAAGCCTAAATTGTTAGGCGGGGGAGGATACAGCAAGGGAACCTCATATTTCTGGAATAATTGGTGATTGGTATCCTTGTAGCCTTCGCCCGGGTCAGGGTCCGGCAAGGTGAAATTGACCGGATTTGGTATCTCCTTGCCCCACCTCTTTTTCACCTGGCCGTTTTTCTCAATGGGCACTTTCTCAATAAACGGAATGCCATCTGTGTCGATATTGTCAAGTGGATTCCATAAATCCCAGCTCAGGCCTTCAAAATGTTGACCGTCGGGGGGGGCTGCATCTGCGTATAGCCAGCCTAGCAGGTTATCAAATGACCGATTCTCCAGCATGAGTACGACTACATGCTGGATTAAGTGCTGGAGCTTTTCGGGTTGGGGTTCAAGATATTGGTCCATTTTTACCTCTTTTTGCACATTTATTTTGCCTTCTGTTGAAGGGAGCCGGAGCTAATGTTCTGGTAAACTGTATTCCTTTGGCAAATCAAATTCAGGTGATGAGAAAGTTTTGCATCATTCCCGTATCTTCATGGGGGAGGATGTGGCAGTGATAAACAGCTTTCCCCGTAAAATCTTTGAACTTCATGCGAATCACAACTTCAGAATTTTTGGAGACCCAAATCGTGTCTTGAATGGTGCCGGGTGGCTGCGCAACGCCGTTAACCGAGATGACTTCAAAATGATTCACATGAATATGGAATGGATGGCCTTCTGTGCCGCCGTGATCCATATCACCGACCTTTAATATCCACTCCTCGGCATCATCTAAAGCGACCTCCTGCTGTACAGTTTCCTCGTCATACAGCATCCCATTTATGGTGAAATCAAGGCCAACATAAGGATTAAGCTTTGCCGGAAGCGTTCCGGCAAACGTCAACGTTCGCTTACGGCTCACATTCTCAATAAGGGGATAGTAGCGGGTAGGGGTCGGAAGCGTTTGGGGAAGAGACATGTTTTTTTCGGGCCCTTCGACAACGATCTCCGCAATTGTCTTTGCGGAACTGGAAAGAAACTGCTGGTGTTGTGCCAATTCACGAATGGCGTAGCGACCAGGTTCTCCGGCCTGAATCATGAATTCGGCACGATTGGCCGGGGCTAGCAGCACCTGCCCGTTACCGGTTTCTTGTTGATAGAGTGGAACAGTTCTAGGTGCTGGGAAATTAACGCCATCAAGCGCAATCAGATGTATTTCATGTCCTTCAACAATGATTGGCATGAGATTGTCAGAGCAACCATTTAACATCCGGAACCGGACCACTTCTCCTGGAGCCATTTTGAACTGCTGAACTTCAAGCTGTGTTGGTGTGGGATCAGTAGGGGTGTCGTTGGAATGTGTTTCCTGGAAGAAGGGCTCTCCGTTTAGCAAATAGAATCTTTCTGCGTAGTCACCTGTAGTAAACCCGCCTTTTAACTCAGGCTGCACAACAGATTTTCCGGATTCAGGATCATAGATTGTGACGTTATAGTTTGTGTCTCCAACCTTTTGGGGAAAGGTTTGCCAGATAGCATTCTGTTTGGGTTCATAGGTCC
>CALBTC010000501.1 GCA_937967805.1 uncultured Anaerolineaceae bacterium
TGCCAAACCGGTTGTCCGGCGAAAGAGGGTTACACTGCCACTGCTGGCTTTGCTGCTGGTTGCTTTACTGGGTGTAAACGTGTACCGCACAGTAGAAGATGGCTTCAGGCGTTGGCCCCAGGCGGAAACCACCCGCCTGAACCATTATCAGACCGTTTTGCTGGATATTGCCCGCCATTGGCAGGACAATCCTGCGGAAAATGTGGTGGTGGCTGAGGCGTTTTTTGAGCCGATTGATCGCGATTCCTTGATTCGGAATCTGGGCAGCAATCCGCAGGCGCGCTGGGTGCAGACGGGGAGTGAAGTGGCGGGGGCGGTTGTGATACCGGCGGGGGGAAACGGCCGTTTCTACGTACCCGAGTTTGCTGCCCCGGCACCTGATTTGCTTCGCCTGGCAGGGTTTGAAGCTTCTCCCAGCTTTCGCTCCGCTAACGAACCCTCTTTTGCCATTTATCCGCTGCCTGCTGCCTTGCCTACCTTGAAACCAGTTGACCCCATCACGTTTGGGGAGGCCATTTCCTTAATGGGGTATGAGACTTCACCTATAGAACCGGGTGAACCGCTGGTTATTTTTACCCGGTGGCGGGTAGAAAAGGAACTATCTGACGACCTGGCTGCATTTGTCCATTTGGTCGATGAGACCGAATCAATTGTGGCCCAGCATGATGGATTTGATGCGGCTGCCACAACTTTGCACCGTGGCGACATGGTGTTGCAGCGCCATGTTCTGCCAATAGGCGAACCATTGCCTGAGGCTGATTACACGATTTATGTCGGTTTGTATCGGCGAGATACCGCACAGCGTTTAATACCCGACGAGACTTTGACGGATCGCATTATGTTGACGACAATTTTTATTGACGAAAAATAGCAGCATCGCTATGATTCCACACGTTTGTCACTTAAAATTTTTGGAGGGTAATCTCTATGTATATTGGAAGTTCAAAAAATCAGTCCCAGCGTAAGGGATTGATTGTTTTTAGTTTATTGATGGCGGTATTGGCGATATTTTCGGCCGTACAAATGATGGCGGCGGATGCGGGGAAAACGGCCGTAAATGCCCCTGCCCCTCAAGAATCTGGGGCCGTTTTTAGCGACACAGTCACGGTGGACAATAATGCGCCGCTAACGGTGACAGAAGGTGTAAGCGTCACCGGAGTCGTGACCACCTACACCTTGTACATGCCCATTGTATTCAAACCGCTGGCCATAACTGCCAACAGTCCCAATTCGGCCAATCAATGGACCATTTCCTGGGATGATGTGCCTTCGGCAACGGGCTTTATTGTGCAACAATCCCAAGACCCTAATTTTTCCACCATATTACAAGAGGAAACGGTTGGCGCGGTAGATTCAGTTCAGTTAAACAACGCGCTTTCGTTCAAAAATATCTATTATCATCGGGTGAAGCCGCTTTATGCCGGCAATATCGAAGGGCAATGGTCCAATACCGTCATGGTCATTGGTGGCTATCGCGATGATTTCTCCGACTCCACCTCCGGCTGGACCCCTGTGCGCCGTACAACTTACCTGGAAGAAACGGTTGCCTACTATGGAACGGGTAGTGAAGCAGGCAATCTAATTATTATTGTGGCTGATCGCTGGGATTGGATGATTGCCAGCCCGCTCGCCCCGGCGCCCGAACCGCCTTATGCTATCGAGTTCCGCACCCGCGTACATGATGCTTCTAACCTCGTTTCCGGCGGGGCTGTTTTTGGTGGTGATTGGAATGGTCAGGCATGTCCCGAGATTGGCAACGTCTACGAAACAACAAATTGTTTTAACCATTTCTATAACTTCAACTTCATTTTCTATGGGCCGCTCAAGCTGCTGCACGAGCAGGTAGACAGTTTGGCCTGGTGCCCCAACTGTGGCGGCAGCCCCATCAAACGCCTGGGCCCCACCATTGACGTGGATCCCATTTTATCCAATGGGCCTTCTCTGGAATGGCACACCTATCGAATTGAAGTGCGCGCATCTGGCGTGAAGTTCTTTGTCGATGGCAACCAGAGGGCAACCTTTAGTAACACGACGTATATCAATGAACCTTATTTTGGCGTGTTTGCCTCTACAGATGAGTACAAGCCTTCTATCTGGTTCTTTGATTACTATCAGGTGACGGCGCTAGATTAGCTCTCTATCCGTAAATTGGCCACAGAGTCCACAGAGATTTTTGAGAATGGCCTCAACTCAACTTCTCTAGCGTCTCTTTGTCCTCCGTGGTTTTTATGGGAATAAAAGGTGACTGGTACAAAAAGTGCCAGTCACCTTTGTTTTGAGATAGTATTGGGTATGCGTACTTGGGCGGTGTGGCAAAAAGGGGTGTGGTGGAAAACGGCCGTCCTCCTCTGCTTCTTCGTGTTGGCTGTAACCGGCATGGCGCAAATCTCGCCAACCTTCGACGAGCAGGGCTTCATCACCCGGGGCCTGGGCTATGTGCGCGGTGAGAACCGGCATTTGCGGGTGGGCCATCCCCTGGGCCTTAACGCGCTGAATGCCGCGTTGCTTGTGGCCGATGATTCTGTGAAGCTGCCCACCGACGACCCTTCCTGGCTCCTGCCTAACTTTCATCGTCCCTCTGAGCTGTTTTTGTGGGAAATTGGCAACGACGTAGCGCACGTCATGTTTCTGGCGCGGCTGCCAACCGTGTGGTTAGGATTGCTGCTGGTGGCCTCCGTTGGGCGCTGGGCCTGGGAGCTTACCCGTCGTCGTTGGGCAGCCCTGCTGGCAATGGTGCTGGCCGCGTTTGATCCCAATTTGCTGGCCAACGGCCGTTTAGCCACTACCGATTTGGGGCTCACCTTTTTTGCATTTTTGGCCGGTTTTTTGCTGTGGCGCTTTGTGCAACGGCCGTCCTGGGCACGCGCTATCTGGGCCGGTGTGGGATTTGGCCTGCTGCAAAATACAAAGTTCACCGCCGGGCTGTTTGTTCCCCTTTTTGGCCTGGTTTTCTTGTTGTTTCTCATCCTCTGGTTCAGGCAATCATCGGCCGGACGGCCGTTGCTCAGCCGGCACTCACCGCTGGTGATGCTGTTAACCGCCTACCCTCTGGCCGCCTTTTTAACTCTGTGGGCGGCCTATGGTTTTCAAATCGGCACCTTGCCAGCCAGCCTGCCCACCATGCCCCAACTGGCCGGGCTTACCGTGCCGCTGTCGCATCACCTGGAACAATTGCTGGATATTGGCGGACGGCTGCAAAAAAGCACGCCGGCTTTTTTGGCGGGCCGTTATTCTGACAGCGGCTGGTGGTATTACTTCCCGGTGGTCTTCCTGCTCAAAACGCCGCTGCCCACCCTCATTTTGCTGCTGGGAGCCGGGATTAGCCTGCTGTGGTTGGCAATCCAACGGCGGCTGGCTGATCGCTGGTTGACCCTGGCCGCGTTACTTGTTCCCCCGCTGGGCTATTTTGGCTTTGCCCTGACGACCGACATTAATTTGGGCTACCGGCACCTTTTGCCGGTGTTGCCTTTTTTCTTTGTGTTTGTTGTTGTGGTTTTGTTTTGGGTTGGGCAGGAGATGACAGTCTGGCAGCGTTATCGGCCAGTGGTGCTGTCTGGCCTGGCCGGCTGGCTGGTGCTGGTCACGCTGTGGCTGCACCCGCACTATCTGGCCTTTTTTAACGTCTTTGCCGGCGGGCCGGACGGCGGCTGGCGCTACCTGGTGGACAGCAATATCGATTGGGGTCAGGATTTGGGCCGCCTGAAAGAGTGGATGGCGGAAAACGGTGTAGAGGAGGTGTGGCTGAGCTATTTTGGCGAAGGACGGCCGTCTTACTACAACATCAACTACATCGGGCTAGACAGCTTCCCCCCGCGCTTAATGAACCCGCAGGCACGGCCGTTTTATCCCCACGACCCGGTCCCCGGCATTTACGCCATCAGCGCCACCACGCTGCAAGGCGTCCATTTTGCCAACCATGACCAGTTTGCCTGGTTCCGTAATAAAACGCCGCTGGACAAGGTGGGGTACAGCATCTTTTTGTACGAGGTCTTGCCGCACGGCGAGCCAACCGACGTGGTGCTGGCAGGCATTCAGCTAGACGAGATTGCTTCGGAAGATTTTGCTCAATTCCAGACCAATCAGGTAACGCCGCGCTGGTTGAGCAGCGCCAATGCTTTCTTGCAGCCTGCGGCGGAGCAGTTTTGGCTGGTAGCAGGTGAGAAATTTGATCTGGCATTGGTGGAATCGGCCGTTTCCCTGCAACCCATCACCGCAAATCAACAGTACACACTTTATCGCGCCCAAAATTTGGCTGATGTAACGGCCGTAAGCCATTCATTTAGCCCGGACGGGCACCAAATTGGTATGCTGGCCACCCCGCCAAAAACGCAAACTCAACACACAAACTACCCACTAAC
>CALBTC010000502.1 GCA_937967805.1 uncultured Anaerolineaceae bacterium
AGTGGAACGAGAGGTTGAACCCCGCACCCTCCTCGTTCATTTCCTGCGCGATCATCTCGGCCTTACCGGTACCAACATCGGCTGCGACACCAGCCAATGCGGTGCCTGTACCATTCACATGAATGGCATGGCCGTCAAATCATGCGCCACCCTGGCCGTTCAGGCCGACGGTGCTGAGATTACCACCATTGAAGGCCTCGCCCAAAATGGCCAACTGCACCCCATGCAGCAAGCCTTTTGGGACAACCACGGTCTCCAATGCGGCTACTGCACCCCCGGCATGATTATGGCCGCTACGAAACTCGTTGAAAACAATCCCAATATTACAGCAGAAGAAGTACGCCACGGACTGGAAGGCAATATGTGTCGCTGCACCGGCTACGAGAACATCGTTCGCTCCGTTGTGGCCGCGGCGGCTACAGGTGGAGGTGACTAATGGGCAATTACATGGGAAAAAGCATGAAGCGGGTCGAAGATCCGCGCTTTATTCAAGGCAAAGGGCGCTACGTGGCCAATCTCCAACTGCCCAACACGGCCTACGTGGCCATCAAGCGCAGCCCCTACGCCCACGCCAAAATCAACAGCATAAACACCTCGGCCGCCGAAGCGCTGGATGGCGTCATCGCCGTCTACACCGGCCAGCAGCTGCTGGATGGCGGTGTTGGCTCGCTGCCCTGCGGCTTCACCCCACCCGGTATCAAAACTCCGCCGCACCACCCGCTGGCTGTCGATAAAGTGCGTCATGTGGGCGATGGCGTGGCTGCGGTAGTGGCCGAAAACGCTTACATCGCTGCCGACGCCCTGGAGCTGATCGAAGTAGATTACAGTCCACTCAAAGCTGTGGTGGATGCTAAAAAAGCCATGGACGATGGTGCGCCGCTGGTGCACGACGACGTGCCGCAAAATTTGAGCTTCCACTGGCCGCTTGGCGATGAAGATGCCACCAAACAGGCCATCGCCGACGCCGATCATGTAGTGGAGTTGGACCTCATCAACCAGCGGCTCATCCCCAACGCGATGGAACCACGCGCCTGTGTGGCTCAATGGGACGCCTTTAGCGAGTCGATGACCGTCTGGACCACCAGCCAGAATCCGCACACCATTCGCCTGCTGCTGGGTGCCTTTACCCTGGGTATTCCCGAACACAAAATCCGCGTTATTTCCCCAGATGTGGGCGGTGGCTTTGGCAGCAAGATTTTCCATTATCCTGAAGAAG
Source organism: uncultured Anaerolineaceae bacterium (assembly GCA_937967805.1). The sequence goes on from CALBTC010000502.1 coordinate 1,217, forward strand.
TGATTGTGCCCTGGATTTCGCGCGCCGTTGGCCGGTCGGCCAAGTGGGTCGCTACCCGCAGCGAATCATTCATGACGGATGCACACGGCCGTGATCATGTGACCTAGGCCAAATTGGCCCTGAAGAGCGACGGCACCATCACCGGCCTGCACGTACGTACCTGGGCTAACATGGGTGCTTATCTCTCAACATTCGCCCCTCTGATCCCCACGGCGCTGTACATTACCCTCTTCTCTGGCCTCTACAAAATCCCCAACATCTTTGGCGAATCATTTGGCACCATGACCAACACGGTGCCTGTCGATGCCTATCGCGGTGCCGGGCGGCCGGAAGCCAGCTACATGCTGGAGCGCCTGGTGGACATGGCGGCGTTGGAATTGGGCATGGACGCAGTCGAAATTCGGCGCAAGAACCTGATTCCGGCTGATGAATTCCCCTACCAGACGCCCGTGGCCCTGATGTACGACAGCGGTAACTACCAGGCGCTTTTTGACACGGCCGAAAAACTGTCCGACTACAAGAAGCTGCGCAAAGAGCAGGAGAAAGCCCGGAAAGACGGCCGTATCGTCGGTGTTGGCGTCAGCGGCTGTATTGAAGCCAGCGGCCCGGCTCCATCTGCGGTGGCTGTCGGCCTGGGCGCGGCGATTGGCCTGTATGAAAGCGGCGTCATTCGCGTGCATCCCACCGGCAAGGTGGCTGTGCTCACCGGCTCCCATTCCCACGGGCAGGGGCATGAAACCACCTTCGCCCAGGTTGTGGCCGATGAGCTGGGCGTGCCGGTTGAAGATGTAGAAATCATCCATGGCGACACCGAGCGCACGCCGTACGGCGTGGGCACCTACGGCAGCCGCAGCGCCTCCATTGGCGGCAGCGCCCTGGTGAAGAGCGCCGAGAAGATTCGCGACAAGCTCAAGCTGCTGGCGGCCCACCTACTGGAAGCAGACCCGGAAGACATGGTGTACGATCAGAGCAACGGCAACGTTCACGTTAAAGGGTCGCCCGACAAAGCCAAAGCGTTTGGCGAACTTGCTTTTGCCCTGACCACGGCCGACAACCTGCCGGAAGGCATGGAACCCGGCCTGGAAGCCATCTCGTTCTATGATCCGGCCAACTTCACCTTCCCCAACAGCGTACACATTGCCCAGGTGGAGATTGACAAGGACACGGGCGAAGTGCAGGTGCAGAAGTATGCGGCCGTTGACGACGTGGGCAAGGTGATCAATCCGCTCATTGTAGAAGGCCAGATCGTGGGCGGCATTGCCCAGGGTGTGGGCCAGGCGCTGTGGGAACATGGCGTTTACGACGACAGCGGCCAGTTAGTGAGCGGCTCCATGCTCGACTACGCCATGCCCCGTGCCGACGGCTTCCCCCACATCGAGGTAGACCGCAATGAAACGCCCTCACCGCACAATCCGCTGGGCGTGAAGGGTGCCGGCGAAATGGGCACCATTGCCGCCACGGCCACCATTGCCAACGCGGTGATGGATGCATTGGCCCCGCTGGGCATCAAACATATCGACATGCCGCTTACGGCCGAAAAGCTGCACAAAGCCATTGCCACTGCCGGCAATGGAGGAGGTGATTAATGTATCCACCAAAATTTGATTATTATCGCGCCGGTTCTACTGCGGAAGCAGTCTCGCTGGCAAAAGAACACAACGGTAAATTCCTGGCCGGCGGCCACAGCCTGATTCCAGTCATGAACCTGCGCCTGGCCGATCCGGGTACTTTGGTTGATATCGGCCGTTTAGACATGAAAGGCATCTCTACTGATGGCGACACCTTGACCATTGGGGCTCTGACCACTCACGCAATGGTGGCCGCCTCTGGCGACGTGCCGGCCGTGCTGTCGGAAGCGGCCGGCATGATTGGCGATCCGCAGGTGCGCAACCGGGGCACGGTGGGCGGCAATATTGCCCACGCCGACCCCGCCTCTGACCTGCCAACGGTGCTGGTTGCCCTGAAAGCAACCATCCACACCGAAGGCAGTAACGGCTCCCGCACCATTAGCGCCGATGACTTTTTTGTTGATCTGTTTGCCACCGCACTGCAAGAAGATGAGATCATCACGTCTGTGAGCGTGGCCAGTGAAGGCAAGAAGACCGGCTCTGGTTACGCCAAGCTGTTCAACCCGGCCTCGCGCTATGCCATGGTCGGTGCGGCGGCCCAGGTAACGGTAGAGAATGGCGTTTGCGCTTCGGCCAGCGTGGCCGTGGGCGGGTTGACCCCCAAGGCCACCCGTGCCAGCTCGGTGGAATCTGCCCTGGTGGGTAAGAAGCTGGATGATGATACGTTGGCGGCTGCGGCTGCGGCCGTTGCCAACGATCTGGGTGACGACGTGATGGGTGACATGCACGCCAGCGCCGACTACCGGCGGCAGATGGCTCCCGTCTTTGTGCGCCGCGCTCTGGAAAAGGCCGCTGCTCGCACCAAGTAATTTTGCCACAGGCCTGTACTGAGCGCAGTCGAAGTAGGGCACAGAGGACACTGAGATTTTGAGAGAAGCTCAGCGTTCTCCGCGCCCTCCGCGGTTCAAATTCAAAATGACCGGTTGGTTGAAAAGCCAGCCGGTTTTTTACGTAAACCGCATAGAGTTTTAAAAGGACTGAAGCGTGGTTGCGGTTTACGTTTACGGGAGGTTTAGTAACAAAGGAGTAAAAACCATGGCAGTTAAACGGCCGTCTGGCCCCCAAGGCAATTTTCTCTTAGGCAGTATCAACCAATTTAGCGAGGACGAACCCAAATTTCTACTGGAAAGCGTCAAGCAGTATGGCGATCTGGTATATTTTCGGCTGGCGCACGTCCACACCTACCTGCTGGGGCATCCCGACTTAATTCGCGAGGTGTTGGTGACGCAAAGCGACAAATTTGAAAAGGCACCGCTGGACAAGAAAATTTTGGGCAAGTTCCTGGGCAACGGTCTGCTCACCAGCGATGGCGAATTCCACAAACGGCAGCGGCGGCTGGCCCAACCCGCCTTCCACAGCAAGCGCATTCAAAATTACGCTGAGGTCATGGTTGATTATACGAACCAAATCATGGCAGATTGGCGGAATGACGCCGTTGTAGACGTGACAGAGGAGATGATGCATTTGACAATGCTCATCGTCTCCAAAACACTGTTTGACGCCGATGCCATTACTGGCAGGGGCGACACGGCCGCAACTATCGGCAGCGCCATGCACGACTTCCAGGCCGTCTCTAACCGGGATTACCAGCGCGGCTTTTCGCTGCCCAGCTGGATTCCCACGGCCGATAACCGGCTGCGCAACCGGGCGGCCAGGGAGTTTAACCAGGTGATGGAACAAATAATTGCCGAGCGGCGGCAAACGGCCGTCAACGGCCAGGTCGCCGACACGGGCGATTTACTCTCCATGCTCATGCTCTCCGTGGATGAAGACGGTGAATTTATGGACGACAAGCAGCTGCGCGATGAGGTAGCTACCCTGTTTGCCGCCGGGCACGAAACCACATCCAATGCCCTGAGCTGGACCTGGTATCTGCTGGCGCAGCATCCCCAGGTCGAGGCCAAACTGCATGAAGAACTGGACAGCGTGCTGGCCGGCCGCCAACCGACGCTGGCCGATTTGCCCAGCCTACCTTACAGTCTGCAAATTATCAAAGAGTCGATGCGGCTTTACCCACCGGCCTGGATTTTGAACGGCCGTATCGCCCTGGAAGACGCAGAAATCGGCGGCTACACCGTCCCCAAAGGCAGCACCATTTTCATATCGCCGTACGTGATGCACCATCTGCCGCAATATTTTGACCAGCCGGAAGCGTTCAAGCCGGAGCGGTTCACACCAGAATTTGAAAAGTCGCTGCCCAAGTATGCTTACATGCCGTTTGGCGGCGGGGCGCGGGTGTGTATTGGCAATGCGTTTGCTATGATGGAAGCCCAGCTCATCCTGGCTACCATTGCCCAGCGGTTTCGGCTGGAGCTGGCCACAGACAAACCGGTGCGCCACAAGGCGCAAATTACGTTAACGCCGGTGGACGGCATCAAAATGCGGCTGGTGGAACGGCCGTTTGCTGTTCCCACCCTGTCCGAAGCAGAGCCAGCTTTGGCCGCCGCCTAAATGCAAACAGGTAAAATGGGCGGAGTGAGCATTTTCAAATGCGAACGGGTTCAACCAGTGCACATCTGAGGATGCTTCCACCTGAGCCAACGAAACAAAATTTGTTTGTTCTTAGAAAATGACAATTAGTAGAACAATAACCAGCAGAAGAACAAGGCCAATGAGGTAAGGCCAATATTGGCGTGGGATGATGTCGTTGGCCACGTCTTTGGCTACGTTCATGGCCACTTCGGTCTGGCTGGGCGGTTTGTAGGTGGGCGTTGGCTGGGCAGTGGGAACGGCCGTATCTACCACCGGCTCACCCGCTTCCTCCGTTTCTGCCGCCGGCGTGGCCGCCTGCTGCGCCGCCACCTGGGTTTGCAAATACGCATTCAACCCTTCCAAACTCTGGCGAATGATCGACTTGGCCGAGCTGTCCATCAGGCGCTGGCCCACGCTGGCAATACGGCCGCCCACCTGAGCCGTCCCTTCATATGCCATGTGCGTCTGATCACCCTGACCGGTCAGCTTTAAATTACCCTCAGCATTAACAAAGCCGGGGGCACCTTTGCCCTCGACCTCCATGTGGTAGCTTTCCGGGGGGACGATCTCCTTCAGCTTGATGTTGCCGGTGAATTTGCCCTGCACCGGGCCAACCTTGATCTTCAGGTTGCCCTTGTACTCATTTTCACCCACTTCCTCAAACCCCTCGCCACCGGGCATCACAGACGCCAGGACATCCGGATCCTGCAGCGCCTCCCAAACCAGCTCCTGCGGCGCGTCAAAGGTGTATTCTCCTGAAATTTCCATGGGCGTCTCCTTCGAAATTTGCCTCACGCCAAGCCGCAAAGGCCGTTTGGCGCACTTAGCGGCTTGGCGTGAGAATTGCATTCATGGTGTTGAGCTCCCGCTCATATCGTCCTCAAAAAAAAGGGGTTCCGTGCGGCAGCTAAATGTGAATCGCCTCGCCCTCCACCGCATGGGCGGCTTCCATCAGCGCCTCGCTCAGGGTGGGATGGGCATGGACATTACGCGCGATCTCTTCGGCGGTTAGCTCAGCATTGTGCGCCAGGGTCAACTCCGGCAATAGTTCCGTTACGTCTGGACCAATCATATGTGCCCCTAAAATTTCGCCATACTTCTTATCGGCAATAATCTTGATGAAGCCATCGCGCTCGCCCAGGCCCAGCGCCTTGCCGTTCGCCTGGAAGGGGAATTGACCCACGTTCAGCTCATAGCCGGCTTCTTTCGCCTGCGCTTCGGTATAACCAAAGCTGGCTACTTGCGGCACGCAGTAGGTGGCCCGCGGCATCATGCGGTAATCAATGGGCATCGTTTTGTGCCCGGCAATCGCTTCTGCGGCCACAATGCCCATCGCCGATGCAATGTGCGCCAGGCGGTACTCCGTGGCCACATCACCGATGGCGTAAATGTTGGGCACATTGGTGCGCATCTTGTCATCAATGGCAATCGCCCCGCGATCTGTCAGTTCTACGCCAACGCTCTCCAGACCAATCTCTTCCACGTTGGGTTTGAAGTTGATAGCCAGCATCACCTTGTCAGCATCCAGCTTGGTGCCATCGGCCAGAGCAACCGAGACGCTATCTTTGCTCTTCTCAATTTTCTCAACGCGGGCCCCCAAATGGAAATCTATTTTTAATTTCTTGTACGCTTTTTCCAGGGCTTCACTTACTTCTGGCTCTTCATTGGGTAGCAGGTGGTCCAACATCTCTACAATGGTGACCTCCACGCCATAGTTGGCCCACATGTAGGCAAACTCCACGCCAATCACGCCGCCACCCACGATGATCAACTTCTCAGGCAGCGAATCGGCCATGATGGCTTCGATGTAGGAGATGATGCGCTCGCCGTCGAACTCGACGCCGGGAATGGTGCGCGGACGGGCACCGGTAGCGATGATGATGTTTTTGCCTTTGACGGTTTCTTCACCGCCGTCGTTCAAATTCACCTGGATGGTGTTGGCGTCGGTGAGCTTGCCGGTGCCTTCAAATTTGTCTATTTTGTTCTTTTTCATTAAGAAGCCAACGCCCTTCACCAGCCGGTCGGAAACCTGGCGGCTGCGCTTAAAAGCGACGCTGTAATCCAACTGCAAATCGGAAAAGGAGAAGCCAAACTCTTTGGCGCGGTGCTGCAGGGTGTGGGCCAGTTCGGCATTTTTAAGCAGCGCTTTGGAAGGAATACAGCCGATGTTGAGGCAAACACCACCCCAGTATTCCCGCTCGATGATGGCCACTTTAAGGCCCAGTTGGGCGGCACGAATGGCGGCGACGTAGCCCCCTGGCCCTGCGCCTAAAACGACAAGATCGTATTCATTGGTCATAAAAAACTCCGTTTTGGGTTAACGATATTAAAGAAAAGAAACCGCAGATTTCGCAGATTTCGCAGATTGTCCCCTCTGGAAATCTCGGTCTCTTTGTGCTCTCTGTGGTTTTTTCAGCAGAGTTATGAGTAGTTCCGGCTAGATTATACCAGCGCCCAATCGTATTGGTAAATTGCTAATCGTCAATAAATGTAGAAGCCAAGTGGTCGTTTGAATAAACACAAATGAGAATTTGGCTTTCAGTTGCGCAAATTACGACAGATTCGGCTTTTGTACTTTGCACGGCTTTCGCTGATTTGCCATAATACGCCGCATGGGATTTCCGACGTGGACTTTGATTGGCATGGGCGTGACGGCCGTTCTTGCGCTGCTCATGACAATTTTAGCTTATCTGGCCCAATCGCCTCGGGCGCTGCTGCGGCTGGGGCTGGCCGGGCAGCGGCTGGATTTGCGCGTGAAGCTTTTTACCGGCTACGCATTAGCCAGCCTTATCTTGATGCTGGGCTTTTTTCTAGCGGGCGTACCGCTGGACACCAGCAGCACAACGGCCGTCACCACCCCTACAACCGAAATTGCTAATATTCAGCCTACTTCAGCCAACACCGGGGCAATGGGCGATCTGCCGCCGACGGCTATTATCACCGAAAACAGCCAAATCACAAACACAGAAACCACCGACGAAAACACAACTCAGACACCGTCCAGCGGTGCCTTTGGCGGTCCGCCACCCGGCAGTTCCGACGAACTGATTGTCACGGAAGAAATCCCGCCATCGGCAACGCCGGAACAGGCAGGGCCTTCGCCGACACCGGGTGATGCTGTTGCGGGAACGACCGTTCCCACCGCCACTGCCAACGGCACCGCCACCCCGACCTCCAGCCCAACGGCCACGAACACCCCTTTGCCCACGGCCACGAACACACCCACTATCACCCCCACCCCCATCGAAGGCATCACCGGCACAATTAACACCAACGGCAGCACGCTGTGGGTGCGTCGCTCGCCGGGCGGGCAAAGTTTGGTGATTGTGCAGGATAATGAGATTGTTTTGTTGGAAAACGGCCGTGCCAATCAGGGCGGCATCCTGTGGCGCGAAGTTCGCACCGTCAACGGTGTTTTAGGCTGGATACAGGCTGAGTTCCTGGAAGAATGATGTGACGCTTAGACCAGCGGCGTGTCAAAGAAGTATATGTGTAATCGGCAAAAGTTTTTAAGGAGAACAATGCAATGAATCATCCCAAGTATCAAATTTACCAGGGAAACAACGACCAATTTTACTTCCGACTAACGGCCAGCAACGGGCAAAATATTCTGTCCAGTCAGGGCTATGCAGCCAAAGCAGGCTGCAAAAATGGCATTGAATCGGTAAAGAATAACGGAACCAGCGCAGACCGGTTTGAAGTGAAGGAAGCCGCCAACGGCAAGTTTTACTTCAATCTGCTGTCCGCCAACAAGCAGGTGATTGGCACCAGCCAGATGTATGCCAACAAGCAAACGTGCCAGAATGGCATAGAAGCCGTGCAGCGCGTTGCGGCAGAAGCCGGCGTAGAGGACACCACTGTTTGAGTGGTAAGTGAAGAGTAAAAAGTAGAGGCCACTTTTCACTTATCACTTTTTACTTTTCACTCTCTCCCCTCCCCTTACGATACAAGTACAACAGCGTCCCCGACAGCATCCCAGCTGCACCCAAAATGCTCCAGCCCAGCTGGCCCAGGCGTTTTTCAATGCGCTCATATTGACGCAATGCTTCCCGGTCTGACTGCACGCGGATACGGCCGTTTTCGGCCAACGTCAGCAAGCGCTGCACCTGGGCCGGGGTGGTAAGATACGGCCGTACCAATTCCCACGCCGTCTCCAGGCCAAATTTCTGCACTTCCTGGCTGGTAACCAGCGCCTCACTGTACTTCTCCACGTAATACCAGGGATTGATCTGCTCATCCAACTGAGCTACCAGGCCGGAGACGATGCCCATCGCCCGCCCCAGGTAGATGAAATCCTGGGGAATCTGGAAAGGGAAATCAAACAGCAAGTCGCGAAACTCCTGGCCCAGCTCTTCCAGTTCGGCCGGATCGGGGCGAGCCAGATCCAGCAGGTTGCGCCCCCAGATGCGGTCCAGCACGGCGTTTTGCGCCTCGGCAATGCGCACCAAATCGGCACCGGGCAGGAAGAAGCCCAAATTTTGATACGCCTCGGTGAGCTTACGGCCGTCTCGCTGCGTCACGCTAATGAGCACCTGGCGTAAGTTGTCGCCCATCAAAGACGGCACCCGGCCCACCATGCCAAAATCAACAAAGATGATCCAGAACGGCCGTCC
>CALBTC010000503.1 GCA_937967805.1 uncultured Anaerolineaceae bacterium
CCACAGCCAGCCCGATTCGGTATGCGCCGGCTGGGGGAACGGCCGTCTTCCACGACCCCCCCAACGATTACCAACCGCCAACCGAGCCCTACACCCTTGACCAATGCGCCGGCGACACCGGCCTGCCCCAGGCCGAGCTCAGCCGCTGGCTGCGGGCCATTGCGCGCAAAGGGCAGGCGATTTTGTACGGGCCGCCAGGCACAGGCAAAACATTCCTGGCGCAAAAACTGGCCCGGCACCTCACTCAAGGGCAGGATGGCTTTCGGGAGATGGTGCAGTTTCATCCCGCCTACGCCTATGAAGATTTTGTGCAGGGGATACGGCCGTTCACCGACGACAACGGCTCCCTGCATTACAGTCTTGTGCCCGGCCGCTTCCTCGATTTTTGCCGGCGCGCCCGCCAGCACAAGGGCGTCTGTGTGTTGATCATTGATGAGATTAACCGGGCTAATTTAGCGGCCGTTTTTGGCGAACTGATGGTGCTGCTGGAATATCGCGACGCCTCCATTCCCTTGGCCGGCGGCGGCAGCTTCCAGATTCCGGCCAATGTGCGCCTGATTGGTACCATGAATACGGCCGATCGCTCCATCGCCCTGGTAGACCACGCCCTGCGCCGCCGCTTCGCCTTCATCCACCTGCCGCCCAACTACGACGTTTTGCGCCAGTTCCACGCCGGCACCAACTACGATCCGGAGCCGCTCATCCGGCTGCTCCAACGCCTCAACCGCCAGATTACCGATCCGCACTATTTCGTCGGCATCACCTTCTTCCTGGAACCCAACCTGGCCGAACAGCTCCCCGACATCTGGCAGTTAGAAATTGAACCGTACCTGGAAGAATATTTCTTCGACCAACCCGACCAAATCGACGCGTTCCGCTGGGCTAAAATCGCCAGCCAACTCCCCTCGTAGCCGCACATTCTTTGTGCGTTAAAACCTGCGCGGTAAAAAACCGCGGCTACGCTAGCACACTCTGCTTGTCATGCAAAAAATCTGCGCAATCTCCGTAATCTGCGGATAAATTCGTCAACCAAACAGTTTGGCTAAGAAGCCGCGCACGCCGCGGGACGGCCGTTTCCCCACCACATCACCCGTCTGCCCATTCACCAACACATCAAATGTCTCCCCTTCCACCTTGTAATGGGCCAGCCAGACAGGCAGCAGCGCCAGCTTGAACGATTCCACCACCAGCCCCAGCGAGCCCAACCTGAGATTGCGCACATCCTCCAGCGTGAGGCGGTGCGGGTTACGGCGCAGCTCTGTGAGCACCTGCTTGCGTGCCTGCAAAGAAGCATCAGCCAGCGGAATGGTGTGCCGCTCGGCGGGCCAGTCGGCCAGGTAACGGCCGTCGTAAGCCACCAACCCATCCAGATCAAAATCGGCAAACCCTTTGCTGAGTTCGCCATCCAGCTTCTTGCTGGCCGGTACGCGCACATCGTCGCTAAAAGCCAAATGATTACCGGAGATGGGCACCCAATCATCACCTTTTTTCACCTGGCCACCCCAGCGAATCTCGCCACCCACGTCAAAGGTCCACAATGGCAAATAAACACCAACAATGGGCGAGAGCGACGGCCGTTCCACCCCACTTTTCTTTAGCCAACCTCGAATCGCCTTTTCTGCCTGCTCGTGTGAAATCCTAAACGGAATGAGGGCATGGGGCGGCATAATCTCGTGGGAAGCGGCCGTTTCCGTCACGTACACTGAGTCGCAGTAAGGGCAGGTCATCGAGATCGCTTCGGGAGCCAACACAAATTCCACGGCGCAGCCATTGCATTGGAAGGTGCGCATCTGCACTGGAGCCAGATGCCCTTTGGCCTGGGCCAGCGCCGTAGTGAACTCTTGTTCAAACGCACCTTCACCAAAACGGCCATTTTTAGGCCGCGGTGTCTCCTCGCCAACCGCTTGCTCATAACCACAAAAGCCGCAGCGCAGCCGGCTGCCGTCGGCCGCGTATTGCAGCTTGCCGGCACACTGCGGGCAGATAAACTGCTCCGCTTTGGTTTGTTCCGGCTCATCGCTGACGGACTGGTTGAGCTGGTTGGGGTCGATAATATCTTTGGCCTGGAGACGGCCGTCTAGCAAAGCCAAGCCGCGCCGGGCCACGCCATGCGTGGGATCAAAAGCCAGCACCTGTTCCAGACAGTGCCGCCTGTCCGCCGGCTCCTCATACACCTCGCTCAGCCAGAGCCACGCCTGCGCCTGCTGCTTCTCGCTGGAGTCGGTGCGCAGCACCCAGGTGAGGTAATGAAACGCCTCGTCCTTGTTGCCCGCTTTGGCCGCCGCTACACCCTCGCGCAGCAGTTCGCGCACGCCGGCGGTGCGCACGTTGGCAAAACCACTCTCGTCTACAGAAAATTGCTGCAGGCGCATCAGTTCCTGCGGCGTCTCCCGCTGGCGCTCGACGGTTATTTTGTGGCTGCACCGTTCACATTGGCGAAAACGGCCGTCTGCCGAAAACACCAAACGGCCGTTACATTCTGGACATTGATTCTGGGAAAGGTTGGCATCATTCATACCCGCATTGTAAAAGCTGCCTGTGACAAAGTCACTTACACTTCAGTCATGTGCGGCAAGTGGCAAGTGGCAAGTGGCAAGTGGCAAGTGGCAAGTAAATGGTAAACTGAACGCGCTAACCTGCACACTGGTCTATCGGCAAACTTTTCACTTTTTACTTTTTACTGAGAAGTTCCTCTCGCCTCTCACCACGCATATGGTAAAATCACGCCGTAGTCCCCAATCAGGCAAAGAAAGCGACTTCTGTAGCAAATCATGGCGCAAAATTCAGGCAAGCAAGACAAAGTATTGGCCATCGTCAACCGCAAGGGTGGCGTGGCAAAAACCACCACCGCTATCAATCTGGCGCACGGCCTGTCGCGCAAGTTGATGCGGCGCGTGGCCCCAAAAGATTTGGACAAGATCAGTGACCCCAGCAACCTTTACCAATATCAGGATACACACTATTATTTGATGGGTCACGTCTTGCTGATCGACTTCGATCCGCAAGGACATTGTGCCCACGGTTTAGGCATCGACACCGGCAAGGCCGACATTGGCGACGTGCTGCTGGAACAGCGCCACATCACCGAGGCGGTCGTTTCTGCCGACCGCGCCGCGGCAGGGTTTCCGCGCCCCAACTTGTGGATTTTGCCCGCATCTGATAATTTGGAACACGCCAAAGATATTTTGCGCGCGCAGGCGTTTGCCATGCCCAGCACTAAAAATTACGGGCTGGTGCGCATTTTAGAAGACCGGCTGGCAGTAGCGCTGGAGCGATTTACCTACATCATTCTGGACTGTCCTCCGGCGCTGGACACCTTTACGCAGGCGGTGTACCAGTTCGCCGATTCAGCCATCGTGCCGGTGAAGCCGGATTATTTTTCGATGGCCGGTACGGGGCAGCACATCAGCTCCATTTTTGAGGCGCAAACGCGAGGCATCGACATTCGCATTCACACAATTGTGCCCACGCTCAACGTAGCGCGGCAAAATCTGGACCAACAAATGGTAGATGAGCTGCGCGAACAGTACGGCAAAATGGTCAGCCAGCCGATACCGCGCAGCCAGACGGTAGCCGAAGCGCCCGCCTACCAGCAAACCATCTTTGAGTACGATGCACGGTTTTTGAACCCGGCAACCATCGCATACCAGGCATTGGTAGACAGAGTTTATTATGGCTAAGAAGAAAACAAGCAAAGCAGCCCAACAAGACAGCGCAGCCGATCCGCTGAGCAATGTGGAGACGTTTGATCCCAAGCAGGTGGAAGAGGAAACGGCCGTTCGCCGCCAAAACCAACCAATCTCACCCCTGGGACCGCCACAGTCCATCCCCACCCCGCCGCAACTAACAATGCCCGTGCCTACCACCGAGCCCGATGAGGACGTGGCTGCCCTAAAAGCCGAAATCCGCGCCCTGGAAAAACGAAACACAGAGCTGGAAGCGACCATCGCCCAGCACAAAGAAACCATCGAAGAGCTCAAAGCCGAGCGTGACGTGCGTCTGAAGCTGGAGCGCGAAATTGCGGGGATGGAAGTGGAAATTCGCCAGGTGCGTCACGCTACGGCTGCCCTGGAAGAAGAGCGCCAGGCCCGCCTGCAATTAGAACGACGGCTGGCTACGCTGGAAGTGGTCGCCGAACGAGCCGAGGAAGCGACCGCGCAACTGGCCGAAGAGCGCCAAATGCGGGTGCAGCTGGAGCGAGAAAAAGCAACCCTGGAAGTGCAGGTACAAAGCCTGCAAAAGCTGGACACATTGCTGTCTGAAGAGAGACAGGCGCGGATGAACGCCCAATCCCGCGCCTCTTCTGCCGAAGCGCGGCTGGCTCGCCTGGAAGGGGAAATCAACCAGCAGGGCGGCGGCGAAGGCGGCCGTTCCTTCCT
>CALBTC010000504.1 GCA_937967805.1 uncultured Anaerolineaceae bacterium
GCTCGGCTTGCAGTCCAGGACCAGCCTTCCCCGTCGAAGCCAGTCATCCCCAGACGAGTGATAGTATAACAGATGCAAGGATGGCCGTCTATTGGAAGAACATAAAAAATGACAAGGTGACAGGGTGATGGGGTGACAAGGTAAACGGCCGTTAAAAAATCACCTTTCTCAATTCATGATTCATAACTAGAAACGGGCACTATATCGGTTAACTAATCCAATCGAGAAACCGGTAATAGTAACCTAGGAGCGGAGCAAAACGGCCGCGTTGCCGGTAAAAAAAGTGGGTCACGGGCTGGATGACAACAAAGGGACTGTGCCGCTTTTGTCCGGAGAGCAGGAAGCCCGCCTCGCGGCCCAGGTAAGCGGAAAGCGCCACGCCCTGCCCGCTGTAACCCAGGGCAAAATGCACCCCGTTCAGCCGCCCGATGTGGGGCACCATGTCAAACGTGTGGCCCAAATTGCCGCTCCACACGTAGGCAAGCGGCTGGTCCTCCAGGACGGGGAAGCGCTGCACCATTTGCCGGCGCAGCGTGTCGGCGCTGTCCAGCAAATCCGGCTCCAGCCGCCACTGCCGCTGGCTGCCAAACAGGAAACGGCCGTCCGGCGTCAACCGAAAATAGTGATGCAGCCAGCGCGAATCCTGGGCGATACGGCCGTCTGGATTCAAATACGTTTGCTGGGCCGCCGTCAGCGGTTCGGTAACGATGGCCACGCTGTTCATGGGAAAAACCAGCCGCTGCACCGGGCGCACCAGCTTGCCGCTGTAGCCGTTGGTCGCCAGCAAAACTTCCCGCGCTTTGACTGTGCCCTGGCTGGTGTGGACGGTAAACCCTTGGGCCTGTTTTTCCAGGCGGGTGACGGCCGTTTTCTCACACAGCAAACCACCATGCCTGGCCACCGCCCCGGCCAGTCCATACAAATATTTGGTCGGGTGCAGGCTGGCGCTCCACTCATTGACCATGCCGCCGAAATAGGCCGGAGAGCCAACGGCCGTGGCTGCCTCCGCCGCCGAAAGCAGCGCCAGCGAAAAATCCAGCTCCCGCTCATACCAGGCCACCAGCTTTTTCATCGAGACAAAATGGGAGGGCTTGGCCGCCAGCGTTAAATGGCCGCGCCGGGTAAAGTCGCACTCGATCCCCTCATCAGCCACAATTTCACCCACCAGGTCCACCGCTTCCAGCGACGCCTGCCACAAACGCCGCCCCAGCGCCTCGCCGTGCAGATCAAACAGGTTAGCCAAACTCTGCCTAAAACCGGTGGTGACAATACCCGCATGGCGCGAGCTGGCACCGCTGCCGATGCGATCTTGTTCGAGAACGGCCGTTGCCACCCCACGTTTCGCCAAAAAATAAGCAGCCACCAGCCCGGTGTAACCACCGCCCACAACAGCCACATCAACCTGCCCCGGCAGGGTTGACACAGGCAGCGTGTCCGGTCGCGGATAATCATCTTGCCAATAGGGAATGGTCTTCATGGCTCACGGTCTCAATGAGGTTAGCATAAAGTTGGCCTAAGTAGCCGTTTAAAATCAGCACAGAAATTTGGAACTGAACGGCTACTTTAAGCCCATTCGCCAATTCCATATTTATTTGCGAATGGGCAATAATTGTCTGCGACTGTTTGCTGCCGGTCAAGCCGACTTTAGGGGGAGAAGGTACGGCGGAATTGGGGAACCGTTTTGGTCTTAAGCTGGCCGGAGCTGGGATAGGTAGTGAGTGGCTCGGCAGCTTCAACGGTGATGGTATGCTGCAGGCTGTCGCTGGCCTGGAACTGTACCTGCCAGACGCCTTCTGCTACGGTTTTGGTGGCGTTGTGTTGATAAGCGACGAAACGATATTCGGCCGTCTCCTGCCGCAAAAATTTCTCAGCTACCTGCACGATGGGTTCGTAGCAGACGCGGCCACGCAGGTTTTCTAGCCAGAGCGTGCCATTTTGCAAATGAGTAAGCAGTTGGGGAACGTCCTGAGGGTGAATACGGCCGTAATTCACCCCATCCGGCAACGTCAGCAAAGTCGGTGCAAAGCGATGGCCGCCCAGATGGGTTGTTTCCCACAGTGAAGTGACACCTTCTGCCGCCAGCGCCCGCAGCAGCGCCACGCCGTGCAGAGCACAGCACACATCCCGCTTACCGTTGGTGCACACCAGCAGATGCTGTTCTGTCGTGCGCTTGACCTCATAGCGCGTTTCTCCGGCCACCACAGCGGACAAGTCCAGCCCAAGTAAATCCTCGTAGTTGTCGAGATCAAAGTGGTAAACGTGGGAATCGGCATCGGCAAAGCAGGCGACGAAAAACGCCCAGCCGGACCGTCCGCCGCGCGGCTGCTTGATGAATTGGAGACGGCCGTTCAGCCCCGCCTCCTGTTTGGCCAACCACGCCTGCACCGGCGGGGGCAGGTTGTTGTCGCTGGTCGCTTTAGCCGCCCACGGCTGGTTGTACTCCAAAAAGAGCCACACTTTGCTGGAAACGGCCGTGCCTGCCATCGGCTCATCAATGGCCAACGACCAATCGGTGCAATAAAAATCCGGGGCTGGCTGAGGGAATGTTGTCATTTTTTTAACCGCGAAGGGCGCAGAGGTTTGTCCTGAACGTCGTTGAAGGAACGCAGCGTTTCTTTCCTTCTCCGCGCTCTCCGCGGTAAATTTTTTAGTCGGTATCTTCTTCAAAGTGGCCGGCAGCCATTTGGCGGCGGACGAAATCTTCCACCAGCAGCAAAGCACCGCCGGCGTGTTTGATCGTGTTCAGCAGCGTGGTCATCGAATCGACCTCTTCCACCTGCTCCGTGACAAACCATTGCAGGAATTGAATGCTGGCATAATCGTTTTCGGCTTCGGCGATGGAGACCAGGTTGTTGATCTGATTGGTGACCTTGACCTCCTGGTCCAGGGCAAATTGCACCGCATCGCTGGCGCTGCTGAAATCGTTGCGCATTTCCGGCAGGCTGGGGATGATTGGTTTAGCACCCGCTTCCAGCATAAAATGGACAAACTTCATGGCGTGTTCCCGCTCTTCTTCGGATTGACGGTAGAAAAACGCAGCCAGATCGGGCAAGGTTTGTTCGTCAAAGTAAACGGCAATAGCAATATATTGGGCTGAAGCGGCAAATTCACTCTGGATTTGAGCGTTCATCGCTTCCACAACTTTTTGCTTAATGATCATGTTCCTTCTCTCCTTTTAATTAATCCACAGATTTCGCAGATTACACAGATTGTTTCCAGGTTCATTATACCTTGAAGGGAGACCATGTTTAGTGGCTTTGACCAAGTACGACGTGGTTTTGGTGGAAGCAGGGCAGGTCGTGCGGGGCAGCAAACTGGACCGTAACGGCCGTTCCCTCCACCAAACTGTTCTCATGCGGCTGCCAGATGTGGACCAGTGTGCCGTCATCCAGGTGCACGCCGTAAACAAAAGCAATGCCCACAAACTGCCGCGATACGATACGGCCGTTCCCCCCATCATCCGGCTCCAGCAGCAAATCATCGGGGCGGACGGCTACCTCAACGGCCGTGCCGTTGGCCAACGGCAGCGTTTGCGGCAAAGTGCCTAACGGCGTCTGCACACCGTGGTCGGTCACTTCGCCCGGCAGAAAGTCGGTCTGGCCCAGAAATTCGGCCACGAAGCGGGTGCGCGGCTGGTGAAAGATCGCTTCCGGCGTGCCGACCTGCTCCAGGCGACCGGCATTCATCACCCCTACCTGGTCACCCATAAACAACGCCTCTTCCTGATCGTGGGTGACGAAGACGGCCGTTGTGCCGCTCGCCTTTAACAGGCGGCGCACCTCCTGGCGCATCTCCACGCGCAGGGCGGCATCCAGGTTAGAAAACGGCTCATCCAGCAGCAGCACCACCGGCTCTGGAGCCAAGGCCCGGGCCAGGGCCACCCGCTGCTGCTGCCCGCCAGAAAGCTGGTGCGGCATCCGCTCCCCAAATCCACTCAAACCAACAAAGGCCAGCATCTCTTCGACCCGCTCCGACTGGCCCCGTTTGAGGCCAAAACCGATGTTTTGCGCCAGACTCAAATGGGGGAAGATGGCATAATCCTGAAAAACGATGCCAATGCGCCGCTTTTCTGGGGGCACATGGCGGGAGCCGTCGGCCACGAGCTGATTGTTGATTTCGATACGGCCGTCGTCCAACTGCTCAAATCCGGCAATCAGACGCAGCGTCGTCGTTTTGCCACAGCCGCTCGGCCCCAGCAGCACCAGAATCTCCCCCGGCGGCACCGACAGGCTGACGTCTTGTACCACCGAATGGTCATCAAAAGTTTTGTAGAGGTTGTGGCAGGTAACGGTGGACATGGAAAAAATGGTAAATGGTTAATGATTAAGAGAGCATTCGGTAATTCAAGATAAGGTTCTCATGGCCAAGACTCTGGTCCG
>CALBTC010000505.1 GCA_937967805.1 uncultured Anaerolineaceae bacterium
CTCTATCAGTTTGAATCAGGATACTGGTTTCATCACCATGCCCTATAGTTTTATCCACCATGATTTCATAATCCTCTCTGAAATCTAGCGGACCAAATTGATTCCAGCGATCAGGAAAGCCGTCGTTGTTATCGTCGGTTAGATTGACGACGTATGCAGGAGCGCTTTCAGTAGTATTGGCATCATCCTGGCGGCACCCGCCAATGAAAAGGACGAGGATGAAGATGCTAAAGGGGAGATGCAGTCGGAAAAACTTTGACACGGGGTTTGTTTTTTTATTCACCAAATACCTCCTCGGTTTAAAGTGTTTGTCCAAGGTCATATTTAGCGGTACGTGGATTTTTTATTCTAGGTTGCACTAGGAATCTATCCGAAAAAGCCACAGAGGAAAAAGAGAAGAAAGAGGACTTGAGACCAATCTCAAAAATCTCTGTGAACTCTGTGCCCAATATTCGGATAGGTACTAGGTTTTGTAATGCACATCCGGCAAGTTGCGTAAACGGTCGGCGGCTTGTTCGGCCGTAAGGTCGCGCTGGGCTTCGCCGAGCATTTCGTAGCCTACCAGGAACTTTTTTACCGTTGCGGAACGCAGCAGGGGCGGGTAGAAGTGGGCGTGAAGCTGCCAATGGGCCAGGTCAACCTCCCGCAGGTTTTCTCCCGGTTGTGGCTCTTGAGAAGAAGCCTGCGGGAATGGCGCGCCGTGCCAGCCCATCGAGTAAGGGAAAGAGGTCTCGAACAGGTTGTCGTATTTGGTGAGCATCTTTTTCAAGATGTCCGCCAGGGCGTTGCGTTCGGCATCGTCCAGGTCGGGCAGGCGCAGGACGTGGCGGCGGGGCAGCAGCAGCAGCTCAAACGGCCAGACGGCCCAGTAGGGCACCACGGCCAGCCAATGCTCATTTTGCACCACGATGCGTTCCCGCTGTTCTAATTCTAAGTTAACATAATCTATCAAAAGGGAACGACCGTTTTCCCCATAATACCGCCGCTGCGCCCAATCCTCGGCAAATGGTTCGTTGGGCAGCGTGTCCAGCGCCCAAATCTGGCCGTGTGGGTGGGGATTAGAGCAGCCCATAATAGCGCCCTTGTTTTCGAAAATTTGCACCCAGCGGTAGGTCTGGCCCAGTTCGGCCGTTTGCGCCGCCCAGGTATCCACCACGCCGCGAATTTCCGGCAGGCTCATCTCAGGCAGGGTGAGATCATGGCGAGGCGAGAAACACATGACCCGACAAACGCCCTGGACCGCCTGCGATTGCAGCAGCGAATGGATCGGTTCGCCGGCTGGGGGCACATTGCTGAGCAAGGCGGCAAAATCGTTGGGGAAAACAAAAGTGCTGGTGTAATCGGGATTAGTCTCGCCGCTGGCACGGCCGTTTCCCGGGCACAAGTAGCAGTTGGGGTCATACGCTGGACGATTGTCTGGCGGTGCCTTCTCGACCTGGCCCTGCCACGGCCGTTTCATGCGGTGGGGCGAGACCTGAACCCATTCATCAATCAAAGGGTTAAATCGTCGATGGGGATGTTCGGTTGGATTAAATTTTGTCATAGTACTCTGTGGAGAACAAACGTCTCTAAAAATAGTTCGAATTTAAAGAAGCTTTTGTTCTCCTGAACGTAAACTGCGAATAGCCTTCGGTTTTTTAAAATCTTTTTGCAGTTTACGTAGTTTACGCGAAAAGGCCCAAATTGACCCGTGTAAAATGATTTTCGGCTGCGTATAAGATTGGACCAATTTGCAAAGTTTGTAGGCTCTCCGCTAGAGAAAATTGGGCCAATCTTTACAGGCAATGTCGAGTTGCTTGACAACCAGTTGTGACTAGATTATTATATCCGATAACATTATCAAAATTAATAATGGAGACTGCTTTGCGCAAAATTGAACTTGTTATTCATCCGGTTCGTTTCCAAATTTTGCGGGCCATTGGTACAGAGACGTTGACCACCCAGGAGATTTCTGACCGGCTGCCCGACACGCCAAAATCGTCGATTTACCGGCACCTGAAGCTGCTGCTGGAGCACAACTTGATTGTGGTGGCTGAAACCCGCCTGGTGAACGGCATTCAGGAAAAAACGTACCGTCTGGATCAGCCGGCCCGGCTGGGTCCAGACGATATGAATGAGCTGTCGGTGGATGATCACATTCGCTTTTTTACAACGTATGCGCTGACGCTGGTGCAGGATTATGCCGAATACGTCACAAAAAATGCACCTGTCGACATGCTGGCCGACCGTACCGGCTATACCGAGGTCACGTTTTACGCGACCACGGCCGAATTGGACGCATTCCAAGTAGAAATCAATACGGCCGTTATGAAGCTATTGAACAATAAACCAGGAGACAGCCGTGAACGGCGCAAATTGGCCATTGTTTCCCAACCATTGCCGGAGAACGGCAATGAAAAGTGAGTCTCTCGCTTTTCGCTTTTTACTCAAAAACAGGAGTTACAATCATGGAAGTCTTAACCGAATATCTCCCTCTACTCATCCCCATTTTGATCATTCAACTGGTGCTGATCATCTTTGCCCTGACGGATTTGGTGCGCCGCGAACAAACGCGTGGTCCCAAGTGGGTCTGGGTATTGGTGATTCTATTTGTTAACATGATTGGCCCCATCGCCTACTTTTTGTTGGGGCGGGAAGATGCTTAAATGGACAACATTGCTATTCGCTGCCACGGTTTGAGCAAGCAGTATGGTGAGATTCAGGCGCTGAAGTCGCTGGATCTGACCGTGGCTCAAGGCTCGATTTTTGGCTTTTTAGGGCGCAACGGCGCGGGCAAAACGACGACTATCCGTTTGCTTACCGGATTGGCTCATCCCAGCAAGGGTACCGCCTGGGTGGCCGGCGTGGAAACAACCACGGCCGACAGCACGGCCCGGTCCCGTTTCGGCTACCTGCCGCAGGAACCGGCTTTTTACGGCTGGATGACGCCGCTGGAATACCTGGATTACGTGGGCAAGCTGTTCCAGATGGACAAAGCCGCCCGCCGGCAACGCATTGACGAGATGTTGACGCTGGTAAAGTTGACGGACGCCGCCAAACGGCCGATTCGCGGCTTTTCCGGCGGCATGATGCAGCGGATGGGCATCGCCCAGGCGCTGCTGCACGAACCGCCGGTGCTCTTTCTGGACGAGCCGACCAGCGCACTGGACCCCGCCGGGCGGCACGAGCTGCTGGCCCTGCTGGACAGCCTGCGCGGCCAGGTGACCATCTTCCTTTCCAGCCATATTTTGGCCGACGTGGAGCGGGTGTGCGACACCATCGGCATTATCCGCGAAGGAGAGCTGGTGCTGGTGGCAGAACGGGACGAGTTGATGGACCGCTACGCTACAGATAGCGTCTTGTTGGAAGTGGCTCCCGGTTCGCCAACGGCCGTTTCCCACCTCGTCCCCATCCTGCAGAACCAGGCCTGGGTGCAGCAAATTGACCAGCAGAACGGCCGTCTGCACCTGCACGTCCACGATGTGGCCGCCGCCCAGCAGGCGCTGCTGCCGCTGGTGGTTGAAAATCACGTTCAGCTCAACAAATTTGAATGGCTACGGCCGTCCCTGGAAGAAATCTTCTTGTCAATTAGCGACCGATAAAATTGGTAATCGGTAATCGGTGAACCGTAATCAGTAAACCGTTTACCGATCACCGTTTACCGATAACGGATTACCGAAAATGACCATCTTTTTATTCACACTTGCTGTACTAATAATGATTCTCCTCCCGCTGGGGTTGGCCATCTGGCTGCGGCGACGCTACCGGGTGCCGTGGCTGCTCTTTTGCGTGGGCATTCTCACCTTTATTGGCTCGCAAACGTACCACATCCCGCTCAACAATTGGCTGAGCGACCTGGGTGTGATTGGTTCGATTGGTTCTGATGTCCCGAATTTGTTGGGAACGGCCGTTATCCTGGGACTCTCCGCCGGGTTAAGCGAGACGATTGCGCGCGTGGTTGGCTACTGGTTCCTCTTCCGTAAAAAGCTGGCCGAGCGGTTTGAGGATGGTGTGCTGGTCGGTTTGGGCCACGGCGGCATCGAGGCCATGGTCATTGGCGGTGTGTTTACCGCCGGATCGCTCAGTTCGCTTTGGGCCATTCGCAACGTGGATTTGAGCACGCTGGGGATGACGGCGACGGAGCTGACGGCCGTCACTGAACAGCTCACCGTTTTACAAGAAACGCCCTGGCTAGTGTTTGCCGCCGTTTTTGAGCGGCTGGTGGCTATGACTTTGCACGTCACCATTTCGGTGTTGGTGTGGCGGGCTTTCAAACGGCGGCAGGTGTGGCCGGTGCTGTTGGGTGCAGCTTACCATACGGTGTTGGATGCAACGGCCGTTTACGCCGCCCAATTTTTAGACGTGCTTTGGGTCGAACTGGTCTTGCTGGTGCTGGCGCTGCCCGGCGCAATTTGGTTGTGGTGGCAGTGGCCGGCACCGACAAAAACCCGACCCGGTTTGGGCTGGCGTAACGAGATGCAGTTGTTGGGAACGGCCGTTGCCCATGAAATCAAACAGCAGTGGCGTACCCGTCGCGCGTTGGTGATGGTGGCCGTGTTTGTCCTGTTTGGCCTGGCCTCACCCATGCTGGCCAAATTTACGCCGCAGCTGCTCAGCAGCGTGCCCGGTGCCGAACAGTTCGCCGGGCTCATCCCCGAACCAACGGCGGCCGATGCCGTGAGCCAATACATTAAAAACCTGACCCAGTTTGGCTTTGTCCTGGTCATTTTGCTGGGGATGGGGGCCGTGGCCGGTGAAAAAGACAAAGGCACGGCGGCGATCATTTTGAGCAAGCCGCTGCCGCGCTGGGCCTTTTTGCTGAGCAAGTTTGTGGCCCAAGGGGTGGTCTATTTTGTGGCGCTGCTGCTGGGAACCTTAGGGGCTTACTACTACACGCTGGTTTTGTTTGAGCCGCTGGCGTTTGGTCCGTTTTTGTTTGGCGGGATTTTGCTGTGGCTGTGGGCGCTGGTGTTTACGGCCGTCACCCTCCTGGGCAGCACGGTTGGCCAAAGCACCGGCGGCGCGGCGGGCATAGCCTTGTTGGGAGCGGTCCTGCTGCTCATTTTGGGCAGCATCCCGCCGGTGGGGCAGTTTTTTCCCTCGGCGTTGGTGGGCTGGGCATCGCAGCTTGGTTTGGCGGATGGGGTGCCGTTTAACGGCGCGGCGCTGGCGGCCAACGGGGTGCTGATTGTACTGTTCTTGGTTACGGCCGTAGCCATCTTCGAGCGCCAGGAAATTTAAAAATCGTATCGGCTTAGAATGGAATCTCTGCGTAACCGCCAGAATGCATTGCATTGATGACTTCCAGAACATGCTCAGCCTTCGGGCGAATACGCGGCCAGGATGTTGAATTGTGTGCCCTTCAAGGAATTGGCGTAAAGGAACCGGTAAAGACCCACGCTCCACTTACGACCTCCGGATTTTGTTCAATTACATCGAGCGTGTCCCATTGTTTCATGGTTTTGTCCTTTCTAAACTCTGACGCGCTATTTTGATTGATTGTACACTAAGTTGATTGGGGATACGGCCGTTCCTCCCCATTCGTTCTTTACTCTAATTCGTTGTTGTTATAACGGCCGTAGCCATCGCGTATGCTGTGCAAGACGCAGGCAACCGGTAATTCTTCCTCTTTAGCAACTGCCTGGGAAAGGAAAATTACTGCCCGATCAAACGCCTTTTCTTGTTCAAGGTATGACATTCGGCTGATCTCTTTTACATTTCACACGGCTAATTCTTCTCGCAAAGCCTGGGCAATACCGTTGATGTCCTGAAAGATATGATCTGGTTGATACGGGTTGCCATGATTGAGGTCTTGCCGCTGGCTGATGCCGGAGAGGACGAGAATGGTTTGGATACCGGCCGCCTTGCCGCCGGCGATGTCGGTTTCCAGGCGGTCGCCGACCATGGCCGTGTTTTGCGGCGTGCCGCCCAGCTTCTGCATCGCCATCTGGAAGATGAGCGGGCCGGGCTTGCCAATGACGGTTGGCGCCACGCCCGTGGCCGCCTGGATGAAGGCCAGGATGGAACCGGCACCGGGCAGTTGGCCGTACTCGCTGGGGAAGGTGAGGTCGGGGTTGGTGCCGATGAAGTCGGCCCCTTTGCGGATGAGCACCGAACCGGCAGCAAGCTGGGCGTAGTTTGTATTGCGGTTGAAGCCGGCCACGACGAAAACGGCCGTTTCCCCCCCCAGCACCTCATCAACCGTCAACAACCGAAAGCCGCGCGTTTTTATCGCCGTTTGTAAACCGACATCACCCACCACAAAAACAGGCTTGCCCACCTCATATCGTTCCTGCACATAACTCCCCGTCGCCTCGGCAGAGGTAAACACCTGGTCCTCTATCACGGTTACGCCAAAGCGGGCTAACTTCTTCACATATTGCCGTGGTGTTTTGGAAGCATTGTTGGTCGCTAAAACGAAGTTGATGCCCTTCTGGTGCAGGGTGTTAAAAAAATCGGCCAGGCCGGGCATGGGGGTTTCTCCCCGCCACAGCACGCCGTCCATGTCTAAAATAAGGTTCTTGATAGTGTTCATGTGGCTGATTATAGCGGATGCGAACAACTTGGATAAATGGTTGCTAACATATTTTGGACGCAGATTACCCTGATTACCCTGATTTGAATAGATCGATCAGGTAAATCAGGGCAATCTGCGTTCTATTTTTTTGCTGTTTAGATACTCGGGGGATTGGGCCAATATTTGGGCGCCCACTCTTTTCCAGAGAAATTGGCCCAATCTTAGCCAACAAATTGCTAAATGGGCGTCTGCGATTATGTTGTTATACAATTGCCCGACTTTTGGACCTTAATCTGTCATGAAGAGGTATTTGTGAAATTATCTGTGATTATGCCCGTCTTTAACGAGCGGGAAACGTTGGAAGCATCGGTAAAGGCCGTGCTGGCCGTTGAGCTGGCCGACGAAATTATTCTGGTTGATGATGGCTCCACCGACGGCACGCGCGATCTGTATCCGGCCGTTCAGGCTTTGGACGAGACGATCAAGGTGCATTTGCACGAGAAAAATCAGGGCAAAGGGGCGGCGGTGCGCACCGGTTTCAGCAAGGCGACCGGTGATATTTTTCTAATTCAAGATGCCGACCTGGAATATGACCCGCGCGATTATCCGGAACTCATTAAACCGATTGTGGAAGGCAAAGCGGCCGTTGTCTATGGCTCGCGTTTTCGCGGCGGGCCAACCAAAACGATGTTCTTCTGGCACATGGTGGGCAATAAGGTGCTGACGCTGGTTACCAATATTGTTTACAATACGATTTTGTCCGATATGGAAACGTGTTACAAGGTATTCCGCGCCGACGTGATTCGCGATATCCCCCTGCGCTCGCGCGGCTTCGAGTTTGAGCCGGAAATTACCTCCAAAGTGCTCAAGCGCGGCTACCGCATCTACGAAGTGCCCATTTCCTACAACGGCCGTGAATTTGAAGAAGGTAAAAAGCTAAATCCCTGGATCGAAGGACCGAAGGCGCTTTATTATTTGTTGAAGTACCGGTTTGTCGACTGATCGGTGATCGGTATTCCGTAAACGGTAATGTCGCTGAGCGACCGCTTTGCGTACGGTAAACCGTTCACCGATTACCGACCACCGATAACCGCCACGCGAAGCAATGTCTCGTTTCCCCAAGCTCCCCCTCCTGCTCATCACTGGCTTAACGGCCGTTCTCCGCGCCCCCGGCCTGTTTGCCAACAGCTTCCAGGCAGACGAGGCGCTGTTTGCCACCTGGGCCCGGGAAATTGCCATCTGGCGCGATCCGCTGCTGCAAATGCAGCCGATTGACAAACCGCCGCTGCTTTTTTACCTGCAAGCCCTCTTTTATCCGCTGTTTGGCCCGGTGGAATTTGCCGCCCGCTGGCCCAACTGGATTGCTTCGCTTCTGCTTGTGCCCTTGACCGGGGTTCTGGCCTGGAAACTATACCGGCGGCCGGGAACGGCCGTTCTCGCCGCCGCCCTCATTGCTTTATTTCCCCTTAGCATCCAGTTTAGCCCCACCGTTTTTACTGATCCACTGCTCACTTTTTTACTGATTACCGGATGTACGGTCGTTGCCGGCCAAAAACCCGGTTGGGCCGGACTGTTCTTTGGCCTGGCGCTCATTACCAAATATCAGGCGATGCTCTTTTTGCCCTTGCTGGTTGGTTTGGGTTGGGCGATGGGCTGGTGTTGGCGCCACTGGTTTCGTGGCTATGCTGGTTTACTGCTGCCGGTTGGCCTGTTTTTCGCCTGGGCAATGGCCCGCACCGGTTCGTTTGCGCTCTGGCAAACCCAGATCAGTAACTTTGGCGGCGTGCGCCTGAGCTGGTCCTGGGAAATCTGGCGCCGCTTTTGGGATTGGGTGGCATTGTGGCAAACGGCCGTTTCTCCCCTCATATTCTTTTTGCTCATTTCAGCTACGGCTTGGTTCCTATTCCAACACCTTCGCCCAACTCAGACCTGTCAGGTTTCCTCGGCCGCAGGTAATGTCCGGCGAAACAGACCTGATAGGTCTCAAGCAGATCGCTTTATTCTAATTTTTATCCTGGGTTACGGTCTGTTTCATTGGCTGTGGGCCATTCCGGCTTGGGATCGCTACCTGCTGCCGCTGCTGCCGCTAATGGCCCTGCTTCTGGCGCGAGCGTACGGTGATTTGTTAGCTCATTTGCCCGCCGCCGCGCCTGTCTGGCAAGTTCGCGGCGTGCTGGTGATTCTGGCTTTGGTGCTTGTTTCGGCATCGTGGTCGGCGCGGAACGGCCGTTACCCCCTCGGCAGCTTCCCCCAGGCCGATCTAGGCGCAGCCGAGGTTGCCGCAGCCCTGGCCGATGCGCCATACGGCACCGTTTTATATGATCATTGGTTTAGCTGGCAGTGGCGCTACCATCTGTTCGACAAGCGCGTTTTTGTGAGCTGGTTTCCGCATGGCGATGCCCTTGCTGCTGATTTGGCCGCCTTTGCCCAGGATGGTTCGCCGCGCTACCTGGCCTTGCCCAATACGGCCGTTGCCCAACCCATCATCCGCACTGTTCAAGAAGCTGGCTTTGGATTAACGGCCGTCACGCAATCTGACCACATCGTGCTCTTTAAAATTAATCCACAGACAATACAGATTTCGCAGATTAAAAACAAAAATCTGCGTCATCTGCGGATAAAAAATCTTCTGGTGGCGGCATGAAACGATTTGAGTGGTTAAAGCGCCTTCCGCCGCTGGTGTGGCTGCCGGTGCTGTTGGCGATCTTTTTTAACAGGATGGCTTTCAGCAACCTCATTTTGGCGCGGGGGGATACGTTTCTTTATTTTTATCCATATTGGGAGGCAGCGGCTGAGGCTTTGCGCGACGGCCGTATCCCCCTCTGGAATCCAAACCTGTTCATGGGCGCGCCATTCCTGGCCAACAGCCAGGTTGGTTTTTTTTACCCGCTCAACTGGCCGCTCTGGCTGCTGCTCCCTGCGCCTTACGCTGTCAGCGCTTCCATTTTGCTGCATCTGCTCATTGCCGGCGTTGGCGCGTATTTGGCCGGGCGGCGCACGCTGGGGCTGGGGCGATGGGGTGGGTTGGTAACGGCCGTTCTCTTTGCCCTCGGCGGCTATCTCACGGCGCAGGTGGAGCACATCAACCAGCTTCAAGGTTTGGCCTGGATGCCCTGGTTTTTGTGGGTGGCTGCCCTGGTGTTTCGCAGCAAGACGGGCAGCCGCTGGGTGTTGGTAGGGCGGGGCGCGGTAGGCTTTGCCTTGCTGTTTAGCCTGCAACTGCTGGCCGGGCACACGCAAACCAGCTTCATCACCGGCGTCATGCTGGTTGTGTGGGGGGCGGCACATTGGCTGGAGAAATGGCTGCTGCGCAACTCGCCACATGGATTGGGGCTGTCATTCCAGTGGCGACGTTTTGTGCGGCGGCTGCCGCTGGTTTTGTTGATAGGGGGCTGGATGGCTTTGCTGTTAACGGCCGTGCAGACCCTGCCCACCTTCGAACTCATCCAGCAGTCCAGCCGCCAGGGCGGGTTGACACCTAATGAAGTGCTGTCGTTTTCGCTCCATCCACTGCTGCTCAACCGGGCGCTGCTGCCCGCCTACGGCCAATCCCTATTTAGCGAATACGTGGCCATATTACCGCTGACGGCGCTGCTGCTGGCCTTCCTGGCGGCATGGCAGTGGCGGCAGTGGCGCGGTATCCTGCCCGCGATGGCCCTGGTTGTGCTGGGGCTGCTGTTGGCGCTGGGCATCTTTAATCCGCTTAACTGGCTGCTGGCCCGTTTACCCGGCTTTGATCTGTTCCGCGTGCCGGCGCGCTGGCTGGCGGTGTATGCTCTGGGTGTCGCTTTGCTGGCCGGACTGGGCTGGCAAATGGTGCTGGACCGCTGGCTGGTGCGGCAGCGCGACTGGCACAGCATCCCTTTACGGGCCAAAGAAAATTTGTGGCATCTGGAACGGCCGTTTCGCTATGGCATCTGGCTGCTCATTGGGCTCATCGCCTGGAACGTTTTGGCCAACATCGCCGCTATTTTTGTGCCGACGGGACCAGAAGCTCCGTTTGAACAGGCGGGTATTGGTTCCCTGCTGCTTTGGCTGTTGGAGTTGCTGCTTTTGTTTGGCCTCATCATGGGGCAGCGGCTGGTTTACGCACCGGAAAACCGCTTTCGCTTCAGGCTGGAAGTGCGCCAGCCCGGTTCGCCGTGGCTGCTGCTGCCGCTGCTGGCCATCCTGCTCTTTTGGGGCACGCGCACCCATCCCTACAACAATCTCACCACCCCCGAAGCATACTTCGATTTGCGCCCGCCGCTGGCCCGCCTCATTGCCGAAAATCCGTGCCGCAACGATGTCGTTTGCACCTCGCCGCCGGATCGCTTTCTCAGCCTGTCAGACATTTTCTTCGATGTCGGCGATCAGGCGGAAATCAATACGATTTACGCTGATCAGCTATCGCCGCGAGCGCAGTACGATTACACCATTGCCATCAAGCAAAAAGAGATCATTGCCCCCAACCTGCCACTGAGTTTTGACCTGGCGGCGGTGGACGGTTTTGACGGCGGCATTTTGCCGCTCAATTCGTATAGCCAGTTTGCGCAGTTGGTGCTGCCGCCAGAGACGAGGACGACAGACGGCCGTTTACGCGAGCATCTCACGGCCGTTCCCCCTGCATCCTGGCTCGATCTCACCAACAGCCGCTACGTCATCACCGACAAGGTGGGCGATGTGTGGCAGGAAGTGGGCTTTAGCATGACCGCCTTCTTCGACCTGGAATTTCCCACAGCGTTGGGGCCGGGCGAGTCGCTGGAAATAGCGTACACGCCACCCTTTACCGCCACGGCGCTGGCCCTTGTTTCAGAGGGGAGCCCCGGCTGGATCGAAGTGGAAACGCAGGCAGGTGACCAGTGGGAAATCCCCGCGTTTGCCGCCGGCAGCGGGGTGGTGCGCGCCGGCTGGCCGGCGTCGGCCTCCATGCGCCAGATTGCTGAGCAGGCAGCCCCCACGCGTTTAATCCTGCACGGTCCTGAGAAGGGTGTGTGGCACATTTACGGAACGACGCTCATTAATGAATTGGACAACACGTTTCAGCCGCTGGTGCTTGGCAACTATCGCCTCATCCACTCTGGGGATGTAAAAATTTATGAGAACCTTGACGTACTGCCCCGTGCTTTTTTGCTGCCTGGCTGGACCTGGCAGCCGGACCAAACGGCCGTCCTGCAAACCATGCAGCAGCCGGATCTTGACGTGCGGGAAACGGCCGTCCTCCTCGGCAGCGGCGAAGATCACACAGATGAACGTGATCCCGAAGCCTCTGCCATAATTACCCGCTACGAACCGGAGCAAGTTTTAGTACAAACCCGGAGCAGCCGCCCGCAGCTGCTCCTGCTCAGCGACGCCTACTACCCCGGCTGGCAGGTCACCGTCAATGGCTCACCCGCCGAACTGCTTCAGGCCGATGGCCTGTTTCGTGGCGTGCTGCTGCCGGCGGGCGAGCATGAGGTTGTATTTAGTTTTGCCCCGCGCAGTTTTCAATTAGGTTGGATGATGACGGCCGTTGGCCTGACTATGATTATTTTGCTGGGAGCAGCTTTGCTTGTTTTACAGCGTTTGGATGCCAGACGATCTGTTTATTGATTTTGGAATGACTACAGCGAATTTCAGAAATTAGCGAATAGAAATTCTTACGTGAAAATTCGTTATTTACTCAAATTCGTTGTTGTCAATGGTGGAGAACATAACATGATGGAATTACTTTCGCGACCCAAACTGGGCGTAGCGTTATGGACGTTGGGAAAAATGCCGCTGGCCGAATTGGCTAAACTGGTAGCCGAGATGAAATATGATGGCGTGGTGCTGCCTTTTTCGCGCGTTGAAACAGCAGCTGTCGCGGCTGAAATTTTGCAGCTCCACAATCTTACTTGTTTTGCCCTCACACCTAATCCGGTTGATCTGGCTCATCCTGATGCGGCCGTTCACCAATCCGCCATCACCCACGTAGAAAAAGTCGTTGAGACGGCCGCTGCCCTGCAAACCCGACTTGTTACCGTATGTAACTTGCCAGGACGTTTCCGCCCTATCGCAACTGCTGAGGAGGAGCAGGCACTATTTGAAACGGCCGTCGCTCACCTGGCCACCTTTGCCGCTGAGCGCAACATACAGTTGGCGGTTGATGTTGTGAACCGGTATGAGAGCTTTTTGTGTGTGAATACGGCCGTAACCCTGGACATGCTCTCCCGTCTCAACCAACCCAACCTCGGCCTCACGCTCAGCGCCTTCCACATGAACCTGGAAGAGCAAGATGCCGCTGCCGCTATTCAAGCCGCTGGTGATAATCTGGCCTTGTTCTACATGGCCGACTCCAATCGACAGGCGATCGGTCAGGGGCATCTGAAGTTGGGCATGCACCTCTGGGCGTTGGAATCGCTGCCACAGGTGCCGGTGATTTTGGAATGTTTGCCACAAGGCAGCGATCCGTTTGGTGAAAGGTTGGGGGAGGACGGCCGTAACCAGGTCATTACCTACCTCAAAGAGTCCCGAACCTGGTTCTAGAAATTAACATAATGCTTTTGTTATCTATTCCAGCAGAGGTATAATCGCCCGCTGGAACGAATTCATTAATCAACAAACGGGCTATTTCTAGATCGTGAGCCTGAAACGCTGAGCCAGATTCAAAATCTGCTTATTCTGCACAAATTAACCGCTTTGCCTCCCTGCTCCCGACTAAAAAAACAGCCCAAAGATTTAGGAGAGAACATGTCAGAAAGAAAAAAAGTACGCGTAGCCATTATCGGCGTCGGTAACTGCGCGTCGTCTTTAGTACAAGGCGTCCAATATTACAAAGATGCAGCTGATGATGCCGATATCCCCGGACTTATGCATGCCACCGTTGGTGGCTATCACGTCCGCGATATTGAATTTTCCGCTGCCTTTGACGTAGTAGAAGGCAAGGTGGGCAAAGATCTAAGCGAGGCGATTTGGGCGGAACCAAACAACACCATCAAGTTTGCTGAAGTTCCTCACCTGAACGTTCCCGTCTCACGCGGTATGACTCACGATGGCCTCGGCAAATACGTCAAAACGAAGGTGAAAAAAGCGCCTGGCCCCACCGACAACATCGTTAAAATCCTCAAAGATACCGGCACAGATGTCATCGTCAACTTTATGCCGGTGGGATCAGAGATGGCCACCAAATGGTATGTGGAGCAGGCGCTCGACGCTGGCTGTGCTTTTGTTAACGGCATTCCCGTGTTCATTGCCAGCTCTGAATACTGGAGCAAGCGCTTTGCTGAACGCAATCTGCCCATTGTTGGCGACGACATCAAAAGCCAGGTCGGCGCTACCATTACCCATCGCGTTTTAACGAATCTTTTCAAAGATCGCGGCATCCATCTGGACCGCACCTACCAGCTAAACTTTGGCGGCAACATGGATTTCTACAACATGTTGGAGCGCGAACGGCTGGAATCTAAGAAAATTTCTAAAACCAACGCCGTCACCAGCCAGCTGCCCTACGACATGGGCGAGGATAACGTACACGTTGGCCCCAGTGACTACGTGCCCTGGCTCACAGACCGCAAATGGTGCCACATTCGCATGGAAGGGCGTGCCTTCGGCAACGTGCCGCTTAACCTGGAGCTAAAGCTGGAAGTATGGGATTCACCCAACTCTGCCGGAG
This sequence comes from uncultured Anaerolineaceae bacterium, assembly GCA_937967805.1. The sequence continues at coordinate 14,109 of CALBTC010000505.1, forward strand.
TCATGATTGATGCCGTGCGCTGTGCCAAGCTGGCGCTGGATCGCAACATTGGCGGCCCGCTGATTGCCCCTTCATCCTACTTCATGAAGACACCGCCGGAACAATTCACCGACGATGAAGCGCGCAAGCTGACTGAAGCATACATTGCCGGAGATTTGTAAGATTGGTTCAATCTGCCAGATTGAACCAATCTTGAAAGCTGTACTTTAGTTGGGGAAAAATCTCGTACTAAAGTTGGTCTTGACGCCAAAAAAGACCTATGCTATAGTGCCGAGGCTAGAAATATTAGCAAAATCTTAAAGGAGATAGGCGCAAATGAATATGTTGTACTTCGATAGCATCATCATCGTCCATCGTGACGCCGTTGGCGGCAGTGCCAACCTTTGCGCCTGTGATCAGGTTCCTCCTTTGTGACTTCCATCACAAATAAGAGTTGACAACCACGGTCACGGCGCCCATAGCCCGTGACCGTTTTTTTGTTTTGCCGCTTAGACGCCACGGGTACGCCCTGTGGCGTTTTTTGTTCCAGCTAAAGCGGCAGTAATCGGCCGAAGTGTGGCCCTATTTCTGAGAATTTTTCGCCGATTAAAAATACCGGACATAGGGTGTCAACAATCGTTGATATGCTACAAGACAGTTCGATTTCAAAGTTCTGTCACCCCGACAAAATGGAAATTATCATGAAGAAGATGGAAATGTTTGACTTAAAAGAAACTGTTGTTGAAAACAAAATTGTAGGACTGTTGCGCTTACTCAAAGGGTATCAACTCATTTACGTCGTTGCCTTATTGGGGGTCGGCTTGGCTGCCCTGGCACAAACCGGCATTTACTTTTTCCTGGGCTACTTTGTAGACACGATTTTGCCTTCAGAAAATATGCTGCAGATGCTGCCCTGGGTAGCGCTGGGTTTTGTTGGTCTGGCGACGTTGCAGGGGCTGTTTACTTTTGCCGGTGGGCGGTTGGCAGCCAAGACTTCTGAAAAAGCCGTGCTGCGCATTCGCAACTTTTTGTACGACCATATTCAGCGTCTCACCTTTACGTACCATGACAATATGCAGACCGGTGAACTGCTGCAGCGCTCCACCTCTGACGTAGATGCGGTACGGCGGCTTTTTGCTGAGCAGACAATTGGCATCGGCCGGATAGTGATGCTGTTTGTGGTGAACTTTATTGCCTTGTTGACCATTAATGTGCGGCTGGCGTTTTTGTCCGTGATGATTATTCCGGTGGTGCTGATCATCTCTTACTACTTCTTCATCAAGGTAGGCGAGGCTTATGAGCACTTTCAGGAGCAGGAAGCAACGCTTTCTAACCGGTTGCAGGAGAATCTGGCTGGAGTACGCGTGGTGAAAGCGTTTGCCCGGCAGCTCTTTGAAAAAGAGATGTTTGAGACGGAAAACCAGGAGAAGTACCGGCGTGGACGTCGGCTGACCACCATGCACGCAATCTTCTGGCCCTCGACGGATATCCTGTGCGGCATGCAGATGCTGTTGGGTTTTTACCTGGGAGCGCGCATGGCGATTGATGGGACGATAACGACGGGGATGTATCTCTCTTACGTGGGGTATGTCACGCAAATCATCTGGCCGATTCGGAACCTGGGTCGTTTGATTGCCGATGTTTCGACAGGGTTAGTGTCTTACGGCCGTATCCAGCAAATCGTGCGGCAAGATCGTGAACCGCTCACCGCCGGATCGTATCGCCCAGACAGGCCCGTGCGCGGTGCCGTTCGCTTTGAACATGTGGACTTCACCTATGAAGGCGAGGAAGAGCAGGTGCTGCACGACATCGACTTCAGCGTGGAGCCGGGCCAGGTGGTGGCGCTGTTGGGCGGCACCGGCTCGGGCAAGACGTCGCTGGTGAATTTGCTGCCCCGTTTCTATGAGTATACAGACGGCCGTATCCTGCTGGACGGCGTTGAGCTGAAAGAGTACCCGCGTGATTACCTGCGCGAACAGATCGGCATTGTGATGCAGGAACCGTTCCTCTTTTCATTAACAATTCGGGACAACATCACCTATGGGGTGACCCGCGAAGTGACCGAGGCGGAAATTGAGGCAGCGGCCCGCGCCGCCGCCGTGCACGACGTCATCCTGTCATTCCCCAAAGGATACGACACGATGGTGGGCGAACGCGGCGTGACGCTTTCTGGTGGACAGAAACAGCGCGTGACGCTGGCCCGCACCTTCTTGCGCAATCCGCGCCTGCTGATTTTGGATGATGCAACCTCTTCAGTAGATACGGAGACGGAGGCAGAAATCCGGGCGGCGCTGGACCGGCTCATGGCATCACGAACGACCTTCCTGATTGCTCACCGGGTGCAGAGCGTGATGAATGCCGACCTGGTGCTGGTGCTGGAAAACGGCCGTATCGTACAGCGTGGCACACACGACACATTGGTGAACGTGCCCGGTACGTACCAGCGCATCTACGATTTGCAATCACGCATTGAAGATGAGCTGGAAGCGGATTTGTCAACGGTGGCGGTGGATGGGCGTCAAAATGGCTACCATAAGCTGCCCCAGGCCGGCGATTAAAATTGTAGAGACGTTGCAACGCAACGTCTCTACACAAACGACGAGAAAATCTAATGTCTGAACATTATTTCGAAGAAGAAGAATTTGATAGTCAGGTTAATGGTGAAACCGTGCGCCGCATTTTGGGGCAGGGGTTGAAGCATTGGCCGTTTATGGTGACGTTTCTGGTTTGTATTACGGCCGTTGCGCTCATCGAATCTTACTTTACCTACCTTAGCAAACGAATGATTGATGAAGGCATCCTGGCCCGTGATTTGGATGCGCTGCGTGCTTTAGCCATCCAGTATGGCCTGTGGTTCCTGATTTTTGCCGTGTTTGTCTTTGGTTTCATCACCGCGGCCGGCTACCTGGGGCATCTGGTGCAGTACGATTTGCGCAAGCAGATGTTTGACCATCTGCAAAAGCTGCCGTTGTCTTACTACAACCGGACCTCCGAAGGCTGGCTCATGTCTCGCGTAACGTCTGACGCAGTGCGCGTGGGCGACCTGGTTTCCTGGGGTTTTCTGGACACGGCCTGGACGATCACCAGCGTGTTGACCTCACTCGGCTTCATGTTTTTCATTAACTGGAAGCTGACGCTGCTGGTGCTGATCATGATTCCGGCTTTGTGGAAAGTGGCCATCACTTTCAAGCAGCGCATCCTGACGGAGTATCGCCGGGTGCGCAAGCTGAACTCTAAGATTACGGGATCGTACAGCGAGAGCATCAGCGGCGTGCGCGTGGTGAAGTCGCTGGGTCGTGAGCATGAGAATCTGAACCAGTTCAATGAGCTGACGGATGACATGTACCAGGCGTCTTATCGGGCGGCGTGGCTGTCGGCGCTGTTTTTGCCGGCGGTGCAGTTGGTGAGCGCCAGCGGTATTGCCGTGGTGGTCTGGTTTAGTGGCGTGCAGTTTGAAGCGGGCGGCATGACGATTGGTGGCCTGCAGGCGTTCATCTCGTATGTGACCTTCATGCTGTGGCCGATTCAGCAGATGGCCCAGGTGTATGCGAGTATGCAGCAGGCGGTTGCCTCCGGCGAGCGCATCTTCTCGCTGCTGGACACCGAGCCAGAGATTGTGGATGCACCGGACGCGATTGATCCGGGCAGCATCCGGGGCGACATTGTGTTTGACGACGTGTCGTTCCATTATGAAGACGGCAAGCCGGTGCTGGAGAATCTCTCTTTGGCGATTCCGCAAGGGGAGACGGTGGCGCTGGTTGGCCCCACTGGGGCTGGTAAATCAACCCTGGTCAATCTGATTTGTCGCTTCTACGAACCGACGTCTGGTCAGATTTTGATCAACGGCTTCGATTACACCACGCTGACGCAGCACGCGATTCAATCACGGATTGGCATGGTGCTGCAAACGCCGCATCTGTTTTCCGGCACGGTGCTGGATAATGTGCGTTACGGCCGTCTCGATGCCACCGATGCTGAAGTAGAAGAAGCGGCTAAGCTGGCCGGTGCACACGACTTCATCGCCAGGCTGGAGCACGGCTACCAGACCGAGGTAGGCGAGGGCGGCGTGCTGCTCTCTGTTGGCCAGAAGCAGCTTATCAGCCTGGCGCGAGCAGTGTTGGCTAAGCCAGACATCTTTATCATGGATGAGGCGACGAGCTCAGTAGACACGCTGACGGAAGCGTTGATTCAGCAGGGTATGGAGAACTTGATGAACGGCCGTACCAGCTTCATCATCGCCCACCGGCTGTCTACCATCAAGAGCGCCGACCGTATCTTGGTCATTGAAAATGGTGGTGTGTCTGAAATGGGTACCCATGCAGAACTAATTCGGGCCCGCGGCCATTACTACAACTTGTACACCAGGCAGTTCCGCGACGAGCGACAGAAGGTGTACGGGCTGGATGGCGCGGTGCCGGTGGCACAGTGATCGGTTATCAGTAGGTCGGTAAACGGTAAACAGTAAAACCGATTACCGATCACGGATTACCGATTACGGAACAAAAGGACGGGATACAATGAATAATCAACAGAATCAATTACGGACGGTTTTACAAGCGCTGGCGCTGCCGGTGACTGGTCAACTACGCCTGTATCCCAACGAAGCGTGCACAGTGAGTCGATTGGTACAGGAGTTTGAGCAGTACGAACCACTTTTTGTGGTGGAAGCATCTGACAGCCTGACGGAAGGGCAAAAAGCAGTGCTGGCCTCGCTGCATCATGATCTGATGCGCGTCTGCCTGGACCATACCTGCAACGACGTGGCTCTGCGCCGTAGCGAAGTATGGAGGCGGGTGCGTTTGCTGGCGCGGTCGGCGTTGCTGGCCTTCAATTGGCCGCTGGCGCTGCCGCCCCAGGCTGAGCCTGTACTGGCGTAACAGCGGTGAATTACGAGATTTGAGAAAAAGCTGGCGCCATCTGGCGCCAGCTTTTTAATTTACTCATGTGGTTTGTAGCTTTATCGTAAAGGTGGTGCCTTTGCCGGGGATTCCATCGCTTTCTACTTCGATGGTGCCCTGGTGCTGCTCTACAATTTTTTTGGCGATGGATAATCCCAGGCCGGTGCCGGATACCTGGGAATCGGTGCCTGCTTTGCCGCGGAAGAAGCGGGAGAAGAGGCGTTTTTTGTCTTCGGGCAAGATGCCGGGTCCTGTATCTTTGACCTGTAGGCCGACATACGGCCGTTCCCCCCCATCAAAAAATCGCGTGCTGATCACCACCTCGCCCCCGCTTGGCGTATAGTTCAGCGCATTTGTCAACAAAACACTCAGTGCCTGGCCGATCAAATCGGGATCGCCTTTGGCTGCCGGAATTGCGTCACTTCCAGAAAATCGTAAAGTCAGTCCTTTCTCCGCGGCAACCGCTTGCCGATCCGTTACATATTCCTGTGCCAGGGCATTCAAGTCCACAGCCTGAACGTTGAATTTAGTCCGATTTTGATCCAGTCGTGACAGCGCTAGCAAATTTTCAATCAGCACCGATAGACGCCTGGTTTCACGGTTGAGCGTTTCCATGTAGCTGCTTTGTACCTGACCATTCCGGACCATGAGCTCGTGGTAAAGTTGAATATTGTTGATGGGCGTGCGCAGTTCATGGGAGACATTGGCCACAAATTCATCCTTGATGTTGCTCAAAATCTGGAGCTGTTCGTTGGCGTCAGCCAATTCCTGGTTGACCGCTTCAAGCTCTGCTTTGCGGGCTAGCAAGGCTTGTTCGGCCCGTTTGCGTTGGGTAATGTCACGTACGACGATGAGGCGGCCGGTCTGCTGGCCGCGATGATTGTGTAGGGGCATCAGGCGTAAATCAAAATACCGTATTTGCTGAGCTTCTTCTATTTTGATTTCTGTGTGAACTTCTTGCGCTTTTTGGAATCTGGCTACCAGTTCTGGCCAGTCTGCGTATACCTCTGTAGCTGGTTTTCCAATGACCTCTTTAGCCGTAGCATCGATTAATTGCTGTGCTGCCGGATTGATGTCAACTAAAAAGTCTCGATCATCAAGGGCAATGACAGCATCGCTCATGCTTTCAATGACCAGTTCTCTGGCTACAGGTACTACATCGAATAGACGGTAGCGAAACAGTCCCCAGGCAATGACGAGATTGCCCAGCGCAATTGTGAACGGGCTTGTGTCGCGTGGCAGCGATGGGAAGAGTCTTATGCTTAATAGAGACAGCGTAATTCCGACCACCGGTATAAATGTGCCGATCAGGATGATGGTTATCTGCGCTCGATAAAGTCGATGTGTATGAAATAACTTGTCGGCCAAATAATAAATGCTGGTAAACAACAGCCCATAGAGAAATGCTGCAAAAATCCATACCGGCAGCGGGTACTCATAATATAGCTCTAGAAATTCCCCGGTATTGAAAAGGGCGATTTCAGAACGGATTAGATCGTGCCAGCGGCTGGAAATGACTAATAGAAGAAAGATTGTTTCAAACCCGCCGATAAAGGCCCACGTCAATTGCGGCCGTTTTAGTTGGCGGCCGGTATATTGCAACGTAAAGGCAAATAAGGCTGGGAGCCACAAACAGACGCCAAGATATTGAAAATTGTCCCAAAAGATTTTACCGTCCAGGGTAGGGCTCAATAGTTCGAAGATAAACCCCAGTATCCATAAAGTTTGAGCAAGCGCCACAATCGCAAACTGTTTAGCTCCAGGGACATGGCGATGGTCCCAGGCATAGACACAGATACCAATTGAGATGAGAAGGGAAACGAAATATGGGAGCAAATATGGCATTTCTATCATGAGAAAGAGCCTACGGCCGTTTTCCGGAAATGTATATGGCCCTCACCTTTCAGCAAGTATAGACAGCCCGCCTGGATATGTCTAGGTATCAACTATGATGGGAAACGGCCGTTTCCCACCTACCGACTATTCAAGATCCGCGTCAAAAAGTAAACCTGGCGCAAAATGGGAGCCGCTTCCCACGGTTCGGCCAGGCGGGGTGCGCCGCCTTCCTGAATAATGGCCGGAATAAGCTCCAAAGAGTGTACGCCATCTTGATTTAGCCAGACGTTGAGCACGGCCGTTTCCGGCGGCCCGTCAATCTCAAAGGCAAAATTCCCCAGCCCGTACACAATCACGCCGTCGTTGTAATATTCGATTCCCTGCAAAATGTGGGCATGGTGGCCAATCACCAGATCGGCCCCGGTGTCGATGGCGGCATGGGCGGCGGCCATTTGCTGCTCGCTGGGTTCCTCAATGTATTCGTAACCGCTGTGCAAAACCACAATGACTAAATCGGCCTGAGGACGAACGGCCGTCACATCCGCCGCAATCACATTTGGATCACCCCAGGCGAGTCCGGGCGTGGTTTCAGTGGCGGTCCAGACGGCCGTATCAAAGGCGCTCCTCGCTTCCACCGGCACGTTCACATAGCCCAAAAACGCCAGTGATAAACCGTTGACCTGGGCGATGTGCGGCGCGTGGGCGGCATCAAAGTTGGCACCTGCCCCAATCGGGGCCACGCCTTGCGCTTGCAGCAGGTCAATCGCTTGCAGCAGCGCTTCGGGACCGTAATCCATGCCGTGGTTGTTGGCCAGCGATACAACGTCAAAACCGCCCAGCGCCAGCGCTTCGGCAGCCACGGGCGGGGCGCGGAACGGATAGCTCTTGCTCTCCGGCGTGCCCACGTCGCCCAGCGCCGATTCCACGTTGCCCACCGTGATGTCAGCCCCTTGCAGCAGCGGGGTAACTTGGGCAAAGGGGTAAACCAGATTGCCGTTTTGGAGGACAATGCCCAGGCCGCGATCCAGCATGATGTCGCCTACGCCGGCCAGATGGACGGTAGGTTCCGGGGCGAGGGCGGTTTGCAGGATGGGCACCAGTTCGGCAGCCTCGCTGCGCTCTGACTGCAAGGTGAGGCGATTGTGGAACGGGTAGTCGGGGTCGGTGGGGTGACGGCCGTCTACCCGCAAAGATTTCAATTCAGGCGTCAACGCCGACCAGGGGAGCACCGTGGCGACTTGATGCCCGTTGGCCATGATGGCTTCGGCATCAGCCTGGGTGATGAATTCCCATTCGGTGGTGAAGGGCACGGCCAGCACAATTGGCTCCTGCCAGACAAGCTGCCCCGCACCATTTTCCACCAGTTGAGCCGCAGCAGGTTCATCTGCCGGCACGATGTGCCAGACACGGCTGGTAGTAGCGTTGGCCAGTGCTTCGCCAGTGATTGTTTCCCAACCGGCGGGCACGGCCAGGTTGAGGGCGGGCAAGGGGGTGTTTGTGGGTGGAATGGCCTGCAATGTAATTGCCGCTGTGGGCACAACCGGTGTGTTTGTAGCCGGCGGAATGGGCGTTGGTGGCGCAAGCTGCGCGGCCGTGGCCCGAGCCAGGGTGGGGGTGATGGTGGGGAGAGGGGCGGTGGACACGGCCGTTTCGGCACAGCCGATTAAGAATAATACGCTGAGCGATCCTAAAACGAGTACGGTCTTCAGAAGGATTTCTCGCCAAAAGCGGCTCGAA
>CALBTC010000506.1 GCA_937967805.1 uncultured Anaerolineaceae bacterium
TAAGTAAGGGCGGTTCGCAAACCGCCCCTACATTTTATCATCCTGTCTTGAACAGCGTCTGAAACTTCATAACCGTGTTCAGATCGCCGCTGACTTTTACTTTGCCCCCCATAAAAGCCATCATCGGGTTCAGCTTACCCGTCATCATATCGACATAGTCGCTGCCGTCCATGCTGATGGTGGCGTCTGCGCCATCGGCGATGCCTTCCTCTACTGTGGCGGTGCCGTTGGCCACGTTCACAGTCCATTGACCACCATTCTCACCGGAGAGGTCAAAAGCGACGGAGGCATTCATGTCACCGGCTTTGTCGGCCATGAAGTTTTGCGGGGTCTTGGCAAAAAGATCTGCTGGGGTTGTCATAGTTGGAACTCCTTTATTTGAATTATTACGCACTGCGGCATGGGAGGAGTATAGCAACGGCCGTTATCGTGTCAAGCTTACAGAACTTTGATCTAAAAACCGTATACTAAATGGAAAACACAGGATCAAAAGTAAAGGTGATTTATGAGAAGAAGTCAACTTGGCGGACCCAAAACATGGCTGGCGGCACTTTCTCTGCTGCTGCTGGCGGCATGTGCCGGGGAAAAGCAAACGGCCGTCCCCCCTACAAACTCATCGAGCCCTACCTCTGCCGCTGCCGTAGCCGAAACCTTAGAGCCGCCCGCCCCAACCCCCGAACGAATTCCGGCCGATAAATATGCCGAGTATGAAATGATCACGCTGCTGCCGCGCGACGCCATCCCGGCTATCGACAACCCTGAGTTTTTGAGCGCCGCCGAAGCCAACGAGTTTTACGATCCGGATGAACTGATCATTGGCGTTGAGTTTAACGGCGACGCCAGGGCTTACTCGGTGCCATTTTTAAGCAACCGCGAAATTGTGAACGACACGGTTGGCGGCGAAAAAATCGCCGTCACCTGGTGACCGCTTTGCTTTACGGGAATCGTGTATTCCCGAGAAATCAATGGTGAAGAATATACCTTTGGCGTTTCTGGCAAGCTCATTCGCAACGTATTGGTAATGTATGATCGACAAACGGAAAGCTACTGGAGCCAGCTTTTGGGGGAAGCGGTGGATGGTGAACTGGTTGGCACCAAGCTGGAATTTGTGCCTTCTTGGATGATGAGCTGGGCGCAATGGCAGGAACTACACCCGGATACGCTGGCGCTGGATAAGCAAGGTCGGCGCGGCGCGCGCGACAGTTATGATGGTTATTACGCCTCCAGCCGCACTGGCGTTATCCCCGAAACCATTCAGGATGATCGACTGTACGTTAAAGAGTTTGTCAACGGAGTAGAGCTGAACGATGCGGTGGTCGCTTATCCCTTTAGCACGCTGAATGATGAGCCTGTGGTCAATGACACTGTGGAAGATGAGACGGTTTTAGTGTGGTTTGATGCGGCAACGGCCGTTTCCGTAGCCTACAGCCGCTTGGTAGATGATCAAACGCTCACCTTTGCCGCTACAGACAGCCCGTCTATCATTCAAGATAACGAAACCGGCACCACCTGGAACGCGCTCACAGGTGAAGCGCTGGAAGGGCCTTTGGCCGGTTCGCAGCTTGTGCGACTAAAAAGCACAACATCCTTCTGGTTCGGTTGGAAAGATATTCATCCAGACACCCTCCTCTATGGCGTAGATGATTATTAATCCTTTTTGTAGAGATGTTTCAATAGAACATCTCTACAAAACGCCTCCCCATTCTTAACGTTTCCTCAATGATTTGCCCACGACATTGTAAGGAGGCTTACGCTGGTTTGCCTCCTTTTTCATCCTTGTGCTAGAATGTTCGCCGCTCTGGTAAATTACAGTTACCAGTGGTCAAGCGGCTGATGATGAACGTCAATTAAGAAGCGTAAGCTCATTAATTAGCAGAGGAATGATCAATTCTCTGTTAAATGGTACGTTCTATAGCCGCTTTTTGCATGTAACTGTTTGCAAAATTACACAATCGGCAAACAGGGTAGAAGCAGCTTCATGTGGCTGTAATGAATACAGAATGTGCAAACTGAGTTGTATTCATTTAACAAAGGCTCCCGTTGCGGTAAGCTTTTTAGGGAAGAGGAACAAATTAGAGAACAGCGACGCGACCTGTCAGCCGCGGTATTTGTATGCCGACATCGCGTGGCCTGGCCGGTAAACGGCCGTTCCCCATCCCGTACCAAAAAGCCCCCAACTGCTCGTCTTTGTTAGACAACGGAGGTATCGAATTATGGAAGAGGAACGGCCGTCTGCAGACACCACCTCAGAAATTGAAGAACAGGAACACAACATGGAAGAGCCAACGCCGGCTGAAAGACGCCCTTCCGGCATGTTGATTGGCGGCGTTGTGGTGGTTGTTCTTCTTATCATCGCCGGGCTGTTTTTACCCCCCATTTCTCTGGGCCAACGGTTGGGAATGGGTGGTGATGAAGAAACAACTACCGACAGCTCCCCAACAGCATCCCCTACCGAAGCAGAAACGGTAGTTGCCAGTAATCCATCAATTCCTGGCGAAGTGGACGTCATCGTTAGCGACACCAGCGCCGTGGTCAACGTCACAAGCCTGAGTGAAGCAGAGGCGGCTGGCAGTATTGGTGCTTTTCCGGCCAACGCTACCGTGCGTGGCAACGTATTCAAGGTAGAACACGACGCCGCTACCCTAAGTGGCAAAGTTGCCATTAACGTTCCGGCGGGAACGGCCGTTGAAATGGTCGATCTCTACGGCTGGGACGGCAGCGGCTGGCGTTTCATTCCCAGCCACATTGATGTAGAAACCCGCCAGATCGTTTCCCCGGAGCACAATTTGCACCAGGCGTTTACCCTGGTAGAACCGGGTGCCACCGACACCATCGCTGTTGGCGCAGAACTGCTGCCGCAGCAAGAACTACCAGAACCCATTCTGGCCAGCCTGACGGAAATATCCGCCGGCACGCTGACTTTAGGTGAAGCTGGTGCTTTACAGGGTGAAGTGACAGAACTGCCCGCCGGCGAATTTAATAGCCTGGTCCGCGTCACAAACGTGGGCGCAGTTGTTGATCAAACGGCGCTTGCCTCCCTGCTGGGGGATTCAACGGCTCAGACTAACCAGATTAACGCGTTGGTGAATACGGCCGTTTCCGGCGGTTTTGCCGGTATCAACCTCGACTACCAGGGAGTCGAACCAGCCCAAACAGAAGCTTTCTCCTCCTTTGTAATGAGTTTAGCCGATGCGCTACACGCGCAAAATCTTGTTCTGGCTGTCACATTGGCCACGCCGCAAGAAACAGACGGCCAGTGGAACAGCGCCGGGCAGGATTGGGCCGCCATTGGCCAGGCAGCCGACATTGTTTACATACAAATGCCCCTCGATCCTACCGCTTACAATGACAACAGCACCGCTATGCAGTTGCTAAACTGGGCTACCCGGTTGGTTGATCGTACCAAACTGACCATGCTCGTCACTGCTGGCGCAGTTGACCGCGTGGGCGAAGCTTTCCTGGATATGTCTAATGAAGAGGCGCTGGCCAATTTTGGCGAGCTAGAATTTGTCTCCGGCAGCGAAGAGGTGGAGCCGGGTACGGCCGTAGAGCTGGCGCTGTCTGGCGATGCCTCCCCGCTGGAATGGGACGGAGCCAGCCTGACCTACCGCTACAGCTATCAGATGAACGACCAGACGCATGATGTTTGGCTGGGTAACCCTGCTGCTCTCAGCAATCGGCTGGGGCTGGTGGAGCGATATCATTTACGTGGTGCGGCCGTTCGTGGTCTGGGAAGCGTCACCGATGGCGCTGGCTATGCCACCGCGTTGGCCTCATTCACCGGTCTCAGCGCCCCACCAGAAACGACTGGGGCGGCCATTGTGTGGACGGTTTTGGATGAGAGCGAAAGCGTGCTGGCCAGCGAAAGCGGCAGCGACCTGACCTTTGCCTGGGCCGGTGAAGAAACCCCCGGTAGCTACACCATCAACGCCGAGTTTGCCCTGGGTGAGGCGGTTGCTTCACTTGGTTCGGTCACCGTCAATGTTGCCGAGGCTGTCGCAGAAGAGCCTGAAACGGGAGCGGCCGTTGCCAGTCCTGGAACCGGCACAGCTTCTCTCGATCCCGGTGATGCTGATGCGGTTGTTAACACCAACGCCAACGTGCGCGTTGGTCCCGGTTTGACCTATGGCATCATTGCCGGGGGTCTCAATCAGGGCACTCGTGTTCAGGTTATTGGGCGCAATGCAGACACCACCTGGTTCCAAATTATTATGCCTGATGGCGGGCAAGAAGGCTGGATATTTGCCACGCTGCTCGATCTAAACGCCAATCTGAATGTAAGCGCTTTGGAAGTTGTAGAAGTAGACCCGGCCACGGCAGGTGGCGGGGGCGGGGCCCCGCCGCCAGTATCCGCGCCACCAGTTGCCTCGGGATCATTTGAACTCGGTGGGCAAACCCACACCTTTGCCAATCCTCAACTGATGGCTTCAGCCGGCATGAACTGGGTAAAATTCCAGCACAAATGGGGTGCCGGTGATTCGCCCGATGCCGTAGCCGGGCGCATTCAGCAGGCACACGCCAATGGCTTCAAAGTTCTGTTAAGCATTCCTGGGGCCAATACCTATCCGGACAGCATTGATTTCAACGGGTATGTCCAGTTCCTGGCCGGTGTGGCCGCTCTTGGCCCCGATGCCATCGAGATTTGGAATGAGATGAACATCGACTTTGAATGGCCTGCGGGGCAAATCGATCCGGCATCTTATGTAAACAACATGCTGGCACCGGCCTACAACGCTATTAAGTCTGCCAATCCCAATGTGATGGTCATCAGTGGTGCGCCGGCACCCACCGGCTTTGACAATGGCACCAATGCCTGGTCAGACAGCCGTTACATGCAGGGTGTAGCTGCCGCCGGAGGTGCCAATTACATGGACTGTGTCGGTGCACACTATAATGCAGGGGCCACACCGCCAGGGCAAAATACAGGACATCCTGCGGGCAATGATCATTACAGCTGGTTCTTTGTGCCTACCTTAAATGTGTATGCAGCGCTGGGTAAGCCGGTATGCTTTACAGAGTTAGGCTACCTTTCTGGTGAAGATTATGGCGGTGTTCCCTCTCGCTTTGCCTGGGCAGCCAATACTTCTGTAGCGGAACATGCACAGTGGTTGGCTGAAGCTGTGAGCATTGGGGCCAACTCGGGCAAAGTCCGCATGATCATTGTCTTTAATGTCGATTTTACCCTCTGGAGCGATGATCCGCAGGCAGGCTATGCCATGATTCGCAAGGACGGCAGCTGCCCTGCGTGCCAGACGTTAGGCCAGGTTATGGGCCGGTAGGCGTTTACTCAGCACACCGCGCTGTTTGAAACATTTCAGGTAGAATAGGAGGCGCATTTTGTCGGAAGCAAGCAAAATGCGCCTTTTCTTTATGAACGAGGTTATTTATGAAACAGATGAGATGGTTATTTTTTGCAGCGGCCGTACTCCTGCTGCTGGCTGCCTGTGGTGGCGGTGAGGAACCGGAAACGGCCGTCACTGACACCACCACCGACACCGTACCCAATCCACCCACGCCCGAACCGGCGGCAACGCCTACCCTCGTACCCCCGCCCGTCGTGGTGGTAGAAGAAGGCGGTGCCGAAAGTGGCGGAGAAGAGCCAGCACCGGCGCCTGAGGTCGTGGCAGAAGAAAAAATACGGCCGTGGCCCATAGACAAATTTGGCTATGGGGTACAGATTCACGGCAATGCCACCGTGGGCGATCCTATTTCTACCATGGATACAGTCCAAAATCAGCTTGGGCTAGATTGGGTGAAAATGCAGATTCAGTGGTGGCTGATTCATCCTTCGCCAGACGCCGGCCAATGGTTCTTTTATGACGGCGTCATTGATGAAGCGGCTAATCACAACCTGAACTTGATGGTGAGCGTGGTTGGTTCGCCGGAGTGGACCCGCGCCGCGGGCAATCACATCGGCCCGCCCGATGATTACAGCGAATTCGCCAATTTCCTCACCGAACTCATCAATCGCCATCCCGGCAAGATCGACGCCATTGAAGTATGGAACGAACAAAATCTGGACCGCGAATGGCAAACTGCCAACGGCATCAGTCCGGAAGATTACGTGCGCTTTCTCCAAGTGGCCCACGATGCCATCAAAGCGGCTGATTCCGACATCATTGTCATTAGCGGGGCGCTGTCGCCCACTGGCACCGGCGACTGGGTCCGTTGGGCTGATGATTTTGAATACCTGGATCGCGCTTTGGCGGCCGGCATGTTAAATCATGCCGATTGCGTTGGGACACATCACAACGGCTACAACATTGCCCCGGACGTCGCTTTTGATCAGGCAGGCAGTACGGCCGAAGCGGCAACGGCCGTTTTCCGCGGTCCGTTTGACAATCCACACCACAGTTGGAGCTTTAAAACAACGCTGGACACCTACGCCCAGAAAGTCCAGGCAGTTGATCCCAACATGAAGCTGTGCGTTACCGAATTTGGCTGGGCCAGCAGCGAAGGATACGATGCCCCGCCGGAAGGGTTTGAGTTTGCCCGCGACAACACGCTGGAAGAACAAGCGCAGTACATCGTGCAGGCGTTCCAGCAAATGCATGATTCCGGCAATGTATGGCTGGCTTTCCTGTTCAACTATGACTTTGGCAACAAGGGCAGCGGCCCGCAAGATGATCCGGTACCCTACAGCATTATTGACATCAACGGTGCACCTCGACCTGCCTTTGGCGCGGTGGCCGATATGGAAAAACCAGACTAAATTTAAAATTGTAATTGGGTAATTAAGTAATTGAGCAATTACTTAATTACTCAATTACGCAATTACCCATTCTCTTGAGCGTCAAAAACCTTCTTCACACCTTAACCGCATATCTTTTCCTGACGCTGGTTTTGGCTGGCTGTAGCTCCGCGCAGGCAAACGTGCCTGTAGAAACCATCGTGCCGACACCGGAAGCCACCGCCACGCTACCGCCGCCGGAAGTTGAGGTTGTTTTGAATGGAACGGCCGTACCCACCCCAGACCCAACGCGCCCTTTCAGCCAGCTTTTCAACTCACCCGAATACGGCATGCATCTTTCTCAATGGTGGCACGTAGATGATGTGCTGCCCCGCGACTTGGAACTGGTGCAAGAGATGGGCTTTGGTTGGGTTAAGCAAGCTTTTGCCTGGCGTGACGTTGAAGGCAATGCCAAAGGCGAATTCGATTGGTACCGTCCCGACCGCATCGTTCAACAAGCAAACGATGCCAATCTTAATTTACTCGTACGCATCGATCACCAGCCTTTGTGGAGCGTGCAGGCATTGGTGGACAAGCCGATTACGCAAAATCAGCCCCCGGCCAACTACCAGGATTTTGGCGATTTTTGCTTTCAGCTGGCCGAGCGGTATCAGGGACGCATCCAGGCCTACCAGGTGTGGAATGAGCCCAATTTAAGCCGGGAATGGGGCGAGCAGGCTCCCAATCCGGCCGAATATACGGAACTGCTTCGCCTTTGTTACCAGGGCATTAAAACGGCCGATCCCCAGGCCATTGTTGTTTCCGCAGGATTAGCCCCCACCGGTACCGAGCCACCCGCCGCCATGCCCGACGACGCTTTTTTGCAAGGCATGTACGATGCCGGCGCCGCCGACTATTTTGATGCCTTGGGCCTTAATGCGCCCGGCTACAAAGCACCGCCCGATTTGCCGCCGGAAGAGGGGCTCAACCAGGAGTGGGGCGGCCATCGCTGGAACGTTTTCCGCCATGTGGAAGATATGCGCGCCATCATGGTGGCCAACGGGGATGCTGACAAGCAGGTGGTCATTCTGGAAACGGGCTGGATTTTGCAGCAAGAGATTCATCCCACCTACACCTGGCATGGCGTTACTGAGGAACAGCAGGCTGAATATCTGGTGGGCGCTTACCAGTTTGCCCGCGACAATTGGCAGCCGTGGATTGGTCCCATTTTCACCATCTATATGGCGGATGCCACCTGGACCCCGGAGGATCACGAACAATATTGGTGGTCCATTGTTTTACCGGATGGCACGCCTCGCCTGGCCTATTCGGCGCTGAAGGCAATGCCAAAATAAACCTCATACAAACAAAACGGTGACATCATGTTTTGGACACTCGTTTTTTCTTACTGGATTCATTTGCTGGCCACGGTCATCTGGTTTGGCAGCCTGGTCGTCATGGCACTGGCCGCCTTGCCTGCGCTGCAAAAAGGTTCTGTAGCAGCCAACAGCTGGTTGGGTTTGCAAAAGCAGCTTACGCCCTGGGCCAATATCAGTCTGGTACTGCTGCTCATCACCGGCTTTGTGCAAATGACCAACGATGTCAACTACAGTGGTTTTCTGGCAATTGACAGCACCTGGGCCTGGGCCATGCTGGTGAAGCATATCGCGTTTGGCCTGCTGGCTGCTTTGACCGTGTATTTGCAGTTCGGTTTGTACCCGGCCACGGAACGGATTGCGCTGCTGGCGGAAAAACGGCCGAATCTCGCCCAATCCGAACAAGAAAAACTGGCCAGGCGTGAGAAACAGGTGCTGTGGTTAAATCTGGTCTGTGCCACCATCATTTTGTTTTGTACGGCCGTCGCCACGGCCGTTTAAGTTTTAGTAAGTGGTGTCGTAAGCTGCCACTCATAAACTACCAGTAGTTTAAAAAACACCCATTCGACAACACGCGCAAATATTGACATAGCAGTTGTTATTCATCATAGGAGTTTATCAATGCTTCAGGCAACACAAACCAAACAACTCCTGGAAAGTACCAGCATGGAAGCAAATACCGCACAAAGCAAACAAATGGTATCAACACAGTACAACCGTGCGATGAAACTGGCGCTTGATTATGCGCTTGCTCTACCGGGACTTTTGCTCATTGCCCCGCTGTTCATTTTCCTTGCTATCCTGGTAAAACTGGATTCTCCCGGACCTGTTTTTCATCGGCGGCGGGTGTTGGGGAAAGACGGCCGTACCTTCGACGCCTTCAAATTCCGCACCATGTACGTGAATGGAGATGAAATCCTGGCCTGCTACCCTAAACTACGCCACGAATTAAATAAAAATTACAAGCTGAAATGTGATCCTCGTGTTACCCGTGTAGGCAACTTCCTGCGCAAATTTAGCCTGGACGAACTGCCGCAACTGCTTAACGTGCTGGCTCGCGATATGTCGCTCATTGGTCCGCGCATTATTGCCCCGGATGAAATCAGCAAATACGGGCAATATGGCCAGACGCTGATGATGGTGATGCCTGGTTTAACGGGATTGTGGCAGGTAAGCGGCCGTTCCGACACCTCCTATGATGAGCGCGTCGCGCTGGACATGCATTACATTACCAATTGGACTTTGTGGCTGGACATCAAAATATTGCTGCGCACTATTCCGGCCGTTTTAAAAGGAGACGGAGCTTACTAAGTTTTCCTCTCCACTTTGGGAGCCATCTTCATTGCCAAGACATGACTGTTTGGCAATTTGTGTAAGAAAAACTGTATCATTTACCTCCTTCTAAGCCCCTCAGCATTAAAGGTGTTGAGGGGTTTCTCTTTGGCAGTCGGCAAATCGCTATCCCCTAATCAGCCAATCGCCGTTACAATACGGCCATGTTTGAACTTATCTTTTTAGGCACTTCGGCGTCGGCGCCTTCAGTCCATCGTGGCCTGTCGGCCCACATGGTTTTGTATCGAGAACATCGTTTTCTAATCGATTGTGGCGAGGGCACGCAGCGCCAGATTTTACACAGCGGTTTAGGATTTAAACGACTTAACAAAGTGTTGCTAACGCACGGCCATTTGGACCATATTTTGGGATTGGGCGGCTTTGTTTCTACGTTGGGACGCTGGGAAAACATGGACCGGGTGGATATTTATGGGGGCCGCAGCACCCTCAGCCGGGTGTCTGATTTGCTGTTTCGCGTGGTGTTTCCCAACGGCCGTTCCCCCCTCCATATCGAGCTCAACCCAATTGACCCCGGCGTCATCATGGCCGATGATAAATTTACTCTCACAGCCTTTTCGGTGCAGCATCGTGGCCCCGGCTGTTTTGGCTTCTTGTTTGAGGAGCAGCCTCACTACCCATTTTTAGCTGAAAAAGCAGCGATGCTGGGCGTACCCTTCGGTCCTGAGCGCTCACAGTTGGTGCGCGGTGAGGCGGTGACATTGGCCGACGGCCGTATCATCCAACCGGAAGACGTCTTGGGTGAAGCCCTGCCGGGCACCAAATACGTGCACATTGGCGACGTGGGCCGCGTGGAAGACCTGCTGCCCATCTGCCAGGATGCCCACGCGCTGGTCATTGAAGCCACCTACCTGGAGGAAGACGCGGAGCTGGCCCGCCAATTCGGCCACATGACGGCGGCACAAGCGGCCCAACTGGCCAAAGAGGCCAGTGTGAACACGTTAATCTTGACCCATCTGTCGCGGCGGTACAGCGGCCGTATTATCCTGCGAGAAGCACGCGAAATCTTTCCCAATACTTACGTGGCCCGCGACTTTGATCATTTCCAAATTACCCGCTCCGGTGCAGAAAAAGTCGCCAGGGAATGAGTCCAAAAAACGCAACTTTTTTCAATCACTTTCTGGTAATTCTCTCATGATCAAATGGGGTTTGGATTTTGCAGCCTTCAATCAGCTGGCCGGCATTCAACTCTTCTGTCCAAATAATTGAACAGCCCAGTTGAGTGGCGCTCCGAACAATCATACTATCCCAGAATGAAAGCTGGTAACGTTGCTGAATCTGAATAGCGCTCAAAATATCCTCAACCTGCGGCTGATGAACGCGCCACAGGCCTAAATCAGAAATAATCTGTGACGCTTCAACGATGGAAAGTGGTTGCGCTAACTTCCGAAAAGCAAACACTTTTGTGTTGCTTTGAATGCGGGTACAATGACGGTCGTATTTTTCACACCCCCACGCTTGCGGAGAAAAGAACATGTCCCAAAATCAGCCCATTACCATCCTGGCCCTGGCCAGTGAATGCAAAGGTATTCCTTACCTGCTCGAAGCCCAACGCCAGGGCACGCGCGTCCTGCTGCTGGTGTCCGAAGAAGCGGCCCATAACCCCGATTGGCCAATGGAGGCTATCGCCGAGCGGTTTATCATGCCCGATTTGTCTAAGCAGCCGGACGTCACCTACGCCGTCAGCTATCTGGCCCGCACAGAAAAAATTGACCGGATTGTGGCCCTGGACGATTATGACGTGGCTACGGCCGCATCCCTGCGCGAACATTTGCGCATTCCAGGTATGGGCGAAACCACAGCGCGCCATTTTCGCGACAAGCTGGCGATGCGGGTACAGGCGCGAGATGAAGGGGTACTGGTACCAGAATTTACGGCCGTCTTCAACAACGACGAGCTCAACAGCTTCTTGCAGCGCGTCCCGACTCCCTGGGTGCTCAAGCCCCGCTTCGAGGCCGGCGCCGTAGGCATTCGCAAGCTGCACGATGCCGATGCCGTGTGGCAGGCCGTCAATGAACTGGGCGACCAGCGCTCATTCTATCTGCTGGAGCAGTTTGTGGTAGGCAACGTTTGCCATGTGGATTCGCTGATTTGGGAAAAAGAGGTCGTTTTTGCCATCGCCAGCCAGTACGGCACGCCGCCATTGGCGGTCACGACCGGGGGCGGCATTTTTAACACGCGCACGCTGCCTCGTGACAATGAAGACAGTAAGGCGCTCATCGCCGCCAACGAAAATTTGATGCGGGTGCTGCGCCAGGTGCGTGGTGTGGCTCATACGGAATTCATCCGGGCCGAGGCTGACGGCCGTTTCTACTTCCTGGAAACGGCCGCGCGCGTCGGTGGCGCCAACATTGATCGATTGGTGGAAGCAGCAACCGGCATTGTGCTTTGGCAGGAAGCGGCCCGCATCGAGCTGGCCAGCGCGCGGCGCGAAGCATACCGGCCGCCCACGCCGCGCAGCGACCATGCCGGGCTCATCATCTGCCTGGCCCAGCAAGAACAGCCCGATTTGTCAGCCTATGATGATCCAGAAATTGTGTGGCGGCTCCCCAAGAAGTATCATGCCGGGTTGTTGGTGGCCTCGGCGGATTACGGCCGTGTCCAGCAGCTCATCAATAATTACAATGAACGCTTTGCCCGCGACTTTCTCACTTCGGCACCGCCAAAATCCAAAGTGCGCACCCAAATTTAACAGGGAAGACTCTAAGGGTTTGGTATCATCAAACGATAACCCATTCGTGGCAAACCCTTAGAGTCTGGCTGGTTACGCCTTTTTGTATCCTGGTGGGGGGATCTACCGGACCATCAAACGACATGATATTGAATACGCCGCCTTGCGGATCTTGAATCACAGCAAAAATGCCCATTGTGCCGGCCTTGGTTGGGGGAACCATGACGGTGCCGCCCAGCTTTTGGGCCAGTTTAACTTTGGCAGCCACATCTTCTACCATGAAATAAACAGACCAGTTGGCCGTGATTTCTGGTCCCCAATTTTCATCCATGGTAATCATGCCCGCCTGCATACGGCCGTTCGCGGAGTACGTTATATACCCGTTTTCATCGGTCGCATGGGTCCAGCCAAACACGGCTTCATAAAATGTCCTGGCTGCCTCCGGCTGGCGGGGGTGTACGTGCCCCCAACATCAATCGGACGATCATCTGCTTCCCAACCAAACAGACCCGTATAAAATGTTTTGGCTGCATCCGGGTCTGGAGTAGCAAGATCGACCCAACAAAATACCCCATCTGGATAATCACGCTGGACGGAAATGCTTGACACATCAACTATTTTTCTTATAATCCATCGCTGTTTGGCAAAAACCATGTTGCCACTCGTGTAAATCAAGTAGTTAACATTGCACTCACAGTTCCAACCGGAACATAGACCCATTTTTTGGAGGTAAATATCTCATGTTGAAGAAAAAGTTCTTTAAAACAAAGGACGAATGTGAAGTCACGTTTGAAGTGACAGTCGAAGATGCAGAAAAGGTTGCCCTGGTTTCTGAGCATAACGGCTGGGAACCAATCGAAATGAAGCAGGTCAAAAATGGTCCCTTCCGCACCAAGGTTCGGCTGCCCAAAGATGGCGAATTCCAGTTTCGCTATTTGGTGGATGAGCAAAGCTGGCGCAACGATGAAGCGGCTGACGCTTACCGGGCCAACGAACACGGCAGTGAGAACAGCGTTATTTCTACCGCCGCCTAGTCAAAAAAAGGTACCGGCATAACAAAAGGACGATTTGCCTGGCAGATCGTCCTTTTTTGTTGCTTGCTTACAAGCTTATTACCAAATGATTACACGTTGCTAAACGGCCGTTTCCCACCCCATTCTCTTGCTATACTCCACTTTAAAACCTGTTGCACAAGGAGCAGAGCCATGACTGTTTTGCGTATAATTCTCTTACTCGTATTGCTTGCCATGCTGATGGCTTGCGGTGCTGCCACTTCCGATGAGGCGACGCCAACGGCCATTTCTAACACCACCCCACCAAAAGCAGGCGAGGAAAGCCCGGTGGCTGAACCTGAAGCGCCAGAAGATGAAACAGAAGAAACAGAGGCTGGCGAAACCGCCGCAATGGACCCTGCCGAAATGGATAACATGACGATTAACGATGAAGAAGCGCAGTCACTGCTGTTCAACCTGAGCGAAGGCAGCCGCAGCGAAGCTGAAGCCGCTTTGGATAGGATTCTGGCTGCTAATGACCAACGCTTCGTCTCCGTCCTCATCGAGCTGGTGCGCGCCCGGCAAATTGGCCTGATCCAAACGCTGGACGCCACCACCATCGTAGACAGCCTGGAAGCGTTAAGCGGACAAAGCTTTGGTGGTGACTGGGGTGGCTGGATTACCTGGTACGGCGGCACCGATCTTACACCACCGCCGGGCTTCACCAGTTGGAAAGGCCGTCTGCTGGCAGGCATCGATAATTACTTTGGCCTCTTTTTGCTGGACAAACATCCTTCAAAAATTCGCGTGGAGGAAATTCAGTGGGGCGGCGTGGTGCTGGACGGCATTCCGGCGCTGGACAATCCCACCATGCTGCCCGCTGCCGCAGCAGATTATCTGGAGCCGTGGGAGCCGGTCTTTGGCATCGCCATCAACGACGATGCTCGGGCCTACCCGCTGCGCATTCTCGATTGGCATGAGATGGCCAACGACGTGGTCGGCGGCGTGCCTGTTTCCCTGGCGTATTGCACCTTGTGTGGCGCGGCCATTGCTTATGACGGCCGTTCCGTCGATTTAGAAGGCAATGAAGTGACCTACACCTTCGGCTCATCCGGCTTCCTCTTCCGCAGCAACAAGCTGATGTACGACCGCTCCACCCTCACGCTGTGGAACCAGCTCACGGGCGAGCCGGTGCTGGGCGAGCTGGCCGCGGGCGATATCCGGCTCAATCTACTGCCGGTTGTGCTCACCACCTGGGCCGATTGGCAGGAGCAGCATCCCAACACCGTCGTGGTAGACATTGAAACCGGCTTTAACCGGGTTTACGTCCCCGGCGCGGCTTACGGCGATTACTTTGCCAACGATCAGCGGCTGTTCCGCGACGGGCTGATGTTCCCCGTCTGGCAGCAGAGCGACCAATTGTTTAACAAGGATCATGTGTACACCCTGCGGCTGGACGAGACGCCCAAAGCGTATCCGGTGACTGATTTGTTAGCAGAGCGGGTGGTGAATGATGTGGTGGGCGAAACGGCCGTTACCCTCATTGCCGCGGGGGAGATTGTGGAAGTAGACGGCACCAGCCAGCGCACCGGGCCGGTGACCTACACCTCCGGTGCCGAAATCCGCGCCTTTGCCCGCGGCGAACACACCTTTTCCCCCGGTCCCGATGATTTTACGGTGCTGGATGAAGACGGCCGTTCCTGGCAAGTCAGCGAAGAAGCACTGCTCGGACCAGACGGCGAGACCCTTGCGCGCATCAACGGCCACCTGGCCTACTGGTTCGGCTGGTACGCCTTTTATCCGGAAACTGAGCTTTACCAACCATAAAAAGCAAAACCTCCCGCAGGTTCTTGGAAAGATTCACTCCTTCTATGAAACCTGCGGGAGGTCGGCAAGGTAAAAAAATTTCTCTGCGCCCTCAGCGTCTCCGCAATTAAGCAATCTATTTCAGTTTGAAAGCACCTTTCACCATGTCGGCGTCAAAATAACGGCCCGTGTCGCCGGTGGTGGCGTAGCGGTAAACGGCCGCTGTATAAATGCCGCTCAACGTGCTGCTCACCAGCGAAATGAGCATGATGAGCAGGATAATGAGGGCAACGGCCGTTGGTTGTAGAAATTGATCTTGACGGCTGTTCAAGGCGTGTGCTAAACTCTTAGTTAGTTTAATGAACTTACTAAGTTGGATTTGAGATGGCACGCACACCAAGCCCCCCCAAAAAAGCAACACGTCAGCACACCAAGCAGCATAACGCGCGCCTGGTTCTCAAGACCATTTACGAGGCTGGTGATGTGAGCCGGGCAGATCTGGCGAGAATGACAGGGTTAACGCGCGCTACTGTTTCCAGCATTGTGGCCGGCTATCTGGACAAAGGGATTGTGGCCGAAACGGGCTACGGGCCGTCGCTTGGTGGTAAGCCGCCCATTATGCTCAGCATGGTGGCCGATGCGCGCCAGCTGATTTGCCTCGATCTAGGCAACGAACAGTTCGCCGGGGCGCTGGTCAATTTGCGTGGCCAATTTGAAAAACAGATTAGCCTACCTGTAGACGGCCGTACGTCCCAGGACGCCCTCGATTTAGTCTATAAACTGGTGGACCAGCTCCTGGCCAACGTCACCGCCCCAGTGCTGGGCATGGCGCTGGGCAGCCCCGGCCTCATCGACGCCGACGCCGGGTTGGTCAAGCAATCTGTCAACCTCGATTGGCGCGACCTGCCCTTGCAGCAGCTCCTGGCCGATCGCTATCCCTTCCCCGTTCACATCGCCAACGACAGCCATCTGGCTGCCCTGGCCGAATACTCCTACGGCGATGACGACACCCGCAACCTGGTGCTGATCAAAATGGGTCAGGGCATTGGCTCCGGGATTGTATTGAACGGCCGTATCTTCTACGGTGAAGGCTTTGGCGCCGGGGAAATCGGGCACGTCAGCGTGGTGAACGACGGCGAGCAGTGCTCCTGCGGCAACGTGGGCTGCCTGGAAACGGTGGCCAGCGTTCGCGCCATGCTGCGCCAGGCGGAAACGGCCGCATCCCAAAACCCCGAATCGCGGCTGGCTGCGTTACGGCCTTCTGGCAGCCCCATCACCTGGGCCATTTTGCGCCAGGCGTGCCAGGAAGGGGATACAGCCGCGCAGCAAATCATCACACAAGCCGGCGAATTTTTAGGGCTGGCAGTGGCCAACCTGGTCGGCATCCTCAACGTCAACCGCATCGTCATTGCCGGCGATGTAGCCCAAACGGGCGAATTGTTTATTAACGCAGTGCAAAGCAGCATGGCGCGGCGGGTTTTGCCCAAGCTGGCGGAGGATACGGCCGTGCAGTACGCCGCCACCGAATCAAATCTTGTGTTACTGGGTGCCTCAGCCCTGATTTTGAGCCAGGGGCTGGGCGTTATTTAGAGGAAATTCTATGCAGGCAGCGCAGCTTTCAGTTGGCTTGGACGTCGGTGGCACAAAAACGGCCGCATTACTGGTTGACCCCACTGGCTCTGTGCTGGGACAATCCACCGTGCCCACCCACACCACCAATCCCGATGAGCTACTGGCCACCATCACCGGTGCCATCCACGCTGTGCTGGCCGAAGCCAACGCCACGCCGCAGCAAATTCAAAGTATTGGCCTGGGCGTACCCGGCCAGGTGAATCCCGCAACCGGTGTTGTGAAGCTGGCCGTGAACCTCAATTTACAGAAGTTTCCCCTTGGTTCCACCATCTCGGCCCGGTTCAAGGTCTCCACCTTTTTAGAAAACGACGTGCGCACGGCGGCCATCGGCGCGTTTAACTATTTGCGTCAGAATGAGCCGGTGCAGAGCATCGCCTATGTGAGCATTGGCACGGGCATTGCGGCAGGCGTGATTTTGAACGGCCGTCTCCACCGGGGCAACAACGGCATGGCCGGCGAAATTGGTCACATCATGTTTGAACCACACGGCCACCTCTGCAATTGCGGTCTGCGCGGCTGTCTGGAAACCATCGTAGCCGGGCCGGCCATCATCCGCCAAATGAACGCCACGAATCCCAAAAGCAAAATACAGAGCGCCGGAGATGTTTACGAAGCGGCGATTCAGGGTAGCAAAGCAGCACGAACAATTGTGCAGCACGTCAGCCAGCATCTCAGCCGGGTCATCCAATGGCTAATCATGACCTATGACGTGGAAAAAATTGTGCTTGGCGGCGGCGTCACCCGCAGCGGCGACGCGTTCCTGGCCCCCATATTGCACGAACTGGCCCGCCTGCGGCAGCAATCTACCCTGGCGGCCGACCTGTTGCTCGATGAGAAACTGTATCTGATTCCGCCAGATTATAACCCTGGCGTTTGGGGTGCAGTGCATCTCGCCGGTCAAACGGTATCAGAAACAGTTACCAACCTTTCCGCGAACGATGGAAGTAGGTCGAGTTTAAAAACTTGACCAACATCAAAAGCAGATAACGCCACAAACCGGGCTGCGAACTCCAGAGTTGTGACGTTACCTTAGCTAAAGGAGGTGATCCCTCAACCATAAAAATAATACCTCAAAAGCACGCCGTTTTCGACATGGCTCCCTTCTGGAGTGGCTCTCTCGTGAATTGTTCAATCGGAAAACGGCCGTTTACCATCCCTCTGAGAGAGCCGCTATAACAATACCTATCAAACCGGTAGGTAGAAGGAGAGATCAAAAAATGCGCAAGTACACGCTTGTTTTACTATTATTTGCCCTTATCGCCCTGCTCATTACCGCCTGTGGCGAACGGCCGCAAGCCACTGACACCGAATCAGAAGCAGAGGCAGATACCACAACCGAAACCACAGAAGAAACAGCGGAAACGGCCGATGAGCCCGCCGCAGAAAGTGCCGAAACGGCCGAATCCGACGAAGCGATGGCCGACGAAAGCAGCGGCTCCTTCCTGGAACGGGCCAAAGCCGGCGAGTTTTCCGGCAGTGAAGTCACCGTCTTCGGCAAATGGACCGAAGCGGAAGGCGAAAACTTCGTCGCTGCCCTGGCTCCCTTTGAGGAAGCCACCGGCATCACCGTTAATTACGAAGGTTCGGCCGAGTTTGAAACCCTCATCACCGTGCGCGTGGAAGGTGGCGACGCCCCCGACATCGCCGGTTTTCCCCAGCCTGGGCTGATGGCCCAATTTGTGCAGGAAGGGGCCATTCCCGATCACGCTCAATTTTTGAACGTGGACGAACTCAACGACAACTACAGCGAAGCGTGGATGAATCTGGCTACCGTCAACAACCAGCTCTCCGGCGTTTTTTACCGCGCCAGCACCAAGAGCATTGTCTGGTACCCGGTGCAGGCGTTTGCAGAAGCCGGTTACGAAATTCCCGAAACCTGGGATGAGCTCATTGCTCTCAGCGACCAGATTGTGGCTGATGGCGGCACACCCTGGTGCATCAGCATGGAACACGGCGGCGTCACCGGTTGGGTGGCCACCGACTGGATTGAAGACGTGCTGCTGCGTACCGCTCCGCCGGAAACGTACGATCAATGGGTGAATCACGAGATTCCCTTTGACGATCCGGCCGTGGTCAACGCCGCTAACATCGTCGGCGACATCTGGTTCAACGAAGATTACGTTTACGGTGGCACGACGGGTATCCTCACCATCTGGGTCGGCGATACACAAACCCCGATGTTCGATGAGGCTGGTCCGCAGTGCTGGATGCACCGGCAAGCAGGCTGGATTCCCGACTTCTGGCCCGAAGGCACAGAGCCAGGCGTAGACAGCTCCTTCTTCTACCTGCCGCCGATTGATGAGCAATACGGCCGTCCCGTCCTCGGGGGTGGTGATGTGTTCTCAGCTTTTAATACCCGCCCGGAAACGGCCGCGCTCATGGAATACCTCTCCCTGCCCGAGGGCGCCGAGGTGTGGGTGAAAGCCGGCGGGTTTATCTCTCCCAACCGCAACGTTCCCGATGAGTGGTACGGCAGCTACGTCGATCAGGCCCAGGCCGAGATTCTGCAAAACGCCACCACCCTCCGCTTCGACGCTTCTGACCTGATGCCCGCCGAGGTGGGCGCCGGCACCTTCTGGAGCGGCATGGTGGACTGGGTCAGCCACGGCGGTGAAAACACCGAAGCGATCCTGGCCCAAATTGACGCCAGTTGGCCCGATACCGAAACCGGTTTAGGCGGAACGGGCGACGCAGAGGAAGAAGAAGCTGCGGAAGAAACCGGCGGCTACGAACACCTGACTGCTGCCGAAGCCGGCGAGTATGATGGCACGACCGTGACCATTTTCGGCAAATGGACCGAGGGCGAGGGCGAAAGCTTTGTCAACACCTTGGCCGACTTTGAAGAGCGTACTGGCATCGACATCCAGTACGAAGGTTCGTCCGAGTTTGAAACGCTCATCACCGTGCGCGTGGAGGGCGGCGACGCGCCCGACATTGCCGGATTCCCCCAACCCGGCCTGCTGGCCGAGTTCGTGCGGGATGGTGCAGTCGTCGATCTGGGCGCCCACATCAACACTGACCAGCTCATGGCCGACTACAGCGACGCCTGGATCGATCTGGGCACCGTCGATGGTCAGCTCTCCGGCGTCTTTTTCCGCGCCAGCACCAAGAGCATCGTCTGGTACCCGGTGCAGGCGTTTGAAGAAGCCGGTTACGAGATTCCCGAAACGTGGGATGAGCTCATCGCCCTCAGCGACCAAATTGTGGCCGATGGCGGCACACCCTGGTGCATCAGCATGGAGCACGGCGGCGTTACCGGCTGGGTGGCCACCGACTGGATTGAGGATGTACTGCTGCGCACCGCACCGCCGGAAACGTACGATCAGTGGGTGAATCACGAGATTCCGTTCAACAATCCGGCCGTCCTGAACGCGGCCGACATCGTGGGCGACATCTGGTTCAACGAAGAGTACGTTTATGGCGGCACGACCGGTATTCTGACCATCTGGGTCGGCGACACGCAGACGCCGATGTTCGATGAAGCCGGACCGCAATGTTGGATGCACCGCCAGGCGGGCTGGATTCCCGATTTCTGGCCGGAAGGGACGGCAGCGGGTGTAGACAGTTCGTTCTTTTACCTGCCGCCGATCGATGAGGCATACGGCCGTCCCGTGCTTGGTGGTGGTGATGTCTTTGCCGCCTTCAGCGACCGGCCCGAAGTGCTGGCCGTCATTGAATATCTGGCCACGGCCGACGCGGCCAAAGGCTGGGTAGAGGCGGGTGGCTTCATCTCGCCCAACCGCAGCGTGCCCGCTGACTGGTACGGCAACTACGTCGATCAGGCCCAGGCCGAAATCTTGCAGAACGCCACCACCCTCCGCTTTGACGCCTCGGACTTGATGCCCGCCGAAGTGGGCGCCGGCACCTTCTGGAGCGGCATGGTGGACTGGGTCAGCGCCGCCGGCGAAAACACGGAAGCCGTCTTCCAGCAGATTGAAGATAGCTGGCCAGAAAACTAACCCATAATGATGTAGTAGGGGCGGTTCGCGAACCGCCCCTACGCCAGATTTCACATTTGGAAGAAGGAAAATCTCATGGCCGGGCAAATTGTTTCGTCGCCGCAAGCAAAAGATGAAAAACCGCTGACCAATATGGGACGGGCGGCGTTATCGCTGGGGGTGGCGACGGCTGTATTCTTCATCCTGCGCTGGAGCATTGGCTTCATGAAGGATCGCGAAGCGCCGGAGCAGCTTTTGCTGAACCTGTATGCCCGGCTGGGGATGAATTCTGCCCTGGCCGCGCTGCAAGAAACCGGCCTTGATCCGCTCGCCAGCAAGCTGATGATTACGGCCGTTGCCCTGCTGGTAGGCATCGGCGGCGTGTGGGCGCTCTTTTGGGTGGCCAATGATTTGATTGCTCGACTGCCATTTGCGGTAAGGGAACGGATACGGCCGTTCGTCTTCGTTGGTCCGGCTATTTTGCTGCTGACTACCTATCTCATCTACCCCGTTTTCAACACCATCTACACCAGCATCTCTGAGGATATTCTGAATGTGCCCGAAGTTGTGCCCGAGCAATATTGGGCTTCAGACAGCATCGTCGCCGATCTCGCCGCCGATGCCGAAAATCTCAGCTTTAACCGCTACCTGATCGATACCGACCAGGTAGAGATAGCCAGCGTCACCGCCAACGAACAGACGGTCTGGCTGCTGGTTCGCCCCCAAACCATTACCGATCCCAACAGCGAAACAGAGCGGCGCGTCTTTGCGCTGACGGCCATCGGTTTGCAAAACTACCAGTTTGCCTTTACCAGCCCGGAAATGCAGATTGCCTTCCGCAACAATTTGCTCTGGCTCGTCATCGGCACGGGCGGCAGCGTGGCCATTGGCCTACTGTTTGCCTCGCTGGTGGACCGTGTCAAGCGGGAGGCGCTGGCCAAATCGTTTATCTTTTTGCCGCTGGCTATCTCCTTTGTGGGTGCCAGCGTCATCTGGAAATTTGTCTACGCCTGGCAGCCGGGCAACCGGGCTCAAATTGGTCTCCTCAACGCCCTGGTCACTAATCTGGGGCTAGAGCCGGTGCCCTGGCTGATTGAAACCAGTTTTAATACGTACGCACTCATTGCGATCATGATCTGGCTGCAAACTGGCTTTGCCATGGTGGTCTTGTCCGCTGCGCTGAAAGGCGTGCCCGGCGAAGTAATTGAAGCAGCGCGCATGGACGGCGCGTCGGAGTTGCAGCTCTTTTTCCGCGTCATCATCCCCATGATTCAGGGAGCCATCATCACGGTGGCTACCACCATTTTTATTGCCATCCTCAAAGTGTTCGACATTGTTTATGTGATGACCAGCGGCAAGTTTGAAACCGAAGTGATTGCCAACCGCATGTTTGTCGAAATGTTCAACTTCCGCAATTTTGGCCGGGCCAGTTCTCTGGCCGTCATTTTGCTGATTGTCGTTGTGCCTATCATGGTCATAAATATTCGTAATTTGCGCCGGCAAGGAATTAATCGGTGAACGGTAAACGGTAATCCGTAATCGGTTTGTTTTTACCGATTACCGACCACCGATCACGGATGACGGATTACCGGAAAGAGGAAAGATGACAACTTACTCACACACCAGACAACAAAACAGGGTGCAGAAGTTTCTGCAGAAGATGCCGGTGAGAACGGCCGTCCTCTTCATCTGCTTCTTGTGGACATTGCCCACGGTGGGCATGTTTGTCAGCTCCTTCCGCACCGCCAACGAGATACGCACCAGCGGCTGGTGGACCGCCTTTGTGCATCCCTTCCAGATGAGCCAGTGGACGCTGGAAAATTACAGCACCGTCCTCACCGCCGACGGGATGCTCAACGCCTTCATTAACAGCCTGATCATCACCATTCCGGCGACCGTGATTCCGATTACGCTGGCTGCGTTTGCCGCCTATGCTTTTGCCTGGATGCGCTTTCCCGGCCGAGACTGGCTGTTTGCCGTGGTGGTGGGGCTGCTGGTGGTGCCGCTGCAAATGGCGCTCATCCCTGTGCTGCGCCTGTACACCGGCCTGGAGCTGAACGGCACCTTTTTGGGCACCTGGCTGGCCCACACCGGCTT
>CALBTC010000507.1 GCA_937967805.1 uncultured Anaerolineaceae bacterium
AAAACACCGTGCTCGTGCCCCCCGTCATGAAGCGCCGCGTCGGCATTCGGCCGCTTCTCTCCCTGCTCTCTTTCCCAGCCTTTGGTGCGCTGTACGGCGTGTTGGGGGCATTGATTGCCCTACCGCTGGCCAGCGTCATTCAGCTTTTGCTGGATCGCTATTTGCTGGCCCGTGAAAGCCTGGCGCAAGAAGAGTCCGGGCGAGACCAGCTTAGCCTGCTGCGCTATGAAACCAACCAACTGGTGCAGGACATCCGCAACCAGATTCGCCACAAAGAGAGCGAGCCGTCAGCCATGGCCGACGCGCTGGAAGATGAAGTGGAGGCGCTGGCACTGGACCTGGAGGGCTATTTGGCCACACACGGAAGTGAGATCGCATGAAACGCCTGATGCTGTATACGGCCGTCGTCCTGGCGACCCTGCTCGTTTTGTACATTCTGTGGCAGTTCCGGCTGGTGCTGTTGCTGTTTGTGTTGTCCTTGTTTGTGGCCGCGGCGATTCGACCGGCGGTCAGCCGCCTGACTGAATGGGGTCTGCCCAAGGTGGGGGCACAGATTTTGCTCTACGCCGCCGGCGTTGGTTTTGTGCTGCTCATCTTCTTGCTGCTGGGCGACCGGCTGCTGATGGAATTGAACATTTTGGCCAACCGGGCGGTGATTGAATACGAGTCCATCGTGCGCCGTTGGTCAGAAGGGGCGGCGTGGCAGCAAACGGCCGTTTCTTACCTCACCTCTCTCCCCTTTGCCACCGCCGAAGCGGCCGAGCTGGAAGAAATGCTGCCTACCTTTGTGATCGTGACGCAGGGAGTAGTCACGGCGCTGGGCGGTCTGCTGCTTTTGCTGGCGCTCTCCGTCTACTGGAGCGCCGACCAGTTCCGCTTTGAGCGACTGTGGCTGTCGCTGCTGCCGCCCAAACGGCGTGCCTACGCCAGGGATGGCTGGCGGCAAATGGAGCAGGCGGTAGGCAGCTATTTGCGCAGCCAGGCTGTGCAGAGCATTCTGGCCGCCGTCTTTTTGGGTCTAGGAGCTGTGGCGGCGCGCATGGACTTTCCCATTTTGCTGGCGCTGCTGGGGGCTTTGGCGGCGCTGGTGCCTCTATTTGGCGGCCTGGTGATTGCCGTAATTGCCTTTGCCCTGGGTTCGCTGGAAGGGCTCAGCCTGGGGGTGGGCGCGGCGGTTTATACGCTTACGATCTTTTTGGCGCTGGAATTTTTTGTGGAGCCGCGCTTGTGGCCGCGCAAGCGGCGCAGCTTCTTGTTCATCATCTTGCTCATCATTGTGCTGCTGGAGGCGTTTGGGCTGTGGGGATTGCTGCTGGCACCACCGTTGGCCGCTGCCCTGGAAGTGCTGATCAGCCAGGCGTATCAGGTTTATTTGAAGCGAGAGAGAACGGCCGTACAGCTAGACGACATTGAAGCCCGCTACCAACAAATGCTCATCAAGGCCAATGAAACCGAATACGGCGCTCTGTCGCCCGAGCTGCAAAACTTGACCCAACGGTTTGCCCTTTTATTGGCCAACTCCCGCAAGATCAAGCCCAATTAAGGCAAATTATATCTTCCACATATCCTCAAAGTGTGCCTTGATCTATCGAATTTATCTCGATGCTGTTGCTACACTAATAGTGAAAGAGTAGAAAAATAAACGAACCAAAGGAGATTGATCATGCTCAGTAACCTATCACGTTATTGGTGGCTGCTTGCCTTGCGTGGGGTGGCGGCTGTTATTTTTGGTATTCTCGCTTTTGTCTGGCCGCAGCTAACGGTGGGGGCGCTGGTTATTTTGTTTGGTGCTTTTGTCTTTGTAGACGGCGTAGCCAATTTGATAGCCGGTGTTGGTGACCGCAATGTAAACGAGCGCTGGTGGGTGATGGTCCTGGAAGGGATTGTCAGTATTGCCGCCGGTGTCTTAACGTTCATCTATCCGGGGATTACGGCCATCGTGCTGCTGTACGTCATTGCTTTCTGGGCTTTGCTGACGGGCGTGCTGGAAATTGCAGCGGCCGTTCGCCTGCGTAAAGAAATGGAAGGCGAATGGGCTCTTGGCCTGGGCGGTGCCGCTTCTATTCTGTTGGGACTGGCGCTGATTGTCTTTCCCGGTGCAGGGGCTATAGCCGTCATCTGGCTGATTGGGGCTTACGCTATTTTGTTTGGTGCCCTGATGATCTATCTCGGCTTCAAACTGCGCGATCCTGAATCGCTGGAACTTAAACAAGCCTAAACGTCAGACAAACTGTAAACCCAAAGGAGCGTTAATGATCAACGCTCCTTTTTTCTTTTTATTGGGAATAAATAATGGCACTGTACGAAGAACGGTCACTGAAGGAATGATTTTGGTGTAGATCGGAACACGGCCGTCTTTCATCAACTGACCAACGAGTTTAATCTCTACCCACAGCCGCCGCCAATATTCCGGATCGACCATTTTAGGGAACAGTCTTATAGAATGTAACATCACTTTTTACTGCTTTCTGTAGCATCCTTCTTTGATTTCTCTTCTGCTGAATCTAACTCTAGAAGCTGCCGCCAATCCAGGCTGAAGATTGGCTTTTGAGCATCGATGCGAACATGAAAACCCGATTTTTTGGCCTCGATTGCCTCTTCATATACCCGGACCAGCCGTCGGGCCTGTCTTTCCAGGTCAAATTCGTTGGCCTTTTGCCCGGCCGCCTCGGCCAGCTTGCGATGCAGGTCTTCGTCTTCCAGCACCTGCAGCAGCGCCTGGGTGAGCGCCTCGCTGTCATTGGGCGTCAGCAACCCTTCTTGCCCATCACTGATCGCATCTGATGTGCCAGTGGCGGCCACGGCTACCACCGGCAGTCCGGCTGCCATCGCCTCCAGTGTCACCAAACCCTGCGTTTCAGTTACAGAAGCAAAGCAAAACAAATCGGCCGCTTTTAGATAGCTGGGCACATCATCAAAAGGCACAGCGCCAACTAAGTTGATGCGTTCGGCCACGCCCAGCTTTTTAGCCAGCTTCTGCAACCTATCACGCTCTTCTCCTTCGCCAAGAATGACCAGGCGCACGTTGGGAAGTTTTTGGATGATGGGGGCAACGGCCGTAATCAGCGTTTGCCAATTTTTTTCTTTGGCCAGCCGCCCCAGGGAAATAAGAATCTTGTCGTCTTCGGCCCAGCCATGTCGCCGGCGTACGTCGCCTGCTTCTGCCTCACGGTAAGTTGCCACGTCAATGCCGGTGGGAACGGCCGTAATCCCCTCGGTAGCCCCATATGTTTCTGCCAACAATTGCTTGATGCTTTCACTGGGCACGACAACGTGCTGGCACTGCGTCATATAATCCCCAATCCAGCGCTGGATCACCTGTTTGGCCAGGCCCTGCGGCAGCCCAAAGGCGTAATGGCTGTACTCCCGGTAGCGCGTGTGGTGGGTAAACACCAGCGGCACCTTCAGCGAGGCCGCCTTACGCGCCGCCACCTGCCCCAACAAGGCCGGATGATGGGCATGAATCACGTCCAGCTTAAGCGAGGGCAGCAGTGTGTCCACAAAGTTGGAAACAGGAATCGTGAGCGGATACTCTTGCAAGGGCAGTTGCAGCGCCGGATAGCGAAAGACAAACGGCTCTTTATCCTCATATTCCCGGTCTGTCTGGGCAAAAACAAAAACGTTGTGCCCCAAATTTGTCAGCCCCTGGCGAAAGCGGCTAACAGAACGAACCACCCCGCTGGTGACAGGGTGGTAGGTGTTGGTGAAATGGGCTATGTGCATGGACTCGTCCTTTTACGGTTGATATGCGTGAAACGTAAAACGTGAAACGTGATACAAGCAAATCACGTTTCACGTTTCACGCATCACGTCCTGAATTCCCAATGAGCTCTCGTTTTTGAAGCTAAACATCTCTTCTTTGCAGATGGAAAAAGCATAAATCACCATGCTGGCATTCCAGGTGAGCGGCGCTTCGGAGGTGTAGAGAAAGGTGGAGAGGAAACGGCCGTTTTTGCCATACACCTCATGCACCACGCCATCCCGCACAATTGCCTTGCTCATGCGGGCGATTAGTTCTTCGGCTTCAGACGGCCGTCCGGCCCGCGCCAGGGCAACGACGTGCCAGCCACCCAACCACAGCCAGGCCGCATTGGTGTGGTAATGGGGAATGCGGGCGATATGATTTTCCACCGCCACCTCGCGCCGCCGGTAGCCGTAGCTCACCACCTGCGTCGGCACCGGATCGGCCATGCCGATCCGTTCCATCGCGTCCAAAATTGAGTTCGCCTGTTCTTCCGTGGCCAAACCCCAGGCCACGGCTAACGTATTGCCACTGCTGCTCAAGTTGTGATGCCGCTCGCTGGTAACAAAATAGCCCTGTTCTTCACGCCAAAAATGCGCCTGAATATTATCATACAGCCGCTTGGCCTTGTCATGCCACCATTGCTGGTGCAGGTCACTCTCGCAATGAACAGACGCATCGGCCAGACCAGACACGGCTTTCCAGTACAGCACGTTGGTGTACAAAATGCGTCCGGTACGGCCGATGCTGTCGGCCCAGTCGGTGAAAGCGCCCTGATGCAGTAAGCCATCGTCCCCGCGGGCGTGCTCTTCCAGCCAGGTCATGGCACGACAGAGGCTTTCCCAATGCGTTTTCAGGAAATCGGTGTCGCCGGTTTGCTCCACATAGTGCAATGCCGCTATCACCAGCAGGCTGTTGCCATCCAGCGAAATAGTGCGATGAGCCGTCTGGTACTTGGGGCGCAATGGCTTATGGACAGGTTGCTCCCGCTTAAGCAGCGAATGCATGTATCGCTCCACCACCCTGGTGGAGTGCAGCTTCACCGGGAACTGCCCGGATGGTTTCTGGTACAGCAAAAACGCTTCCAGACAGTCGCGCACCACCTGAACTTCGCCCAGGGCCATCAGGCCAAAGGTGGCAAAGCCAAAGTCGCGCGCCCACGGCTCGCGGAAGTTGCGTACGCCGGCGCACAGCACCAGCTTTTCCTCGCCGTTGAGCAACGGCCGTGGCTCAATGCAGTGCTTCACGTTGGACACGGCAATCTTCAGGGCGTGGAGCTCAATTTCTTTCTGGCTGCCGCCTTCGAGAATGGCATGTTCCCATTCCAGGCGCGGCTGGCGCAGCAGACGCTCTATGCCATTAATGACACGGCGAATGCCGCGTCCGGCTGCCAGGGCCAGGCCCAGCAGGAAAGGTTCTTTTTTGGGTGATTGTTTTTCTGAAGGTGTCAGGTTTGAATTGTCAGTCATGTTGTTACTTTGAGTTGTCTATTGGCTACCAGACACTTTTACCTGCGAAATAGAATGGGACGCAGATTAACACAGATACACACTGATTATGAAAATCTGTGTTAATCTGTGTGCATCTGTGTCCTGTTTTCAGAAATGTCCGGTAGTGAATTTCTCTAAAAAGCTATCCAAATTTTATCCTTGCAATAAAGATTCCGCACCATCTATCCAAACCTCAGTGCCAGTAATGTGGCGAGCGGCATCTGAGGCCAGGAAGGCGACCAGTTCGGCGACCTCTTCGGCCGTTCCCGGTTGGCCATCGGTGAGGGGAATGCGCCCTGCCGGATAGTTAACCGGTTCGCGGGCTTTGGCCACGTCCTGCTTCTCCGTGTTTTCTTCGATGTTGGTTTCGATGGCACCGGGACAAATAGCGTTGACCCGAATGCGATGTTTGGCCAGTTCCAGGGCCAACATTTTGGCCACGGCCACCTGCCCCGCCTTGGTAGCCGAATAAGCCGTGGCCCCGGTATTGCTAAAAATGCGCGTCCCGTTCACCGAGGCGGTAATGATGATCGATCCACCCTGCTTTTTGAGATGCGGCACGGCCGTTTTCAGCGTAAAAAAGGTGCCGGTCAGGTTCACCTGGATCGTTTTCTGCCATTCGTCCGGGTCCAATTCTTCAATTGGTGCCCAGACGCCGTTGATGCCGGCATTGGCAAACAGGATGTCCAGCCGCCCCCATTTGTCGATGATTTGACTGACGGCCGTTTCCATCGCCGCATAATCAGAAATATCAGCCTGTATGACCAACGCATGATCGGCCGTCTGTTTGTCCTTGATGATGGCCACCACTTCTTCCAGCCTGGACTCGGTGAGACCCAACGCGGCGATGCGAGCGCCGCGCTCTGCTAAAAGCAACGCGGTGGCTCGGCCAATACCTGAGCCAGCACCGGTTACCAGCGCGACCTTGCCTGTTAGTTTGTGATTCATTGAACTCCTACGAAAATGGAACGCAGATTTACCTGATAACCCTGATCAGGAAAATGTCGCAGAACGACCGCGTTGCGTACAGGTTGATCAGCGTTCTATTTCATTCTTAGCTCTAAGCTTATGCGGGTGTCATCTCTTTGTAAATATCCGTAGACTTCGCAGATTGGCTTTCGCATATGAAAAGTTGTCTCATTGATGGTGAATGTACTGGAGGGAACGGCCGTTTTCAATGTATCGGGATATAAAATTCGGGTAGGTTTCTGGCAAAATGAAACAAAAAATATGCTAAAATGCAGCCATCAACCAGAGCCATGTGGAGGGAGTTCATGAAGCATAAATTTATCAGCGTGAAATGGATAGTGGGTTTGGTTTGGGCAACGGCCGTTCTCGCCACCTGCACCACTACCAATAACCCAACCCCACAAGCGCCGCTGGCCGAGGTGGTGACGGTGGAACGGCCGTCGGCCAGCGCCACGCCCTCACCCAGCAGCACCCCCACGGCGACGATGACTTTGGTTGAAACGGCCGTGCCGACCAACACGCCATCGCCAACACTATTCCCTACCCCAACCCCAATTCCTCCGCTGGTCTGGTCAGAAGGTATCAATTTTGCGGCCCAGGTTAAAGGCTTCAGTGGCAGCACGGTTATCTGGTCACCAACTCGCAGAGAATTTGTCGCTACAACCTGCTGGAATTTCGATTTGGAAGCGGCCATTTTTCATTTTGTCGAACCCACATTTGAGCAAATGGACATCACGCCATCGGGATTTTCATGTGAGCTGCCGGATGATATTGCCTGGACCCCTGATGGCGAAAAAATTCTACACTCCGACACGTTCCCGGAAGATCATCCCAACCATCCCGGCAATTATGGCTGGGATAACAGCGCTATCTGGATCATGAATCGGGACGGCAGCGAGTACGGGCCAGTTAATTTTGATGAGGCATACGGCCGTTCTCTTGTTTTTAGCGACTGGCTTGATTGGGAAACACTGGTTTACAAATATTATTGCGGTGGCGGATATGATTGTGTCGTCACGCTCGATCTTGAAACGGGTCAGCGATTGAGCACAACCGTTGTTCACATTGGCGATAGCTTTCAGGCGGGGAAAGAATATGTCGCCACAAACAATGGCATGAATTTCGACTCAAACACCACGGCAGTTTCAATCATGGATAAAGTTATTCACTCAGAGCCTTCTCTGGAAGAGGCAAAGTACATGATTTGCCTGTCTACGAATTGCTTTGGACACCCGCTCCCCTGTATTTTGTCCCCGTGTATCACAGAGAATTCCCGGTTTGAAGATTGGTTACCGGACACAAATCAAATGCTGGTGGTCACCTGGCCTGCTCAAGAATTTCTTTTTTTGACCGAAAATTTCGAAAATCGAGTAGATCCCAAAATAAGTACGCAGTTGCAGCTTTGGGATGTGGACGGGCAGAAACTAACGCCACTGGTTGATGATGCTATTTTCGGCCGTTTCTCGCCAGACGGCCGTTTTCTAGCCTACCAAACACTTTTACCTGCCCCCCAATTTCACATCATGGATTTTGAATCTCGAAAGGTTATTCACACGGTCCCAAGCGCGGAACCAACATTAGCGCCGCGCATTGCGGCAAGCAACGCACCATATTTGTGGTCACCAGACAGCACAAAAATCATTTTTCGCGATTCGCAAGGAAATCTAACGATTCTTACTGTGATCGATGGCTCGTTAACCCCGTTGTCTTTATCTGGTGGTGAGCGTTTGCAGAATCCACAGTGGTCGTATGACGGCCATTTTCTAAGTGTGTTGGTGCAAAAAACCGGTGGCGAAACGGCCGTGCTCACCTTGCCTTAAATTTCCCCGGAAACTCTTAAAGAGCAAGGTTCCGAGCAGTTTCCAGGGAAATGGTGTCAGAAAAAGCGCTGGGCACCGAGCCAGATTTGGTACAGGCCAAAGCCAAACAAAGCCACGGCCGAAACCGTGCCCAAGACCCGGTTCAGGCGCGGGCTGGCCTGGCCCAACACGCCAAACAGCACCACAAAGCTCATAAAGCCGCCGATGAGCGCGCCGTAAAATCCCAGCATAAAAGCCACGCCGTGTGACGGCGCTTGCCGCCAGCCCTCCAGGAAGATGGGGCCGGCAATAGTGCTCCAAAAGAGGTAGGCGTTGGGGCTGAGCATGTTCATCAGGGCGGCTTCGCGGATGCTTTGGCGCTTTTGCGTTGTGGGAGGGGTAACGGCCGTATCCACCACCATCACCCGCACCGCCCGATACGCCCGGTACGCCAGAAAGAGCAAAAAGAACCCACCGCCAAAGCGCAGCGCCGAGACAAACCAGTCCGGCACCTGGGTCAATACTAGCAGCACCAGCAGCACAATCGGGCCGTCGCTCATCAGCGGGGCCAGCGCCGCCACCAACGTGCTGCGCAGCCCGTTTTTCAACGTCTGCGACAGCAAATACGCCTGAAACGGCCCCGGCTGCGCCGCCGCCGCACCGCCGTATCCCAATCCCTGTAACAAATACAAAAACATGCCCCATCCTACGCTAATATTTTTTTGAGGCAGGCAGTCTAACACAAACAAAGTTCATTTCGCAAAAGGCAATTTTTTGATGCAAAGAGGCAAAGAAACAAAAGGAGCAAAGAGGTTCAGAAAATCTTGTCCTCTTTGCCCCTTTGCGCCTTTGCGTCAAATTTTTTTACGGTAGAAGCAAATGCAGATCGCCGAATTCGTGCCAGAGGTAGTGCTGCTGCAACGCCTGTTCGTAGGCCAGGGAAAGATGGCAACTGTCGGCCAGGGCCGCCAGCATGGCCAGATGGGTGGCGCGCGGTTCGTGCAGCCCGG
Organism: uncultured Anaerolineaceae bacterium; assembly: GCA_937967805.1. The sequence goes on from CALBTC010000507.1 coordinate 9,011, forward strand.
TCAGCAGGCCGTCCACGGCACGAATGCCGCGCTGTGGCGTGATGAACAGGTCGGTCCAGCCGGACCCGGCGTGCGTCACACCGGCCTCATCGGTCACCGTTTCCAGAGCGCGAATGACGGTGGTGCCCACGGCAATGACCCGTCTCCCCTGCTGCCGTGCCTGGTTGACCTGCACGGCCGTTTGCCCCGGCACGCGATAAAATTCCTCATACGGCGCTTCGTGATCTTCCAGGCTGGCCACGCCGGTGTGCAAAATCAGCGGGGCGAACTGCACCCCCTGCGCGATTAGCTGCGTCATCAACTCCGGCGTGAAGGCTCGCCCCGCCGAGGGCATCTCGGCGCTGCCCGGCTCGTTGGCAAACACCGTCTGGTAATAATCCAGCGGCCACGCTTCAGGCACGTACTCGTAGCGGATGGGGCTGCCGTGTGCTGCCAGATAGCTGGTCAGCGGCAGGGGCAGGTGCAGGGTTGCCAGCCACAATCGGACGGGCTGCGCCGGGCCGTGGCGCAGCGCCGGGTTGTGCGGCGTCAGCAGGCGGGCGGTGCCGCCGGCCGGCAGCTTAAGCACCGTCCCAGCTTCGCCGTCGCTGAATGGCTTGGTGGCGGTTGGGGACGGCCGTCTCAACTCCACGCTCCACAAGCCGGCCGGCAGCTGGGTGGAGAGGTGCAGGCGCAGTTCGGTGCCGTCGGGCAGCGTGGCGGGCAGCGCGGCATTCATCGTGCGGCTGGTGTTGATCACCAGTAAATCGCCCGGCTGCAAATGGTCGCCAATCTGGCGGAAATGGGTGTGCGCCACGCGGTCATCCCGGTAGTGGGAAACCATCAGGCGCACCTCGTCACGGGCCAGGCCGCGCGCTTCGGGCGGCTCGCTGGCTTCCAGGTTTGGCGGCAGTTCAAACTCCAGGGAGGGCAGCTGCGGCATGCGGGCTGATTTGGTGGCCGGCGAGTCAGTTTGGAGAAGGGTCATCATATCGCCACCTCCGCCACTAAATTTTGCGCCTGGTAACGGCCGTTGGCCCAATTCCCATTAATCAGCGCCAAAAAGCCGGGCACGCTTTCTTCCGGCAATGGCCGGTCACTGATATCTTCACCGGGAAACGCTTCCTGGTGCATCTGGGTGCGCATGTCGCCCGGATCAACCCAGTAAACGCGCACATCGGGCAGCCGCTCCGCCAGCTCCGCCGCCAAAATGGCCGAAAGCTGTTCAAGGGCCGCCTTGCTGGCACCATAGCCGCCCCAGCCCGCGTAAGGTTCTACGCCCGCGTCACTGGTGATGTTGATGATGCGGGCATCGGGCTTCATCGTTTTAGCCACGGCTTGCAGTACGCCCAGTTGGGCCACCACGTTCACCTTGAATACGTTTTCCAGCACGTCCAGGGGATAATCGAGCAAGGCCGGCTGGGGACTGGGGCCCAGGATTCCGGCGTTGTTCACCACCAGGTCCAGGCCGCCAGCAGCCCTTGCGGCTACAGCCAGCGCCTGCCGGTGGGCTTTATGGGTGATGTCGCCGGAAACGGCCGTTACCGTCGTCAACTGTTCCAAATCGTGATGAGCCTGCGCCAGGGCAGCCTGCCCGCGGGCGTTGATGATCAATTGCCAGCCGTCACGGGCCAGGGCAGAGGCCAGGGCCAACCCTAAGCCGCGGGAAGCGCCGGTGATGAGTGCGGTTTTTGTTTGGTTTGTCATGGGAACTCTCCGTTTAGCATTTCCGCGGAAACTTTTTATAAGTGAGGCTTCAAGCAGTTTCCGGGGAAATTGAATTCAATGTTATGGCATGATTGTAGGGAAACGGCCGTATTCCTACCTCCGGCAACCGTCCAGAAACATCCCCAACAAAAAGGACAGGCTTAAAGCCTGTCCTTAAGTTCAGTCTGCCAAAGTTGCAACCATCAAAACAGGCAGACGTAAAGCCCACATTCACCGCCATCTAAAATAGTTGACCATTTACCCTGATTTTCGCTAGAATCTTCTTACGTTTTTTCGTGAACTGTTTTGTATGCAAATTTCCAAATCAATGTTATACGAACGATATGAGTAAAGAGTGGAGTACAACAACACGCTATTTTGTTTTTGCCCTGGTGCTGGCCGGATTTATCTGGTTTATAACGGCCGCACAAGCACTCATTGGTGCGCTGGCAATTTCTGCGCTGCTGGCTTACCTGCTCAATCCCATTGTCACTTTGGTTAATGAACGCGCTCGCGTGGCCCGTTCATTGGTGGTCTTCTTCGTCTATCTACTCTCGCTGGGGGCCATCATCACGATCACCATCATCTTCATCCCCGGCATACCCGAGCAAACCGCCAGCTTCCTGGCCGATATGCAAATCATCATGACCCAGGCCCAGGAGGATTACTTCTCCGAACCAATCACCCTACTGAACACCGAAATCCAACTGGACGGATTGATGCCCGAAGCAGATATTTCTGAACTGGTCTCTTCCTTTATTCGGGCGGACATCATCGTTGAGCTGCTGCAAACCAGCACCACCAACCTGGGCTGGATTCTGGTGGTTTTGGTAGCGACTTATTACCTGCTGCAAGATTGGGCCAAACTGCGCGAATGGCTGTTTAGCTGGGCGCCGGACCCGTTCGAATCCGATTTTCGCCGGCTTTATGCCGAGATTAAGCTGGTGTGGAACCGCTATTTTCGCGGTCAACTGCGCCTGTCGATCATTGTGGGCTTGCTCACCGGAGCCGGTTCGCTCATTTTGGGCCTGCCAGGGGCTCTGCTTTTTGGCGTTTTCTCGGCCATCTTTGATGTTTTGCTGTCTGTGGGGCCGGCCATTATCATGGCCATTGCCACCGTGGTGGCGCTGCTGGCCGGTTCGAACACAATGGAGATGTCCAACACGCTGTTTGCCGTCATCATTTTGGCGTTTTATCTGGCTGTGCAGGGAATAGAAAATATCTGGCTGCGTCCACGCATCATGAGCAGCAGCGTGCGGATTCATCCGGCCATCATCTTTATCGCCATTGTGGGGTCGCTTTCGCTGGCCGGGGTTTTAACAGCACTCGTTATCGTGCCAGTGATCGGTTCTATTGCCGTCATCAGCCGTTACACGTACTTCAAGCTGTTCAAGATGGATCCGTGGGCAGACGAGGCAGAGATGGCTTCTAAGATTATTGAGGCCGGTGATGAAGAAAAGGCCGAATCCCCCACCGACTCCACTAACACCGCCCTGGAATCAACTGACTGACCGTTACAGCTTTGTCAAAATTTCCACACCTGATTTGGTTACGGCAACCGTGTGTTCATACTGGGCCGACAGCGAACCGTCTTTGGTGATCACCGTCCAGCCGTCCTTGAGTAAAATCCATTCATATCCCCCCTGATTTATCATCGGCTCGATGGTAAACGTCATGCCGGGGCGCAGCTTGGGGCCACGGTCCGATTGGCGAACATGCAGCACCGACGGCGACTCGTGCAGCGTCCGGCCGATGCCATGCCCGCCCCATTCACGCACTACAGAAACGCCGCGCGCATCGGCCAGATCATGAATGGCCCGGCCAATGTCGTTCAGATAGCCGCCCGGCTGCACCGCCTGAATACCTACCGCCAGCGCTTCTTTGGCTACTTCCAACAGGCGCTCCGTCGCCGGAGCTATCTTGCCGACGGGAAAAGTGTAGCAAGCGTCACCGCAGTACCCTTTGTATTTCAAGCCAATATCAATGCCGATGATGTCTCCTTCATTCAAGATGCGGTCATCGGGCAAGCCGTGGCAAATTTCGTGGTTCACCGAGGCGCAAATAACGCCGGGAAACGGTGGGTGATTGCTGGCGCTCCCTTTATACCCTTTGTAAAGTGGCTCGGCACCCTGATCAGCAATGTATTGTTCAACCTTTTGGTCTAACATGCGGATGCTGACGCCAGGATGGATATTTTCTTCTAGCAAAGCAAAACATTCAGCCACCATGCGGCCAGAATCACGCATGCGGGCGATTGCTTTGGCGTTCTTCAATCTCATAAAACTTCCTTAATAAAGAGATAGGATGCAGATAAACGCAGATGAACGCTGATTTTCTATTTCATATCAGTGCAAATCTGTGAGAATCGGTATCCAAAACATTCGATTCACTTTAGAAAACAGACGGAGAAGTATAGCACACAAGAAAAAGAGCCTGCCAGTTTGCGGCGGGCTCTCCAACACAATTTTTATGCGAGGGGCAGGTTCATTTTTTTAGGCGGCGCAGGCCGATGAATTGCAGCACGGCGAAAATGAACACGGCCTCGGCTTGCAAGGCCACCAACCAGCGGCCAGTGACGCTAAAGGCATCCCAGGCCAGGGCCAGCAGCAAGTAGCTGCCGATCACCCAGGTGACATCCATGACGGTGATGATGCCGGCATGGCGGGGCACAATCTCTGGCTGAGCGGCTACGCGATAAACGCCGTAGCCAAATGGCAGCAAGCTCACGCCCACAGCCAAGACAATGGCCGAGGAAATATTTTCGCCCAAAAAGCGGGCAACGGGGCTAACCGCGACAAGAAACGCCAGGCCAGTTAACAGCGAAAAAAGCGCATTGCTTTGCAACGCACGGCGCAAAAACGTGTATTTCGATTGTTGCGTTTGATGGGTAGAAACTGTTTGGGTTTGCATTGGGTTACCTCCATGTGGTTTGAAAACGGTTGATGGAGACAACTTACCGTATTTTCTGGTGCCAGGTCTATGAAAAGTAGTGCCAAACAGTGCCAAATTGGAGGTTACGGCCGTTTCTCCCACGACCTTTCTCGTAAATCACGGGCAACCAGGCGGGCAGCGGCCGTTTGCCAATTGTACAGCGTGCGTTCCGGAACCTGTGTGCGGAACCAGTTCAGCACTTC
>CALBTC010000508.1 GCA_937967805.1 uncultured Anaerolineaceae bacterium
GGGGGTCTTCATTTATAGACCCCCCTTAGTTTTGCGCAAAATTTAAGTTTCACGCATCATTCAATTTCTAAACTCTAAGATTAAAGCTCAGCGCCATTCTAACGCAATCCTGGCCAAATGACCGACATCCACATGACAATTACTCATTGACGCTGTTTGCCCCACGCTGTATGATAGCGGGCATTAACAACCTACCAGCAAAATTCAGGTGCGCCCCCCGCCCGGATGCGCGGCGCACAGAGTGACTGCTCTGTGGGGGAAGACCGGTGAAAGTCCGGCACTGTCCCGCAACGGTAAGATAATGGTTAATGGCTAATTGTTAATGGTAAATAATTAACAATTAACCATTTACAATTTACATTTCACCATTATTAAGTCCGAGTACCCGCCTGTCTTTTTGCTCGTCGCCTTCGTGGACAAAGGTAAGCGAGTCGCCAAATGTTTGTTTGTAAAATGGATGGCTCACCTTCGTGTGAGCTTTTTTGTTGTCTTCCGCCCAAAAGAAACAAATACAAATTGATTTGTCTGCTCTCCTGCCTTGCCTGCCAGGCGACCAACCATCTTCGAGAAGGAGACAACAGATGAAACGATTATTTACCCTCTTATTACTGCTCACGCTGGGGCTGGCTGCCTGTGGCGGGGATTCCGCAGAAGCGCCAACCAGCGAACCCGCCGTGTCAGAAGAAACGGCCGAAACCGTTGCAGAAGCAACAGAAGTGGCCGTTGACCCCACCGCGGAACCTGTAGAAGAAGAACTGGAACCCACGGCCGTTCCCACCGAAGAACCAACCGCCGAACCAACAGAAGAACCGATGGCCGAAGCCCCCACCAGCAACCTCACCAACAGCTGTGTGGAAAATTATGATGAATCGGTAGACTACTTTCCTGAGAAAACACAAGTCACCCACGCCGACGGTTTCACCGTTGAATATTTCAACAACTACAAAGTCGTCACCGTCGCCGCACCCTGGCTGGGCGCCGAAGATTCCGCCACTTACCTGCTGGTGCAGTGCGGCACCCCTGCCCCTGAAGGGTTCGAAGATGCCGTGACGGTGGAAGTCCCTATCAACAGCTTTGTTTCCATGTCCACCACCTACCTGCCCTACCTGGATGCGTTTGGCCTGTTAGACAGACTGGTGGGCGTTGATTTTGGCGCCTATGCCTACAACCCCACCGTGCAGGAAATGTTGGCCGCCGGGGAGTTGGCCGAATTGGGCAGCGGCTCAACGGTGAATGTGGAAGCCGCCCTGGAACTGGACCCCGACGTTATCATGACCTCCGCCAGCGGTTCGGCCGACTTTGACACCCATCCCAAGCTGGAAGAAGTGGGGCTAACCGTGGTGCTCAACGCCGACTATCTGGATATCACGCCGCTGGGCCGCGCCGAGTGGGGCAAGTTCATTGCTACGTTTTTCAACGAAGAGACCCAGGCCGATGCCCTGTTTAACGACGTCGTTGCCGAGTATGAAGCCCTGACCGAACTGACGACTGATGTCGCTGAGCGCCCGACCGTTTTTGCCAACACCCCATTCGAAGGCACCTGGTACATGCCCGGCGGCCAAAGCTACACCGCCCAACTTTTACACACCGCTGGCGCCGACTACCTCTGGGGGGAAGATGAATCGACCAGCACGCTGTTCCTGGACTTTGAATCGGTCTTCGACCGGGCGGCCGAAGCTGACTACTGGCTCAACCTTGGCTTTGTTTTTTCCCTGGCCGACCTGGAAGCCACCGACGAACGGTTTGCCGACTTTGCCGCCTTCCAAAACGGCAACGTCTACAACTACGATTTGCGCACCAACGAATTTGGCGGCAATGATTTCTTTGAGAGTGGGGCCGCCAACCCGCACTTGGTCCTGGCCGACCTGATCAAGATTTTCCATCCCGATCTGCTGCCGCAGCATGAGCTGGTTTATTACCGATTGGTTGAATAATTTTTGGGGGCGGTTCGCGAACCGCCCCTACGCCAAACACCATGCAACACGTATCTACCGAAACACAAACGGCCGTATCCAACCCAAGCCGCCAGGCAGTGGCCATGAGTCTGCTGGTCCTGGCGCTGCTGGGCGTCTTTTTGCTCAGCCTGTTTGTCGGCTCCGTGCGCATTCCGTTGGATGAGATTTTGGGCATTCTGGTGGGGGCTGCACCGGAGCGCGAAACGTGGGCCACCATTGTGCTGAAGTTTCGGCTGCCCAAGGCGGTGACGGCCGTTCTCGCCGGATCGGCCCTAAGCGTGAGCGGACTGCAAATGCAAACCATGTTCCGCAATCCGCTGGCCGGGCCGTTTGTGCTGGGCATCAACTCCGGGGCCAGTTTGGGCGTGGCCCTGGTGGTGCTCCTGGTAGGCACAACCGGCGGCACCCTGCTGGCCGGGCTGGGGCTGCTCAGCGATTTTGGCATTGTGGTCGCCGCCAGCCTGGGCGCGGGACTGGTGCTCTTCCTGGTGCTGGGCGTGGCACGCCGCGTGGAAACGATGACGCTGCTGATTTTGGGGCTGATGTTTGGCTACGCCACCAGCGCCCTCGTCAGCGTCCTGCTCTACTTCAGCATCGCCGAGCGGATTCAGGCGTACATTGCCTGGACCTTTGGCAGCTTTGGCGGCGTCACCTGGAGCCAGATGCGGGTGATGGCCCCCACCGTACTGATTGGGCTCATCATTGCCTGGCTGTCGGCCAAGCCGCTCAACGCCCTGCTGCTGGGAGAAACGTATGCCCACAGCCTGGGGCTTTCGGTGCGGCGAGCGCGTTTTGCCGTCCTGGTCAGCGCCTCGCTGATGGCCGGGGCCATTACCGCTTTTTGCGGGCCGATTGGCTTTGTCGGTGTGGCCGTGCCGCACCTGTGCCGCAGCCTGTTTGGCACGTCCAACCACCGGCTGCTCATCCCCGCCACCATTTTGCTGGGCGGCGTGGTCACCGTCATCGCCGACCTCATTGCCCAAATGCCGGGCAGTCAGACCACCCTTCCGCTTAACGCCGTCACCGCGCTGATTGGCGCGCCGGTGGTCACCTGGGTCATTCTGCGGCGGCGCAACCTGCGCTCGTCGTTTGCGGGTTAGTGATTTTTCAGGACTGGCAGTCCTTGTTTAGAAGTAGCCCTGGTAATTTGAAGTCAGGACTGCCAGTCCTAGGTAGGAACGAACTATGTCAGCATCAATTTTGCGAACGGAAAATTTGACGATTGGTTATCCTATGCGCCGGGAAGCGCCGGTGGTGGTGACGGAAGCTATCACCGTGGGCTTGCAGCCGGGGGAGTTGGTCTGCCTGCTGGGGCCCAACGGCGCGGGCAAAAGCACGCTGATGCGCACCCTGGCCGGAATGCAGCCGCCGCTAAACGGCCGTATCTTCCTCAACCAGCAAGCGCTCGCCAGCCTCAGCGCCAGGCAGCTAGCCCGCCATCTCAGCGTCGTCCTCACCGAGCCGATCAACGCCGGGATGCTCACCGCCTGGGATTTGGTCTCATTGGGACGGCATCCCTACACCAATTGGGCGGGCAAGTTGACGGCGGTGGATGAAACGGCCGTCAACCAGGCCATCGCCGCCGTGGGAGCCACCCCGCTGGCTCACCGCTACGTCAACACCCTCAGCGACGGCGAGCGGCAAAAGATCATGATCGCCCGTGCCCTGGCCCAGGAGCCGGACGTGATGCTGCTGGACGAGCCGACTGCCTACCTGGACTTGCCGCGCCGCGTGGAAATCATGCACATTTTGCGCCAACTGGCCCGTAATGCCAACTGCGCCATCCTCCTTTCCACCCATGATCTGGATTTGGCGCTGCGCAATGCCGACAAAATTTGGCTGATGCCCAAAGGGGGCGCGCTGCAACTGGGCACGCCGGAGGAACTGGTGCTGGACGGCAGCTTTGAAGCCGCCTTCAGGGCCGACGGCGTGCGCTTCGATCCGCACACGGGCTCTTTCAAGATGGCAGACCAGGCCGCCGGACAAATCGATCTTGTCGGGGAGGGGCTATCGGCATTGTGGACCCGGCGGGCGCTGGAGCGGGTCGGCTTTGACGTGCATGAAGGGGTGAACGGATCGGCCGTGCAGATTCAGGTGTTGGCAGATGAAACGGAGGGGGAAGACGGCCGTATCCAATGGCAGCTCATCAAACCCCAGCAAACCGTCACCCACCGTTCCCTGGCCGAATTAGTCGATGACATTCAGCAAACATCAGGTGCGACGCATTTGTAGCAGGCGACCTTCTAAGAACGTGCGTCGCACCTTAGTCCAATTGGACAAACCAATCTAAAAGAGGCGCTGCCTTCTCGTTATCCATGACGGCTTTGACCGCCTCGTGATACTGCTGTAAATAATGTTGCAGCGACGTTTCCGATAGGCGGGCGTGATTGTTTAGCATCAATCCCTTTACCCAATCCAGATTCGCTTCAACCATCGTCATATCACCCAGGCGCAGGGCGGCTTCAATATTGTCGCTTAATTCCTTGTTCGTATTGCTAAGCAAAGCGGTGGGCATCTCCAATAACGACGGCGTAACGTGCAAATGGGCATCAATGGCCGAACGCCGCTCGACAAAGTGCTCGTAAGCATCCTGGTACGCTTTGCCGGGCTTTTTCGCTTTGCCGGCAGCCGGTGTGGTTTGAATGAGCTTTTCCACAGTTTGGGGCACCTGGGCCAATGTTTCGCCCAAAAAATGACCCGGAATGGATTCAACCGTTTGCTCAATCTGGTTAAATACGGCACCACCGAAGGCCAGCGGCACGCCCAGTTCCGCCAGCTTCTGGGCCAGCGGCAGCGTGTGGCCGGCGGCTGTCAGCGTTTGGGCAGAGAGGATCACCAGCTTTGGCTTGATTTGCTCTACGGATGCTTCCAGGCGCTCCAGCGGCACGTTAGCCCCCAAATACACCACGTCCCAACCCTGGCGGCGCAGCATCAGGCTGATCATCAGCGGGGCAAAGGTGTGCTGTTCGGTGGGTGGGCAGGCAACGAGGATACGGCCGTTCCGCGTTGGTGCAGGCATGGCCACCAGCAGCGCCTCCAACTGGCGCAGCGCCAGGGCAGAGGCAAAATGTTCCTGCTGCACCGAAACGTTGCCCTCGTACCAGCCTTCACCGATTTCGTTCAATCCTTGCTGTAAAACCTGGTAACAAACGGTTTCGACGGAAAAAAGAGCAAAGGCGCGGGCCAGCAAATGCTGTGCCCGGTATTCGTCAAAGGCCAGGCACGCTTCAATCCACGCCTCGCGCAGTTCATCCACCTGCTCGCCGGTGATGTGCGGAAGCGGCTGCTCAGAAACGGCCGTTTCCATCGTCAACAACGGATTTTGACCCTCACTTTCTAACTGCTGCCACAGCTCTACGGCATGGCTGATACTCATGCCCTCATCCTGTCGGGCTACCAGCCACTTGAGCAAATCAATTTCATGCTGCGAATAAAGCCGGTGCCCGCCAGGCGTCCGCTCCGGATTGGGCACGCCGTAACGGCGCTCCCAGGCGCGCAGCGTATCGGGCTTGAGGCCGGTTTCTTGCACAACAACTTTCATATTGAAGGTGGGTAAATGATTACTTGGGGACATAGAATTTCCTGATCTCGTTTTTTCTTGTTTGCAACGGTATGTTAGCACGGATGTTTAGTTTTTGTCCACATTTCTAAGCTACCCAGACCCGAAGGGTTTTGATCCATATAATTTCAAACTACCGAAAGGCCAAACCCTTCGGGTCTTCGCCGCCACGACGAGTATAATATGCATTATGCAAACAGTTACTGTGGGAACAATTCTTGAAAAGAAAGCTACCAACGCATTAGGCCATCTCATCTACGTGGTGCGGGATGAGGCGCTTGTTTTTTACGTGGGGCAGTCGCGGCGCGATGTGGTGACGCGCTTTTGGGAGCATTGGCAGGCGCCCAGCCGTTTGGGGCAGCTTATCAACCTGAACGCGCCTGGTTCGCACCAATGGTCGGTTGATTTTTATGCCCTGGCTGACTGCGCTGCTTACGTCCAGCAAAAGTCGCTGTTTGCCCTGCAAGAGTGGCAGCATTTTGATATGGATATGGCGGAACAGGCAATGATCCAGGTGATGCGCCCGGTGCTGAATCACGACTTCAATGCCAAACCCACGCCGCTGCCGGGCCGCTACCGGGGACACGCCGCCCTGAATTTGCCCAAACCGGAAATAGCGGTCTCCCCCACCACCTCTCCTCAAGACCGCATCTGGCTCAACCGGATGAGTTTGCGAGGCTGGGTGTATGAAAAGGTGGGAGCGAACGGCCGTCTACAATGGCGGCACCCCAGCGGCAAAATCCTCACCGAAGCAGAAATGGCCCCATACCGGCAGGCAGGCAAGCTGCCAAATGGTTAATGGTTAACGATCAATGGTTAATGGTTAATGGTTAATGCCGCGTGTGTTCCCATTAACCATTAACCGTTTACAATTTACCATTAACCATTCCTAGGGGGTCGGCGTAGCGCAAGGCGGCGGCGGGGTGAAGACGATCATGTAACTGTTGTTCGTCTCGTCCACTTCTACAACTTGCTGGGCAGAGTCCACTTCAGCGTTGATGCCGCCTACCGGACCTGACTCAAAAGAAACGGCCGCTTCTGCCTCCCCCAACGATCCCAGGCCATCCAAATTGGTGGTGCCGTCGTTGATGGTCACCTCAAACGGCCCGGCATCGCCTACGCCAAAGTTGTCGATGCTCACGGCTACGGTGCCGGGACCGCCCCAGGGACAGTCGTCGTAGGTGACGCGGTAGCTGCCAATTTCCAGGTCGGGCAGTTGGGTGGCCAGCGTAGGGGGAATGGTGGGGGTTTCTGTTGGTGGGATGGATGTTGGGGTGGGCACGGCCGTTTCGCCACAAGCCGCCAAAGCCCATACCACCAGCCACGCAAACACACCAATCATCAGTAACTTCTTAAAACGGAGCATTTTCATTGCCAAAGTTCCTTTCTTACATTTGTTCGCCGCGGGCTATTAGTCTTCAAAAATAAATCGGGTAATTGTAGGGGCGCCCCCCCGTGGTCGCCCAAATCTGGGCAGACACAGGGGTCTGCCCCTACCCAAAAACGTTGCCCGTTTTAATTCTGAAAATGCTGAAGCCCCTGGCTAGATGTGAAAAGCCCCGCTGGGGCTTCCATAGTTAGCCCAGGTCGTTTACAGCTGGGCGGGGTTGGTAAATTCTTAACGGCCGTCTAACGAAATCAACCCCCGCTGCGCCGCCACCGTGACCGCTTCGGTGCGGTTGCCCACGTTGAGCTTGCTCAAAATGGCGCTCACGTGGAACTTCACCGTGCGCTCGCTGATGACCAGCTTGGCAGCAATCTCCTT
>CALBTC010000509.1 GCA_937967805.1 uncultured Anaerolineaceae bacterium
CGTGATGCGCAAGGTGATGATTTTGGGCCGCATGGCCGGCTGGCCGCTGGAAGCCAACGACATCACTATCGAATCGCTCTTTACGCCGGATTTAGCCGATTTATCCGTGCCGGAATTTCTGGAAGCCGCCAGCCGGCTCGATGCGGCGATGAACCAGCGCGTGGCGGCTGCCCTGGGTAACAGGCAGGTGCTGCGCTACGTCGCCGAACTGTCCAAAGGGCGCGGCACCGTCGGCCTGAAGCCAATCCCGGCCAGCAGCCCGCTGGCCAACATGAAGTACATCAGCTTCCGCACCGGCTTCTACAACGACGAACCACTGCTCATCGGCGGCAAAGGGGCCGGCGTAGAGATGACGGCCGCCGGCGTGCTGGGGGATATGATTGGGTTGGTCCGTGAACGGTAATCCGTAATCCGTATTCGGTGAGATATTTACCGATTACCGTTCACAGATTACCGATTACGGTTCATCCGTCAACAGGAAAAACGGCACCGAAATCGGGCTGCGGTTGCGCTGGAGGGGGACGTCGGCTCCGTCGGGGTCAAATTCATCAGGTTCGCCCGCGTTGAGGTAAAGGGTAGCGTACAGCGTTTCGGTGGCCAGGGTGGGATCGATGGAGATAGCGATGTCGTGGTTGACGCCGGGAGGAACGGCCGTAAACCCCAATACCTCGCCACGTTCCCCGTCATCATCTGCTTCGATGGCTACCCAGGTAGGCACATCGACCACCACCAAATCCACCGTCAATACCGCCGAGGCCGTGCCGGTGGCCGGCAGCCTTTGGTCCTCCACAATTAAATAGTTGCCCGGCGTCAGGCTAAAGGTGACGGTGCTGGGCAGTCGGCCCTCATAAAAAACAGGTTGATCCACGCGAGGAAAATCAAACTCATCGCCCGGCTCTGTGTCTTCATGTAATCGCAGATGGAGGATGTTGGTCACGGCCGTTTGCAAAACCTCTACCTTTACCCGCTCATTTAAGCCATTTTCCAACGGGGCTGAACCGATGATCAGGCCCGGTTCGCCATCGTCATCAAAGTAAGCCACCAGCCAGCCGGGGCCATTTGAGATGACGCGCTCTACCTCAAACATGCTGTCCACCAGCGGCTGGTCCAGCACAAAGATGTCTGGCGGATACGTGGCGGCAAAGTCGGTCACAACCGGTTCGCCCTCGGCCACAAGCGGCTCATCTTCGGCCAGATAGTCGAAGTGGAGCGGCTCGCCCGCGTCGGCATAGAGGGCGGCATACAGAGTGGGCGTGCCCTGTCGCCAGGGTATGGTCACGGCCACATTTTCATGCCGTCCTACCGTTAAGGGGATGACGCCAAGCAGTTCACCCATACGGCCGTTTTCCTGAGCATGGATCGCCAACCAGCCATCCTGCGGCAGCAGCACCTCGGCCACCTGAATGATGCCATCTTCCAGCACCGCTTGCGCTTCTACCGCCACCGCCGGCTCAGAAAGCTGGAAGTCCAGGGCAAACGTCGTGGCAATTTGGGCCGATTCCCATTCCAGGGGCACGTCGGGGCCGTCCGGGTACTCAAACTGGCCGCTTTCGCCTGCATCGCTGTGCAGCATAGCCACCAGCGTGGGCGTGGCCAATTGGGGATCAATAGTGAGTTCCAGATTTTGGTTGAGTCCGGTGGCCACATCTATGAAGCCCAACAGTTCGCCCAACTCGCCATCATTCATGGCATACAGCACCACCCAACTGTCTTCCGGCGTCACCACGCTGGCAATTTGCAAGTTTCCTTCATCGGTAAGCACCTGGTCGGCGGCGTTGACGATGGGCACGGCGGGGGTGGGTACCGGCGTGTTGGTGGCGGTGGGTGTGGGCGTGTTGGTGGCGTCGGGAGTTGGGGTGGAAACGGCCGTTTCCGTCTCCCCAATTTCCGCAGCGGTCGGCGTTAGCGAGGTTGCATCTTCATTGTTGCAGGCCACGGCCAAAAATAGCAGCAGCCCCAGCCACCAACCGCGTAGTATCAACTTAAATATTTTGCTCATAAACTATCCAATTTAGCTTAATCATTCATTCCAATACAATAAATGTTGCTGAAAAAGCGAGCAGAATTGTAAAAGAGTCGATAAAAATCTCAAATTGTTACCCAGTTTACACCGAACGGCCGTGTCCTGCCGTAAGATTAGGCTATAATATCAACAGTACTGTAATACTATCCTTGCGTGTGTTGATACTTCCCATCACAGATCATTCACCAAACAATTTGTCACTTGCGTAAGAATTTTGAAGTAGTAAGGAAGGGAAAGTCGTGGGTAATGAAATTACAAAACGAATTGAACTGGAAAAGCAGGAGCGAATGCTTCACGAGCGGTTGGCAGATGACACGCGCCGCCTGCAATCAGCGCGGGCCCAGCTGAAATTGTGTGAAGAAGCCTTAGAACAAACGTTAGCAGAGCTACACGAAATAAAAAAGCGGAAAAAGGAGATTACAGGCCTGCTAGAAAGTATGTGGAACGGCAGCACAAAAGATAGCTCCCTGGAAAAAACCACTTAGCCACTTTCTAACTTTTTCCTAAGAAACGGAGCCGATGATATCATCGGCTCTTTTTGCTTCAATGAACAGATTCTGCCTGCCATGACATCATCGTGCCGTCGGTGGTGACGATGATGCTGCCCAGCTCATCCGTGCGCAGCACAATGGCGCCCACGGCCGCAGCCCGTTCCAACATTTCCGGAGCCGGATGGCCAAAACGATTATCCACCCCCGCCGAAACGATGATGATTTGCGGCTGGACGGCTTGCAAAAAAGGCAGGCTGCTGGAAGAGTTCGAGCCATGATGTCCTGCTTTGAAGACAAGCGCAGTTAACGGCCGTTTCGCCGCCAACATCTCCGCTTCCCCCATTTCTTCTGCATCTCCCGTAAACAAGAAAGTGAAATCGCCGTACACCAGCCGCATCGACACCGAATTTTCATTGCGGTTTTCTTCGATGAGGATCGGGCCGGGATGGACTACTTCCAGGCGTACCCCATCCCCAATCTGGATGATTTCCCCTGCCTGCACCGGACGAATTTCCGTTTTCTGGTTTTCGGCTGCGGTTAGGACCTCATCATAGATGGGCGATTCGCCAAAGCTTTGGCCGTTGGTGATGAGTTGGTTCACCAGGTAACGATCAAAAACACCCACCAACCCGGAAACGTGATCGGCATCAGGATGGGTGGCAACGAGCATATCGATTTCTTTGTCCCAAAACGGCATCTGCCGCCCCAGTTGGTCATTGAGTACGCTGGGATACAGGCCGCCATCGACCAATATTTGCCGTCCGCTGGGGGTTTGAATGAAGGTCGCATCCCCTTGCCCCACGTTCATGAAAATGATATGTAGTTGGCCGTCCGGCTGGGTCATCCCCCAACTGAGAACAAGAACGGCCGTCACCCCCGAAGCCCCTACCGCCAACCGTTGGGTGATGTTTTGGCGCACGGCCGTAAAAATCCGACTGCGTTGTTCGGCAGGTTGCTTACTCAGCCACGTTAAAGCGGCAATCGTGCCAAAAATGGCAACCACACCGGCGGCAGAAACGGTGAGGGGAATAGCCGCGCCCGGCACGGCGGCAAACAGCCGCACCATCCAAACGGTGTAGCCCAAAAAGAGCCAGGCTACCCAGGCAAAAAGCTGCCCCACCGCCGGTAAAACCAGCCCCGTCAACGTGGCCAATCCGCCCCAAATCATCACGGCCGGCTGCACGGGCAGGATCAGTGCGTTGGCCAGCAAACTGATCAGCGATAGTTGGCCGAAGTAGCCGATCATCAGCGGCAAAGTCAAAATTTGGGCGGCAATGGTGAGAATGACCGCCTCTGACAAAACCCCCATCACTTTTTCCACCCACTCCCGCTCCAACCACCGTTCCAGGCCGCGCCGCACCCACTGCGTCAGCGGATCGGCATACAGCATGAGGCTGAGCGTGGCGGCAAAGCTGAGCTGAAAGCCGACGTCCCACAGGGTAAACGGCCGTATCACCGTCATCACAAATCCGGCTAAAAAGAGCGAGGCAAAAGCGAAATTCGGTCGTCCCAGCCAGCGGTTGGCAATCAGGTAAATGCCGCCCATGAGCGCCGCCCGCACCACCGAAGCGTCGGCGCCAACCAGCACCGTGTACAGGGAGATGCCTACCAGGGCAAACACAACCGAGCCACGCCGCGATAAAAATGGCTCGGCCAACCGCACGAGAATCGCCACCAGGATGGCAATATTGAACCCCGATATGGCGATAATATGCGTCATGCCGGTGAGGCGGAATGCTTCCTCCAGTTCAGGCGGCATGCCATTGTCGTTGCCCAACAAAATGCCGGTGAGCAGCGCCGCCTGCGGCTCGGGGATGAGCTGGGCAATGGTGGCCTGGGCGCGGCTTTTGAAGGCAAAAATCGCCTGATAGAGTGGATTGCCCTCGTTTTCGGCCAGGACGGTGACGTTGGGCAGGGACATGAGGCTGTGGATGCCCTGCCGCGCCAGGTAGGTGCGGTAGCTGAACGTTTCGCCTTCGGGTGGTGTTTCCAGGATGCCGGTGACGCGCAGCCGGCTGCCGTAGTTGATGACGGGGAAGCGGTAGGTTTGTACCTGCACCACGCCCTGCATGGGCAGTTGCGTCCCGCCGCTTACCTGGATGCTGTCTACCTCAACCCGCAAATTGACAAAGCGGTCGCGCACGTCGGGTTCATCCACCACCAGCCCGGTGATGGTGACGTTGCGCGTGCCGTTGTAGTAGGCGATGTGGTTTTGGTCGATAGTGGGCACGGCCGTTCCATACCGAATCGCCGCCAATGCCAAAACCAGCACACAGGCGGCGCCCCAGCTGATGGACCGGTGTTTGCGCAGGGATACGGCCGTACCCAACCCCACGCCCGCCACCGCCAACCAGACAGGCCAATCCAGGGCTACAACCGAAGCCAGCCACAGGCCAAAAAACCAGGCAATTCCCAGATACACAATCAACATATGCAGTTTTCCTTAAATCTGCTTGGACGGCGCTTGCGTCACTCTGAATGGTTGGCGTGGATTTGTTTCAATACCCAGGCACTGTTACCCCTATTTTTACCGAACTCGCGCAACTGGACAAATTCTCGGCAATATCATCTGTCACTTAATTTCATAAATCAGTTAGAAACAGCACGAACCTGATGTTTCCATAGCAGGTTCGTGCTGCTGTTTTAAGATAGGGCTTGTGTCCCTGTGGAATTCATAGCAGTGGTTTGTTACAATACCGGGGCACTTTTGCAGCAAATCCTACTGAATCAGTCAGCTGGGCAAACAATATGAATGATTTTCCAGCGGAAGATTACCGCATTTTAGTTGTTGATGACAGCCAATCCATCTTGGAAATTGTGCGTTCCACTTTGGCTCATCATGGTTTTCAGGTGATGACGGCCGAATCCGGCGAGCGGGCGATGGAGATATTGGAAAATGAAGGGCTGCCACACCTGGCATTGGTTGACATAAATATGCCGATGGGCATGGACGGCCTGGAACTGTGCGACAAGATTTTGCAATTTTGCGATTTGCCCATCATTATGCTAACGGCCGTTGAAGAAACCAGCACCATCGTCGAAGCCATCGACCGGTACGCGGAAGATTATATGAACAAGCCGGTCAAGTCGGGCGAACTGCTGGCGCGGGTGCGGCGGGTGCTGCGCTCCATCGGCAACTTTGCCTATCCGTTGGAACAGTTTGTCCAGGTCGATGACAATCTTTCGGTAAATTTTGCCACGCAAACGGCCGTTGTGCAGGGCGAGGAAGTTAGCTTGACGCCCACTGAAGCCAAGCTGCTCTACATTCTCATGCGGCAAAAAGGCAAAGTGGTCAGCACCGACTTTATGCTGCGCCGCCTCTGGCCGGCCGACACGGATTTTGCCGATGAAGATCGCCTGCGCGTGTACGTTCATCGTCTGCGCAGCAAAATTGAACGAAAAAAGAGCGGAGGACGATACGTCGTTTCCAAACGACGTAAAGGCTACGCTTTTTTACCCGATTAGCTTTGATTTTTTTCTAAGTTTTCTTTGCAGAAGTTTGAGGCTTTTTCATGACTGAGTCTGACAACACCATCCATCGAATTTTGGCCGTGGATGACGATCCATTTAATTTGCGTATCGTAAGCCACGCATTGGAGCAAACAGGGTATGAGGTAATGACCGCCAGTTCTGGTGAAGAAGCTTTGTCGATGATTACCCAACATGGGCTGCCCCACATGGCCATTGTGGATATTCACATGCCACC
>CALBTC010000510.1 GCA_937967805.1 uncultured Anaerolineaceae bacterium
CGCAGATTTCGCAGATTACACAGATTGGAGACAAAAAAAATCTGCGTAATCTGTGCAATCTGTGGACCATTCTTCTTTTAGGTGACAGAGTTCACGCTGCTTCGGTGCCGTTCCTCCTAACGAAAGCACGCCACGATCTAGTATCTTATCAAGTGACAGTCACCTCCTCAGGTGACTGTCACTTCGATTGCATAAGAGAGGAAGTTATGAAACAAATTATCGCCTTGCACCCGAATCACCCGGACGAAACAGAACCTGTCGCCTTTATGGGGCAAAGCCTCAAAATCTGGCCCAATGATTGTGACAACAGCATTGAGAAAGCCCGCGAGCTTATTGCCCAGTACGATGGCCAGGCCGACGCCATTGCCCTGAACGGGATGCCGGTCCAACTGGAATTGGGTTCGACGCGGCGGGCGCATGAACAGGGAGCAACGTTAACAGCCGTTGCCCAACAAACCCCGGTGCTGGACGGCCGTATCATCCGCGCCGGTTTGGAACGCTGGGGCATGATCCTGGCCGACCGCGCCCAGCCGGGCATCTTCAGCCGCAAGCGGGTGCTCATGGTGCCGGGATTGAACCACAACGGCATGGTCCGCGCCTTCGAGCAGCATGGCGGCACACTGCGCTATGCCGATCCGTTCATCTATTTCAATTTGCCCAAAGTGCCCGGTGTTGGCCTGCGCCAGACGCGCAACCAGGCGGCACCTTTTACGCTGGATCGCTTGAAAGAGGTTGATTACCAGGCATTGTATCCGCAGGCGAACGGCCGTACCGCACCCAATCAAGCCCCCTTCGATTGTGCCGACGTGATCGCCGGTGATATCGGCACGATTCGCCACTTTGCCCCGCAAACGCTCAAGCGCAAAACCGTCGTTGTGGAAAGCGCCGGCGAAGCAGATTTGGCCGATTTGCAGGCGCGCGGCGTGGACATTGTGGTCACGCTCATGCCCGCCTTAGACGAAGCTGCCGGTTTGGGCCGCTGGTCGGCCGCTACCGTTGAGGCCGCCCTCACAGCCCTGCGCCCCGATGCCACTGCTCCGCTCAACGAAGACACCTACCTGGACATGATGGCCGATCTGGAGTGGACACCTGCCATTCACACCTTGCAGCCGGAAAATGCGGACATCAACCGCTTTGCCTTTGTCATTCATCCTCTGAGCGTGGGCTTCATCCACAGCCATCGCGCCTTCCGCTGGACCAAATATTTGCCCGACAGCCTGGTCGAAGCCGTGGCCGCGTACATACCGCCGCTTACCATCTCGCGCATTACCGGCGGGCAGTCGCCCACCACCGGGCAGCGTATAGAGGGGCATTTGTTCAGCCTGGGAGCCACCCCGCGCCAGATGATGCGCCACGGTGAGCGCTTCACCTACAACCGGCTGCGTCAGGCAGCGCACATGGCCGAACGCAAAGGCGCGCGCATCATGGGGCTGGGCGCGTTCACCAGCGTCGTTGGGGATGCGGGCATCACCGTGGCCCACGAGGCTGACATTGCCATCACCAGCGGCAACAGCCTCACCGTGGCCGCCACGCTGGAAGCGGCCAAGCAGGCGGTCATCAACATGGGGCGGACCGATTTGACCAAAGGCAAGGTGATGATTATTGGCGCGACCGGGTCGATTGGCGCCGTTTGCTCCCGGCTGCTGGCCCAGGCGATTTACGACGTGGTTCTGGTCTCGATCGAGCCGGAGCGGCTCATTGACCTCAAGCGCACCATTCAAGAAGAGACGCCAGGGGCACACGTGGCCATCGCCACCCGCCCCGACGAGCTGATTGGCGAGTGTGACCTCATCGTTACGGCCACCTCTGCTTTTGGCCAGCGCATTGTGGACATCACCAAATGTAAGCCCGGTGCGGTCATCTGCGACGTGGCCCGCCCGCCGGACATCAGCCCGGCCGAAGCGGCGCTGCGTCCGGACGTACTGGTCATCGAAAGCGGCGAGGTGCTGATTCCCGGCGACATTGATTTTGGCTACGATATTGGCCTGCCGCCTAAGACGGCGTATGCTTGCCTGGCAGAGACGGCGCTTTTGGCGATGGACGGCCGTTTTGAAGATTACACGCTGGGCCGCAACATTTCCGTCGAGCGCGTCAAGGAAATTTACCGCCTCTTCAAAAAGCACCAGTTCCAGATAGCCGACCTGCGCTCTTTTGATGAGGTTGTGACCGAGGCGCAGTTTGCCGCCAAGCGCCAATTTGCCGCCGAGCTGAAGGCCGACCCGGTGCGCTTTGCCCGGCTTCAGGCGGAAACCGGGGCACAGCTGGCCAAAATTCCGGTGCAGGCCAAGGGGGTGCGCTCACGGCGGAAAAACAGTGGGGGTGTGGTGGCTGCGGTTGCGGCGGCCGTTGGCGGCGTGGCGCTGCTGGTGTGGAACCGGCGTCGCTGACCTTCACCTGTCATTCCCGCGCAGGCGGGAATCCATTCGTTTGCCAATAACCATTTGCGTTGCCAGAGCCAGGTGCGGTGGTTCCTTGTTTTGCCGGAGTAATTTTGGGCTGCATCTGGGCGAGGCAGGTGGAGAGGCGGTGTTGGGGATTGGCGGGGGTTTTATCCACCTGCCTTGCCCCTACGGGGCCGGTGGTTGCTATTTTGGGCGATGGTTTTACAATGTGGGCACGATTGGTTTCTTAACCTATCTTGTGTCTTGGTATGACGTTTATGGCTGTACTGCCCTGCCCCAATTTGCCGCCGCATCCGTCGGTTCCAGCCAGCGAATTACCTTAAACTCTCAATTGTCATGCCGTAACCACCCCTAAACCATTTCCCACACGAGACAAAAAAAACACCCAGGCCCCGCACCTGGGTGTTTTGGTAAGTTTGTTTGTGTGCTGCCGGCGCGTTGCTAATCGGCGGCGGCGGGCACGCCACGTTCCAATGCATCCTCATCAATGGCGGTGCGCCTGATGGCATCAGCCACCTCATGCGCTTCAATGTGATGCATTTCTTCATTTAATCCTATATTGAGACTGTATATCATCACGAGGAGAACCAAAGTGAACGGCAGCCCAGCGGCAACCGATGCTGTTTGCAAGGCTGCTAAACCACCACCCAGCAGCAAAACGGCCGCAAGCAACCCTTCCATCACAGCCCAGAAAACACGCTGCGGCACCGGTGAGTCCAGCTTGCCCCCAGAGGTGAGGTGATCAACCACCAGGGAGCCGGAATCGGAAGATGTGACGAAGAAGAAGACTACCAAAATAATGCCCACAAGTGAGATGACACCAGTTAGCGGGAGATTTTGGAACATTTCAAACATCGCGGTGGCCACATTGTCATTTACAGCCCGCGAAATATCTACACCGCTCTGCTGGTTGAAAATGGCCGTGCCGCCAAATACCGACATCCAGAAGAACGAAAGCAGTGTAGGTAGCAGCATGACACCAACGATAAATTCCTTCACGGTGCGTCCTTTAGAGACGCGAGCAATAAACATCCCCACGAACGGTGACCAGGAAATCCACCAACCCCAGTAGAAAACGGTCCAGCTGCCTTGCCAACTATCACCGGTTTGGTACGTTTCCGTCCACAGGGCTAACCAGGGCAATCTTTGAATGTAGAAGCCGACATTCTGGAAAAACGAGCTGAGAATATAAACTGTCGGCCCTAGAATGCGTACAAACAGCATAAGTAACGCGGCGATGCGAATATTCCACTCACTAAGCCTTTTTACTCCACCATCCAAACCAGCTATTACCGACAAGGTGGCGAACCCAGTGATGATGGCTATCAGCAAAACCTGGAACCACGTTTCTGTGGGTAAGCCGAACAAAAAGTTGAGCCCGGCGGAAACCTGTTTAACGCCAAAACCGAGGGATGTGGCCAGGCCAAAAAGCGTTGCCAGTACCGACAAAATATCGATGACATTGCCCCACCAGCCATAAATCCGTTCGCCCAAAATTGGATAAAAGACGGAGCGAATGGTGAGGGGCAGCCCGCGATTGTAGGCGAAGAAAGCTAAGCCTAAACTGACCAGTGCGTAAATGCCCCACGGGTGCAAGCCCCAATGGAAATAGGTCACGGCGAAGGCGGCCTGGGCGGCTTCGGCACCGCCAGCTTCCACGGCAAACATTGGGGAAGGGGTATTGAAATGGAACACAGGCTCGGCGACGCTCCAGAACATAAGTCCAATGCCCATCCCGGCACTGATGAGCATGGCGTACCAGGCAAGGTTGCTAAATTCCGGCTTGGCATCAACACCACCAATCCGTATCTTGCCGAATCGGCTGAAGGCAAATACGGCCATAGCGACAACAAATATGTTGGCGGCGGCAATGTAGAACCAGCCAAAATTGATGGTGATACTAGCCAATATGCTGTCGAAAACGGCCGCTGCCTGATCACCGGCTAGTAAAGTCCAGACCACAAAAACCAGCAGCAAGCCTCCGGCCACAAAAGTTACCTGTGGATGAAGATCAAAACCGTATCCAACCCAGTTTCTGTCACCCGGCGTGCGGTGGGCCACCTCCTCGTAATATTCAACATCAGGATCAACTTGAAGACCGTAAAACCTTTCACGTTCTTCAATCGCTTTGCGCCTTTCGATTTCTGCCTGACGTACGCGTTCCTCAATTGCCTTGCGCTGCTTCGTATAATCCTTTTTTCGCTTCTGTTCTTGGGAAATGGTAGCCTCTGCCATTTTTCTCTCCTTTTCCAACTAAGATTGATGAGACGAATAGAGGTTGCGGGGCGTATTGCAGGGTGCGAAGTTTTTCTGATATATTAGATATATATCAGAGATATGCGTAATTCTATGCTCTATTTGTCAATACCGCAACCCCAATGTTTAATCATATTCTAATTTCTTCCACATGGGAGCGACCCTATGCTTAAAAAAATTAACGTTATTCCTCTCCCTGTTTGGATTTGGTTCCCTGTCAAAGGGCGGATTTTTGTCTTTCTGCTGGTGTTGGGATTGCTGTTGTCAGCTTCAATTCCGCTGCATGCGCAGACGAGTTCGGTAACAGTCGTTGGCGGCAATCGTCCGATTCATATGGGGCGGGCCACATGGGATACTGGCTGGTTCCAGGCGGAACTGTACCGGCAGATGCTGCTGGAGCTGGGCTACCAGGTAGACCGGCCGCGCACTTATGATAATGCTGATTTTTATACGGCCGTTGCCGCTGGCGAAGTCGATTTTTGGGTCAACGGCTGGTTTCCTTTGCACACTGCCTTTCTGACTGAGGCCATTGCGCCGCAGGTGGAGGTGCTGGGAACGCAGGTAGCGGGCGGTGCGTTACAGGGGTATCTTGTAGACAAAGCATCCGCTGACTTACTAGATATTACCTCCTTGGCTGACTTCACCCGGCCAGAGGTAACCGACCATTTTGATAGGGACGGTGACGGACAGGCAAACTTGCTTGGCTGCAACGTCGGTTGGGGCTGTGAGCAGATTATCGAGCACCATTTGGATAGTTACAATCTGCGCGATGAGGTGGAGCACATTCAAGGGGATTACGGCCCGCTGATGGTAAACGCGATAGAGCGGTTCAGCAACGGTGAGCCGCTTTTCTTTTATACCTGGACGCCCAACTGGACTATCGGTGAACTGGTTCCGGGTAAAGATGTTGTGTGGATTGGCGTGCCATTTCCATCATTACCGCCGGAGCAGGCGGCCGTTGAAGACCGAACAACAGTTCCTGGTGTAGCCGGCTGCGTCATGTCCCCTTGTCCAATGGGGTTCCCGCCCAATGACATTCGTACCGTAGGCAATCGGGAATTCCTGCGGGTAAATCCGGCCATTCGTGCCTTGCTAGAAGCAGTGCAAATTCCCCTTGAAGACATTTCTGCCCAAAACGCGCTACTCTTACACGGGGAAGATGAACAGGCTGACATTGAGCAGCATGCGGCCGACTGGATTAAGGCGAATCGAGAGCTGGTTGACGGGTGGTTGGCAACGGCCATTGCGGCCCACGATGAAACGCTCATTGTTACAGCTGAAAGTGAGAACTCAGCCACGATGCTGGAACCCCTTCCACCAATCCGTGTAGCCACCAAAACGCTGGCTCCCTTCGTCATTTATGATGTGGACGCCCGGGAATACACGGGCTTTAGCATTGAACTTTGGCGGCTCATTGCCCGTGAAGCGGAGCTGGAATATGAACTGTATGGTGTGAACACCGTTGCCAAGCTGCTGGATGAGGTAGAACGAGGTGCAGCAGATGCCGCCGCGGCCGGAATTGGTATTACCGAACGGCGCGAGAGCCTGCTTAACTTTTCCCATCCCTATTTTGAATCAGGTTTGCAAATCATGATTGCCAATGAAGATCGGGGCCTCTGGGGCCACGACCTTCTGGTATTTTTGCAGGCCATCTTTTCACCCCAGCTGCTTGAAGTGCTGGGTATTTTGCTGCTTTGCCTGCTGATCGCGGCCCACATCATGTGGATTAGCGAACGGCATGTCAACTCGGATTTTTCTGAAAATTATTGGCCCGGAATATGGGAGGCGTTTTGGTGGTCGGCCGTAACGGCCACCACGGTAGGATACGGTGACAAAACCCCCAAGACGAACGTTGGTCGGGTGGTTGGTTTGGTCTGGATGTTCTCTGGTCTATTTGTTTTAGCCTCGTTTACCGCCAGCATCGCCACTGCCTTTGCCATAAACGAGGTTAGTTCCCACATTGCCGGGTCGGAAGATCTGGCTGGAAAACGTGTGGCCACAATTGAGCGCAGCACGGCCGAAACTTATTTAAACCAACAGGGTTTAAGTCCGGTTCTTTTTGAGCATGAAGATGAAGCGTACGAAGCGCTGATTGCCGGCGAAGTTGATGCGATGGTGTATGATGCGCCTGTGTTGCAGCATTACGTAGCCCTGAACCAGAGTGAATCGGTCCAGTTAGCGGGAGTGGTTTTCCAACAGCAGCAGTATGGCGTTGCCCTGTCTCAAAATCCAATCTTGCGCGAGCGAATCAATAGAGCATTGTTGAGCCTGATTGAGTCAGGCGAGTATGCTGCTCTCTACCGGGAATGGTTTGGTGAGGAATAGCTTGAGCCATGCAAAATTGCACTTAGTGCGGTCCACTTTATCCTATCCTCAACCCTGATCCTCAATCGTCAACGTATACGCCCCGCCGCCGGCATCAACTTCCGTTGAGACCTGCAAAATGAAGGTGATATCTGAGGTGACCTCCAGCCCTTCAAAACCGGTGAGCGTGTCCGGATCGGTGGCAGCCAGCAGGGTGCCGTCTTCATCGTAGACACTGAGGATGAACGGCTGGTCGTCGCTGCTTTCCAGGATGAGCCCGGCCACCTCGCCGCTGAGCAGGGTGACGGTGTAGCGAACGCGTTCGCCGGGGTTGAGTACGGCCGTAACCGAATCCCCCAACATTAACTCACCCCCATCTGTCACATCTGCACCGCCGCCCACAAGGAAATCCAAAGCTGCCTCCAGCACCGGATCGCCCTCGCTAAACAGCGTTGCCTCCGTAAACGGCACCACGATGTCCGGCACCACGCCAATGCCTTCGATGTGGATGTTGCCTTCGGCGTCCACAGCACGGCCCTGGGTGAAGCGGAACGTCTCGCCGGCGGGCATGGCCACGTCATCGACGCTGCCGCCCAGTCCGGCCGTAGGATAGATGCCCACAATGGTGGCCCGGTCTTGCAGCGTCATGTCGTAGCTAAAGAATTCACAGGCCGAGGCGCAGTCGGGACCAACAAGGACCACAACCTCTCCATCGTAACGGCGATCTTCACTGGGCAGGAAGAACGTATCTTCATAATCGGGATTCATGTAGAATTCGCCGCGCTCTTCCTCGTAGTAAGCGGTGTTGCCCGTCACCAACGGCTCGTCGAAGAAGTACGCCGCCATCTGGTCGGCCAAAAAGCCGCGCCCGCCGCCGTTTTTGCGCATGTCGATGATGATCGCCGGCACCTCGTTTTCAATCATCTCCTGAATCATGCGCTCCCAAAGTTGAATGGTGAGCAGATCGTTGTCCAGGAAGCTGAAAATCTCCACGTAGCCTACGCCTTCGTCTGCCAGGAACTCGTACTCCAGCGGCAGCTCAAAGCCGTCCCGGGTTTCGTCTTCCAGCCAGAAGTTGAAGCTGTCTACCTCGCCCACGGCCTCCAGCGTCACCGTTTCGGGTGAGTCGCCGGGATTCTGGAAGGTCACTTCCACTTCGGTGCCGATGGGGAAGCGGGTGGCAAAGAGCAGTTGGTCCAGCCGCTGGCTGTGCGGCGTGCTGTACGGGGCAAAGTAGCTAATCGTGTTGCTGATGGTGTCGTTGATGGGACGGCCGTTCATCTCCAGAATTTCGGCGCGCAGTTCCATGCCGGCTGCGGCCGCGGGGCCATCATCCAGTAAGAAATTGACAAGGACACGGCCGTCATCCAGTTCACGAATAGCCATGCCGATGCCGCCAAGCGCCGCCGCCCGGAAATCCTCACTGATAAACGGCCCGGAAATATGCCCGTCGGGAATCTGCCAGGAGAAATCGCGCAGCGCCCGCAGATACTCCAGCTCGTCTTCGTTTTCATCCGCCTCGACAAAACGGGGGCGGAACTCGTCGCGCAGCGCTTCCCAATCGATGCCCTTGTATTCGGTGAAGGCGTATTCATTTTTGAGTTGGTCCACCAGCGCATCAAACGCCTCGGTGTAGCTGAGGTCGGAATAATCGACCAGCGCTGCCCCCTCCGGCTCGATGAGGTCAATGACCGGATTGCGTGAGCGGTCAAAGGTGAACGGATCGCTGTCCATATCGACTACGGTGTACCCCTGCGGCAGGGTGACGATGGGATCATCCTCGGTGAAGAGCAGGCCGTCCTCGCCAAAGCCGCTGGGGAAACCTTGCCGGCCGTCCTGAGCGTAGACCAGGAACTTACCGCCCACAATTTCCCGCTCCAAATCCGGGTCTTCGCTGACGAT
>CALBTC010000511.1 GCA_937967805.1 uncultured Anaerolineaceae bacterium
GAAGTGTGATTTTTGTCTAATCGCAGCCGCGAGAGAGGAAAGGATGCAAAGCCAAAAAGGGCTTGATCGAAATAAAAAGTGATAGTGAGCGGAACCCGGTTTATTAGGCACGGTTCCGCTTTTACTTATACCCTCTCCTAAAAACGGCCGCACGCCAGTTCCAAACTCTGGGGGAATCCCCCACCCGGCTCCTCTCTGGGTGGGGGATTGTAGTTTTAATCCGAGGTTCAACATCGTCGCATCCGGCCTAAAACAGAAAAACCTCGCAAAAATCACGTAAAAACAGCACACAATTCACGCTCCAGGCACGGTCAGGCAGTACGCTGCTTGCTACCATTTCGGCGTAAGCTGAAAATTTTGCCCAAGGAGTCTGTTTTGTGAATAAAGGAACGGCCGTATTTCTAACCATTTCTTTCGCCTTGCTGATTATCACCGCCACTGTTTTTCTGCTTTTGCGACCCCGCCCTGTTGTCCTGGCCTCCACGCCGCAGCAGCCCCTCACCATCACCGTAGGGGATGCAGAAGTGTGCACCGGCAATAACCTGCTGGCCAACCCCTCGTTTGAAGGTGACTATCCCGTCTACATTATGGCCGCGCCGGGCCACCCCGACTGCCAGACCTGGTTCCCCGACCAGCCCAACCAATATTGCGAGCGCGTCAAGCTGGCCGACGACTGGCATCCCTACTGGCTGGATACGCCGCGCACCGAGGTGTGGATGAACATCCAGCCGGAGTACGTGCCCTCGCTGCCCCACGAGCAGCCGCCCCGGGTGCGCAGCGGCGACAAGTCGCAGCACTATTTTTCTTTTTGGAGCACGCATGAAGGTGGCCTGTACCAACAGGTGGGCGCGCTGGAAAACGGCCGTTACTGCTTCAGCAGTTGGGGCCACGCCTGGTCCTCGCGTGAAACGCAGCCCGGCTGGCTGAGCGACCCCAACGACCACGGCGAATTGTACCAGCGCGTGGGCATCGATCCCACGGGCGGCACCGACTGGCAAAGCCCCAACGTGGTGTGGGGCGAGATGCGCATGCAGTACGACGAGTTCGGCCTGTTCAGCGTGGAAGCTATTGCCGAGGCCGACACGATCACCGTCTTTCTCTGGTCGCGACCTAACATCCCCGTCAAGCACAACGACGTCTATTGGGACGACGCCACGCTGACGTTGGAGCAAGCAGCGGCGGTGGAACCCGGTGCGTTGACCTCGCTGGTGGATGTGGATGAGCCAACGGCCGTTACCCACACCATCGGCATCAGCATCACGCCAGGGCTTTCCTGGATGGCCGCGCTGGACCCCTCCGGCACGCTGCCCGCCGACCTCAGCCAGAGCAGCGGCAGCGCCAGCGCCGATCTCAAACTGACTTTTGACAGCAGCGGGCTGTCTGTCGGCACGTACGCTACAACCATCACCGTCGAGATAACGCCGGCCGTGCCCGGCTCTCCTTTTACCGTGCCGGTTGAGCTGCTTGTGGTGCCGGACCTGTATGAAACGTTTTTGCCGGCGGTGCTACAGCCGTAACCATTCCCGACAGCGGCCCCAAAGCCCTTCTTAGCGCCAATGTTGGCCACAGTCCACTCACCACCGCAGATTATCTTCTGCCTGTACGGCGCGCTCTGCTTCACGAATGAGCTGTTTCAGGCTGCGACGTCGGCGAAGCCCGACGTTTGGCGGTAGATATGTTTGGGGAACGGCCGTAGGTTGTGGATTAAGCGACACGTTGAAGCAGGGCGTCCATTGTTGGATAAGCAACTGCTCAGCGAGATTCAGATCGTGGCCCACGCTGCTGAACTGTTCGGACACTGAACTCAGCAGTTCAATGGTGAAACTCATTGACTTGGGCCAGTTAACCCAGATGAAGCGTCCCACGATGGAGTGACCTTTAAAGCCCCCGAGGAGATGTTCCCAGACGCGGGCAAACGCCAGGTGGGACTGGCCTACGTAGAAGAGTATGGCATCATCGCGAAAGATATACAGATCCAGCCCTTTCCACTCTTCCGGGCATTGCTCTATGAGCAGAAATCGTTTCAGTGGAAGAATAGCTTTTTGCTGATTCATTGGCGCAAAATTCTACCTGCCTTCCTAGCCGTTTTTCGGTTGGCTGTTTCCCACGCCGGGAGTCACCAGTTTACCCATACCATAGCCAGCGTCCATTCCAAGCACTAATTGTAAATAACTAAACAATTTTACGACCAGAAAAAAAAACAAAAACAGCCCGCCGCCCAATCCCCCGACAAGAGCTATAGGACAGGCCACAAGGTAGCCTACGGCCGTAGATACGCGCGTCGTGCGCTCGACCGTTTTGCCCATCATAAACAGGAGAAACGTGGCCGAAACAATGCCCATCGGCAAGAAATAGACGCTCTCCCACATGTTGTCTGGCAAGCGTTGAAAACGCAAGCCAAAAATTAATAGCTGCACCAGCGGCCAGATCAGAGAAAGGAAAAGAAACCAGACATAGTTACGTTTCATAAGTTAAATTCAACCTCACCGCCAGACGGCCGTCATTCATTCGACAGCTGAATATCCTCTGCCTTCACAGCGTGCTTGGCCTTGTGACATGCTCACCTTATCGCAACGAGCGTGTAGCCCAGCGTAATTGTAGGTTCACCGGTACTAAAAAATTTGTCCAGGAAGTAACCCCGGTTGTTTTAATCATACTTCCCCCCCTTTCAGTTTATCGCCGAACGTGGCTGGATTGCTCTGCTCTATCTTGAGGCCCTTTGCCCTGTGCCATGAGAGGAAATCGCGCATGGCGTTAGCCACCCCGGCAACGAGTTCATCATCTGGTTCAATGCCTGGTTCAAGGTAAAGGGCCTTCAAGTGCAGCACGCCAGATTGCCGGTCCAGCTTCGGATCAAACCGCCCAATCAGCCGATCCTTGTGCAGGATCGGCAGGCAAAAATAGCCATAAACGCGCTGGTCTGCTGGCTTGTAGCACTCCAAAAGCTGGTTGAACCCCCACAGCTTTTGATCCCGATTCTGCGCCCAAAAGAGCGAATCGAACGGCGCCAGAAAAGTGGTGCGCTCGGCCTTGATGTCGCCGTCTGCGGCGCGCTGCAGCAGCGGCAGGTTGTCGCGATGCACCAGCCACTTTTGTTTCCCGTGCATGGACTCACCTTGAATCTCAACCAGCGTGCCGTCTGTGAGCAGCGACTGGACCAGCGAGCGGGCCGGCGTGGCCCGCATGTAGGCGTAAAAAGTGAGGTGGCGCGGCTCAAACACGCCCAGCGCCCTGGCCGCCTGTTCCAGGCAGAAACGGCGGGCTTCATCGGGAGCGACCGGGGTGGTATCGACCCACTCCGGCAAGACGCGCTCACGCACGTCATACACGCGGTGGAAGTTGACCCGGTCGGCCACCATCAGATCGCCCCAGGCAAACAGCGCCTCCAGCGCCTGCTTGGACGGCCGCCAGTCGTACCACTCGCCGCGCTTGGCGCTTTTGTCCTCGAACTCCCCCACGCGCAGCCCGCCTTCAGCGCGGATGCGGGCCAGGGTTTGCGCGGCCAGCTCGCGGTTGCCTTTTTTGTTGGCCCATTCCTGGAAACCGGGATTGTAGCTGACTTTGGGATCGGTGCGCCAGCGGTGGAAGCGGAAATGTTCCAGCGGGATGATGCTGGCGGCATGGCCCCAGCCCTCGTAGAGTTGGCGCTGATCGGCCGTGTAAATCAGCTTGTGGAAGTCGTCGATCTCATACGAACCGAAGCGCGCCCACAGGGTGACGTAATGGGCGCGGTTGACCACGTGCAGCGTGTCGATCTGTACGTAGCCAAGCAGCTTCACCAGATTGACGATTGTGTCGGGGGTGGGGGCAGGGGATGTCTGGTTGGGTGTGGTGAGCTGTTGGGTGTGGAGGACGGCCGTTCTGAGAGCAGAGAGTGGATAGGTGGTGCCAGAAGCTCGTTTTGCCATGAGCGTACTTATTCCTTGCGCAGCTTCAACGTGTGCACAATCTGGCGGGCGACTTCCTCCTCCAACTGCGCTTCTGCAAAGTAGCTGCGACCTGGGCTGCTAAAGGCGTGCCTGGTTGCCCCCGGCGCAAAAGCGATGACCAACTGTTCCCGGTAAATGCTGGCCACCCGGCGGTTGATGATCCCTTTCATTTTTTTCTTTTCGGCCAGGAGCTTCCAGACGTACAGGCTGTGCGTCGGGTTGTCCCAGCCGTGAAGGTAGGAGACTTCCCAACCGCCGTCCTGCCATAAAATTTCTTCAGCTTCGTTGAACAGCGCTTCCACCGTTTTGCCGACAGCCTTAATCCGGGTCTCAAGCTCAGACTCACGGGCCGCTTCTGCCTTTTGCTGCGCCCGTTCTTCTTGCCGCTGCTGGAATTGAAGGCGGGTCACCTCATCTTTTAGGCTCATGGTTCCTTCCTGAAAAGAAAAGTCAGCTGCTTCACGGATAATAACCTGCCTATATCATATCATGAGATACGAAATGCTTGCTTACCCTATGCTCTCATCTGGTATCCTCAGCACCTCGCGAAACGGCCCCGGTTTGGCTTCTTCACACAATGAAATCAGCTTTCTGATCGCTTCTCCTACGGTAGGGTCAGCCCTTGCCAACTGCATTCTTTCCAGGCTTTTCCACGGGCCGAAGGAGTAGAAGAGGCGAGGCTCTTCGAGGCTTTGGATGAGCGTTCCATTGGCCGAAGCATCAAAATTGATAAAGGCAGAGGCAAGCTCCTCCTTCCAAATGCGGAGAAACTCGGCTTCTGCTCCTTCCTTAATAAACCAAGAAGCGAGTGTAAAGTATCCGTTCACCATTAATTTTTCTCCTTTTCAAAGGTCGCAAACCGATCAACTGCTTCTCTTTGAAGAAGTTGCGTGATATCAGGAACGGCCGTTCCTCATCTTACCGTCTAACAATCTTCTGAATTATACCGGCTTAGACCCCGTCGTAATCACTGACCATACCGGGAAATAAATACGCCAGAAAATCAACGAATGAAAACTTGCTAATGATGTCCATGTTCTACCCTATCACTCTCCAATAGTCATACCTTTTTACATGCGGAAGGTGCCGAAACGGCCGTCCGGTAATCCAGCATTCAAACTAGCCGAAAAAGCTAAACCCAAGGCCATTCTTGTCTGGGCCGGGTCTAAAATGCCATCGTCCCACAGGCGGGCGGTGGCAAAATACGGGTCGCTCTCGTGAGCGTACTGCTCCAGGATGGGTTTTTTGAAGCTGGTTTCCGTTTCGGCAATCTGCTCCGGCGTGGGATTCTCAAACTTCCGCAGGGCGCGCGTCTGGCCCACGTCCCACAGCACGTTGGCCGCCGCTTCGCCGCTCATCACGCTGATGCGGCTGTTGGGCCAGGTGAACAAAAAGCGCGGGTCGTAAGCCCGCCCCATCATGCCGTAGTTGCCCGCGCCGTGGCTGACGCCGTGGAACAGGGTGATGCAGGGCACGTTGACGTTGCTCACGGCCATCACCATTTTGGCCCCGTCCTTGGCGATGCCCCGGTTTTCATACTCCTTGCCCACCATGAAGCCGGCGATGTTTTGCATGAAGAGCAACGGCGTGCCCCGCTGGCCGCAAAGCTGGATAAAGTGCGTTGCCTTCAGGGCCGATTCGCTAAAGAGCAGGCCGTTGTTGGCCACGATGCCCACCGGGATGCCCAAAATATGGGCAAAGCCGCACACCACCGTCGGCCCGTAGCGCGCTTTGAACTCGCTCAGGCGGGAGCCATCCACCAGCCGGGCGATGATTTCACGCACGTCGTAGGTCTGGCGGCTGTCGGCGGGGACCACGCCGTACAGCTCCTCGGGATCATAAAGCGGATCTTCCGGCGCTTGCAGGACCACGGGCGGCGATTTGCGCCGGTTGAGATGGCTGACAATCTCGCGCACCTTTTCCAGCGCTTCCTGCTCGTCGTTGGCAAAATGGTCGGCCACCCCGCTGAGGCGGGTGTGCACGTCGGCCCCGCCTAGCTCCTCGGCGGTGACTTCTTCGCCCGTGGCCGCCTTTACCAGCGGCGGCCCGCCCAAAAAGATGGTGCCGTTCTCCTGCACGATGATCGTTTCATCGCACATTGCCGGAATGTACGCCCCGCCGGCGGTACACGAGCCTAAAACGGCCGCAATCTGAATAATCCCCTTGCCCGACATCCGGGCAATGTTGTAGAAAATCCGGCCAAAATGCTCCCGGTCGGGGAAGACGTCGGCTTGGAGGTGTAAAAACGCGCCGCCGGAATCGACCAGGTAAATAGTGGGCAGCTCGTTCTGCTCGACGATGTACTGGGCGCGCAAATGCTTTTTCACCGTCTCCGGGAAGTAGGTGCCGCCCTTCACCGTGGGGTCGTTGGCAATGATCATGCATTCCAGCCCGGCCACGCGCCCCACGCCGGTGACGATGCCGGCGCTGGGGGCTTCGCCGTCGT
>CALBTC010000512.1 GCA_937967805.1 uncultured Anaerolineaceae bacterium
GCAATACTCGCTGATCCACCCTGGAGGTTTTCAAATCGTACAGGAAAGATGGCACCTGAACATAAGAGACTGTTACGTTACCCTACGCTTTCGTTACAAAAGATCAAAGAAATTCCAGTTTCGGTTGTAGCGGCTGAGAATAGCCATTTGTACCTTTGGGTACCTAATGCCTTATTAAGGGAAGGTCTGGACGTAATGGAGGCGTGGGGGTTCGAATATAAAACGAATATCATTTGGCATAAGATTAGAAAAGATGGTGGCCCGGATGGTCGGGGTGTGGGGTTTTATTTTAGAAATACTACGGAAATTATACTATTTGGTATACGTGGAAAGCTTAGAACGCTAAAACCCGGACGAAGACAAGTAAACATCATAAAAACTAGAAAACGTGAGCATTCCAGAAAACCAGATGAATTGTATAATATTATAGAGTCGTGTAGTCCAGGTCCTTACTTGGAATTATTTGCCCGTGGCCAAAGGCGGGGATGGGATCAATGGGGAAACGAGGCTGATAATTATTCTCCATCATGGCCGACGTACGCAAATCATAGTCAAAGTAATTCAACTACTGCCGCAGATAAACCTCATCAATTGCCTCAAGAAGCAAAATAGATTTGTACCTTATATGATTATTATCGACGACATCATTGACCCCCTGGGCCGCAGCAGCATGGGCACATTGGGGGGTGGGGGCAGCCACGCGGATGCCCTGCTGGAATGCGGCGTTCGTTGCCTGGCGCTGCGGTTGGGGCGGCCGGCTCGTTGGTGAGCACGGCCCAGACCATGCATCAGCTTCCGGCGCTGCCCGGGCCGGTGGTCGATGAAACCGGGGTGGGAAACGCCTATTGCGGTGCCTTTGTGGTTGGGTATTTAGAATCAGGTGGCGACCCGGTGGTAGGCAGCCAATATGGCTCGGTTTCGGCCAGTTTTACCCTGGCCCAGG
Organism: uncultured Anaerolineaceae bacterium; assembly: GCA_937967805.1. Next base: position 944 of record CALBTC010000512.1, read on the forward strand.
TGGGCGTGCCCCGATTAGGGGGTAGTATTGCAAATTTTGTGTAAAAGTTAGGGCCGGCTCACTGCTGGTAAGACCACAATAAAGCGTGCTAAACAAATACGATGAAAGAAATTGACAAAAAGGGTTCATCAAGCATACTGGTCGGTTGCGAGACCAAAACCAGGAGTGCAAAAGATGAACCCTCAAGAGGTATTTTGCCCTAATTATCAGTGTCCGGCAAGAGGGCAGGTAGGAAAAGGCAATATCAGGGTGCATAGCCAGCAAGAAAGACGATATGAATGTAAGGTGTGTGAGACAACGTTTGCGGCGACGAAAGGGACGATCTTCTATCGGCTCAAAACGGAAGGGCACTTGGTGATGCAGGTGATCACCTTGCTGGCCTACGGTTGTCCGGTGGCGGCGATCGTGGCGGCGTTTGGCTTTGATGAACGGACGGTCAAAGGGTGGTGGCAACGAGCGGGCGACCATTGTCAGCAGGTGCACGACCATACGGTGGGCCACAGCCAGCTTGATTTGCAGCAGGTGCAGGCCGACGAAATCAAAGCCAAAATCCAAGGCGGCACCCTCTGGCTGGCCATGGCGATCATGGTCTCGACCCGGTTGTGGTTGGGCGGGGTGATCAGCCCCCGGCGAGACAAGAGCTTGATCCGAGCTGTGGTGGCTCAGGTGCGTCGGGTGGCCCTGTGTCGCCCCCTGTTGCTGGCGGTGGATGGTTTGCCCAGTTACGTCCGGGCTTTTCAACAAGCGTTTCGCTCCAAAGTGCCTCGGGCCGGTCAGTTGGGGCGCTGTCAGTTGCGCCCTTGGGACCAGATCGCCATCGTCCAAGTGGTCAAGCAGCGCAGCCAGGGCCAATTGACCCTCCACCGTCGGGTAGTCCAGGGGTGTCCCCAGTTGATTGAGCGGCTCATCGGCCTCAGCCAAGGTCAGGGGGGCATCAACACCGCTTTCATTGAACGGCTCAATGCCACCTTTCGCCAACGGCTGGCCTGTCTGACCCGTCGCACCCGCGCTTTGGCTCGCCAACCGGACACGCTGCGGGCCGGGATGTATGTTTTGGGCTGTGTCTACAACTTCTGTACCTATCATCAATCCCTACGCCTGCCCTTGTTGTTGCCCACCGGCAGATGTCGCTGGTTGAAGCGCACCCCGGCCATTGCCGCCGGGCTGACCGATCATCGTTGGACTATTCAAGAACTCTTTCTGTTCAAGGTGCCTCCCCCTCGCTGGTCGCCACCCAAGCGACGCGGACGCCCTTCTTTAGAGACTTTACGCTTGATCCAACAGTGGTCCTGCTGAGCACGGTTTAATGTGGAGCTACCTCACTGCTTAGTCGGAATAGGAATTTTCCTAAAGTTGATGCTGCGAATAACGGCATAGAACATTAACAAACAGCTGTTTTCATTGCGAAAGGCAGCGCCCATCTTCTTGGAACGGCGTTTGACTTCCAGAAACAGGCGCTCAATGACATTGGTGGTGCGGATAGTCTTCCAGTGTTGTTTTGGGAAATCGTAAAAGGTGAGACAAGCCTCCAGATCACGGTTCAGACAGTCAATGGCGGTCGGGTAAATCGGCTCATATTTGGCGATAAAGGCGGCCACTTCCTGGTCCGCTTTTTCCCGGTTGGCCTGATAAAAAATGGCTTTGAGTTCCGGTTTGACCAACGCCTGCTGTTTTTTGGGAATGTAGCCCAGAATATTGTCCATTTTGTGTTTGATACAGCGTTGTCGGGCACTGTCAGGAAACTTGTGCTCAACCGCATTGATGGTGGCCTGGTTGCCATCAGTGATCCATAAACCGACTTTTTCAACGCCGCGCTGTTTGAGGTCATCCATCAGATCTTCCCAGGCCAGTTGGTTTTCTCGCTCACCTACCCGGAAGGCTAACACGTCTCGTTGACCTTCAACGGTGATGCCAATCACCGCCAAAACCGGCATTTTGTGGCCCTCGTGGCCGTAAATGACGCTAAAATAGGTCCCATCAGCAAATAGATAGAGATATTCTGAGGCCAACGGTCGCCTTTTCCACTTTTCAAATTCATCTTCCAGGCCGTGGAAGACCCGGGACACCGTCGACGGACTGGGTTTGGTCCGGGTCAACGTTTCGATAATTTTGCCGACCTGGACCGTGCTGCCGCCACTGACGAACATATCACAGATGGCCTCATCCAGGTCGGCCTGCCGGCGCTGATACTGCTCGAAAACTTTCGTCTTAAAACCGTTGCGGGTGCGGGGCACCGGCAAGTCCGTCACTTCGCCCACCCCCGTCACTAAATTACGGCAATAGTGTCCGTTGCGGTAATCCTGTCGGGTCGCCACCCGTTCATAGGCGGCGGCCCCGATGCAGGCTTCGACTTCTGCCTCCAACACCTGGATTAGCGTATACCGCACCGCTTCTCGTAATTTTTCGCGCACCAATTCGTGAAATTCAGTTTGACTTACTTTCTCTTGTTGTGTACTCTCCTGCTGGGGAGTCATGGTATCCTCCTATAAGGTTATTAGTCTAACTTTTTAGGATACCGGCTCCCTTCTTTTTACACAAC
>CALBTC010000513.1 GCA_937967805.1 uncultured Anaerolineaceae bacterium
TGCCGGAATACATTGTGCTGCTGGCCTACGAGCAGCAAATCGCCTGGTTTGTCCTACGTGACGGCGTGTATGAACCGCAGCAGGCCGGCGAGCGCGGCATTTTGCGCAGCGAAACCTTTCCCGGCCTCTGGCTGGAAGCAAAGGCGCTGCTAGAAGGTAATATGGCTACCGTGCTGGCCGTACTGCAGGAAGGATTGAAGTCAAGGGAACACGCGGATTTTGTGCAACAACTGCATGCCAAGCTGAAAAGTTCATAGTGCTTTAACGGCCGTTCCCCACCCCCTAACCGAATTCAGCAAATAAATTCCCTCACACCGCTCCAAATCAGCAAGGTACAGAACTTTTTCGCGCAAGGGTAAGCCGCCAGGGTTTTGCCAACCTTGAGAGTTTTTGAGCAGGTAGCTGCGGAACGTGCCGCCTAGAAGGCCAGATTCAATGGGTGGCGTCACCAATTCGCCATTTAGCAGCAGGGCGATGTTGGCACTGCCTGCCTCCGTCAGTTCGCCGCGCTCATTGTACAGGATCACCTCGTCGCACTCCGGGCGGGAAGCGCGGGCTGTGTCATACAACTCGCGGCGGGTGGTTTTATGGTACAGCCAGACGGTTTGCGAATCGATTGGCTCCATTGCCAGCCCGACCCGCACCGGCTGGGGCAGCGCCCCTACGCTCAGCAGAACAGTTTGCAGCGTAAAGGTGCCGTCTTGCGCCAAAAGCAGACGCACTTTGACTGGCTCAGTGAAGGTTTTGGTCAGTGCGTTGAGTTCAGTGAGTACGGCCGTTTCCTCCCACTCAATCCCAAAATATTCGGCCGAACTGCGCAGCCGCGCCACATGCTCATCCAGCAAAAAGATGCCCCCCTCTGGCTGCCACAGCATCGTTTCGATCAGTTGGAAAGACGGCCGTTTTTCCGTCAGCACTTTTGATTTCACCCGGCACTCCTCATACTCATCCGCCGCCACCGAATCCCAGACGATGCCGCTGCCCACGCCGTATGTGGCACGCTCTTGCTCCCGGTCCACCAACACGGTGCGAATAGCCACGTTAAACTGCGCCTGGCCATCGGGGCCAATGAAGCCAATTGAGCCGGTGTAAATGCCGCGTGGCTGTGGCTCCAATTCTTTGATGATTTCCATTGTGCCCACCTTGGGCGCGCCGGTGATGGAGGCGCAGGGAAACATGTTGGCCACAATCTGGCTCAGCGGAGCGCGGGTTTGGGCCTCCACGGTTGAGGTCATTTGCAGCAGCGTGGGGTAGCGCTCCACCTCGAACAGCCTGGGGACGCGTACGCTGCCTACATCGGCCACTCGCCCCATGTCATTGCGGATCATATCCACGATCATCACGTTTTCCGCCCGGTTTTTCTCCGATTGGGCCAGCCAGGCGATGTTGGCGTTGTCTTGCGCCAGGGTGAGGCCACGCACGGCCGTTCCCTTCATCGGCTTTGAGTACAGTCGCGTACCGTCCAAACCAAAAAACAGCTCCGGTGAGGCCGAACAAATGGCAAAACGGCCAATGTCCAGGTATGCAGCATAGTTAGCCTGCTGCGCCGCCACCAATTCACCGAAATAAGCCAGCGGCTCCCCGGCAAAGCTGGCGTGCTGGGGAAAGGTGTAATTCACCTGGTAGGTATCCCCAGCCGCGATGTGGTCCTTGATTTGCTGGATGGCAGTATCGTAGTCGGTGCGACTGATGGCGGGCTGCCAATCGCCTACGGTTGGAGATTGGAGATTAGAGATTAGAGATTGCTCAATCTCCAATCTCCAATCCTTCGTCAGGCTCAGGACAGGTTCTCTAATCTCCTCGAATGCTTCAAACAAGCCAAACCACAGCAGCGGCAGCCCGTCCAATGGCGCATGAACGGCCAGATCAAATGCGGCGGCCGCTTCATAAGTCATAAATCCAGCAGCGTAGAGATTTTCGGCCCGAACGGCCGTTTCCAACTCAACCAACGCGGGTAAAACTTCTTGGGGAGATACGGCCGTTACCACCCGCAACGGCTCTTGAAACCTGCGCCAGAAACGGCCGTGTTGCAGTAAAACAGTGGGGGACATTCTTACGGTGAGCGGTAATCGGTAATCGGTTTACCGTTCACCGATTACGGATTACCGATAACCGTCAACCCTCCGGGTCTTCCTCCGCCTTGCCCTTGCCCAGGGAGACGGAGCGTTCATAGGCGGCCCAGATGCCGCGCGAGATGACGGTGCGTAAACCGCCTTTTTCCATGTGGTAGAGGGCTGCGGCCGTTGTGCCGCCAGGGGATGTCACCTGGTTGCGCAGCTCGGCAACGTGCTTGCCCGACTCCATCGCGTAGTTGACCGAGCCAATCATCGTCTGGAAAACAAGCTGCTCGGCAATGCGGCGCGAGAAGCCCAAATGCACACCCGCATCGATCAGCGCCTCCATCATCATGAAGACGTAGCCCGGTCCGGAACCGCTCAATGCCGTGGCCATGTCCAGATAATCTTCCTCGTCTACGTAAATTTCCTGCCCCAGCGAGGCCAAAATCGCCTGCGCCTGCTGCTTTTGCACTTCGGTCACCTCCGGCGTGCCGGTCCAGACGGTGATGCCCTGGCCAATTTGGGCCGGTGTGTTGGGCATGGCTCGGACTACGGCCGCATGAGCCGTCCCGTCTGCCAATTTTTTGATGGGCACGCCGGCCAAAATGGAAAGCAGCAAATCCTGCCGGCGCAGGTGGCCGCGAATTTCCGGCAAGACGTAAGGCAGCGTTTGCGGCTTGATCGACAGGACCACAATTTGCCCATTTTCAGCCGCTTCCCGATTGTCGCTGATCGTGCTGATGCCGTACCGATCTTTGAGTTCTTCGCGCCGCTGGCCCCATGGATCGGCAGCTAAAATCTGGTTGGGCAGCACGCTCTTTTGCGCCAGCAGGCCGCGAATCATCGCTTCGCCCATCACCCCGCTGCCAATAAATGCAATTGTTTTATCTTCAAACATAATTCCCTCGGCGTAGATTGGTCCAATCTTAAAGATTGGACCAATCTAAAATGTAGTTTTGGATTGAATCATCGAATCATAAAGCGCAAATCTAAAAGCGCAAATTAAGCGTCAAAACCAGAATGTCATTCCTACCTTCGCCGGAATCCACCCTTTTAAAGAAATGGATACCCGCCTTCGCGGGTATGACACCTACCCTATAATGTGAAGGTTTCTTCGCGTAAAGTTACCGCTTTAAGCCGATTCATATCTACCTCAATGCCCAGGCCTGGCCCTGTAGGGACAGTGATGGTGCTGTCTTCTGCGTTGAGGAAAAACGAAGTGGCGATGTCGTGTTCGTAGTAACGGGCGGTGGCGGAGATGTCGCCGGGCAGCGTGAAGCCGGGCAGTGAGGCCAGGGCCAGTTGGGCGGCGCGTCCCACGCCGGTTTCCAACATGCCGCCTACCCACAAGCCCAACTCGTGAGCCACGCCCAGATCGTGGATATTACGCGCTTCGGTCCAGCCGCTGACCCGCGCCGGCTTGACGTTGATGATGTCGCACGCTTGCAAGGCTATGGCCAGGCGGGCATCATCGGCCGAATGAATGCTTTCATCCAGGCAGAGCGGGCTTTTGATTTGCGGCCGTAATTTGCTGTGGTCGTAAATGTCTTCGTAGCCCAGCGGCTGCTCAATCATCAGCAGGTCCAGGTCGTCCAGCGCCTGGAAGATGACGGCGTCGTCCAGCGTGTAGGCCGAGTTGGCGTCGAGCATGATAGGCACGTCTGGGAAGGTGTGGCGCGCCTGCCAGGCCAGCTTCACGTCCCAGCCCGGCTTAATCTTGAGCTTGATACGGCCGTATCCCTCGTCCAAATGTTTAGCAATGACATCCATTGTCTGGGCAATGCTGGGCTGCGTGCCGATGCTCACGCCAACTTTGACGCGCTCACGCGGCCCTGCCGGATACGGTTGGGCCAGCTTCTGGGCAAAAGAAAGGCCATCCCGCTGCGCCGTAACGTCCCAGACCGCCTGCTCCAGCGCCGCCTTGGCCAGCGGGTGGCCGCGCACCTTGTTCAGCCAACCGGACAGCTGCTCCGGCTCTTCCAGGTTTTGGCCCAGCACCGTGGGAATGAGAAAGTCGGACAGGATGTGCCAGGCGGTGACGGCCGTTTCATAACTGTAGCCCGGATCATTGGTGGCCACACACTCGCCCCAGCCAATCAAACCTTCGCTGTGCAAAGCCAAAATCAGCGCGTCCCGCTGCTGCTGCATGCCAAAGCTGGTGCCAAACGGCGACACCAACGGCATGGAAATGTGATAAAGGTCTATGCGTTCAATCTTCATAGTTTTAGTGGTTAGTTTCTGGTGGCTAGTGGCCAGTGACGGTTTGCTACTAATCACCAGCCGCTGGCAGCTAGCAACTTTCATGAATCGTTGTGAGTTAGCAGGTAGAAGCTGCGAGAACGGCCGTCCGCCCCAGGCTGAAACACAAAGTCAGTCACGGCAAAGTTGGCGGCAAAATAATGCTCAAACAGCTGCCGCGTGTGCTGCCGCCACTGTTTGGCCAATGCTAAATCGGCTGCCTTGAGCGCCTGAATCTCTGCCGGGATTTCTGCCAACAGCAGGTTATTGTCGCTACGCGCAAATTCTAGCGGCGGGATGGGCAAGCCACTGTCGTCAAATTGGGCTTCGTTGACGACAACTGCCCCGGCCCCGCGCATGGCGTCCAGAGTCAACGGCCGTCGCTGCTGCGCCACGCGCCCTTCAACCCGATTGCTGGTCACCCACCACTCCACGTCAAAGCGGTCGCTGGACAGCCCGGCGTTGCGTCCGGCCATCGGCCCGTGGAAGTCGCGGTAATATTTGTGGCACACCGCCCCCAGCTTGCCGATGTTGAGACGGCCGTTGCGGCTCTCCAGCGGATCATACGTCCAGGTAATCAGCCGGATACCGTCGCGCAATGCCGCCTCGCGCTGGGCCAGCTTGAGCTGCGTGCCAATCCCCCGGCTCTGGTATTCGGGCAAGATGCCCATGATCACCGAGTACATTTTTAATCGGGCAGCAGCAATTTGGTCGATGCGGTTTGGCGCTTCAATCGTGCCCAATGTTCCCAAAATATACCCCACCAGCCGGTCACCATCGTAGGCGCCTAATGCGGTGCCGCCGTTGTGCTGCAAGGCATGTACCGTCAAGGGCGGGATGGTTTCGGCAGCTTCCACGCCCCAGGTGGCCATGTGGATTTGGCGCGTTTGTTGATAATCGTCGTGGCTGGCTAACGGCCGTATTGTAATCTGTGTCATCTTTTATTTCTTTAACCGCGGAGGGCGCAGAGGACGCGGAGAAAAAACTCAGCGCTCTCCGCGTTCTCCGCGGTGAATTGTTTTTTAGTAACGGCCGTTCTGGGCGCGTTTTTCCTGCCAGCTACCACCATCCTGCCATGCCTGGGTGAAAATTCTGGCCTGGGCGATGAGATCGGCCATCGTTTGGTTGTGCCCGGTGAAAAGCGGCGCGCCGATGACCAGCGCCGCTGCACCTGCCTGCCGGTAGCTGTACACTTCTGCAGGATTTAATTCTGTTTCAACAATGAGGCCCAAATCCGGCTGCACCTGGCGGATGGCGCGGACGTAATCGGACCCACCGGGACCGCCAGTGCGCAGGCGTATGCTGCCGCAGCCCTTTTGCTGTGCAGCCTGAGCCGCCAGAACGCTAATCACCCCAGGCAAATAGGTCATGCCGCCATTTTGGCAGCCTATCAGCAGTTCATCATCCAGTCGGGGGGAGGAGATGTAGTCGATGGGGCTGTTTTGCAGGGAGTGGAGCTGAACGGCCGTTTCCACCCCGCTCACCCCAATCAGCAACTTATCTCCGGCCCGCCGGCGCAAATCGTGCAGCAGCTGCGGCAGTTCGTCGCCACCAAAAGCCACATCCACCGCCAAAATAGGCGACGCCAGCAGCGCATCGGCAATGGGCAAAATCGCGGCCAGCGGCAAATCCCACGGCAGCGCCACCACAATGCCCGCTTCCTTTAATCTCTCAATAATCGTCACCTGCATGATCACTACTTTTTACCGCAAAGTGCGCAAAGAACGCAAAGAAATGAAAAAAAGCTTTGCGCACTTTGCGTCCTCTGCGGTTAATTCAAAAATTGCTGGACGTATTGCGCGCCCCAGATGAGCATGATGATGCCGCCCAGGGCCAGGTATTGGCCGTAGGGCAGCGCCGTGTCCCGGTTGACGCGGCGGCTAACCAACAGCAGCAAGGAGAAAAAGCCGCCCAAAAAGATGCCCAAAATCAAGGCAAAAAAGATGCGGTGGAAGCCAAGCATCGCCCCCATGAGCATCGCCAGCTTCACGTCGCCCGCGCCCAACGCGCCGCGCCCCGGGCCGTAAATGAGCTGGGCCACCCAGTAGAGCAAAAAGAAGATGGCGTAGCCGGCAATGGCGCCAATCACGGCCAGCCGAATGTTGTTTTCGGCCGGGCTGACCAGCAGGCTGGTGAGCAGGGCAATCACCGCCGCCGGAATGGTCACAATATCAAAAATAAGCTTGTGCTCCAGGTCGGTAACGATGATGAGGATGAGGACACTGATGTGAAAGCTGTTGACGGCCGTATCCACCACATTCTCCAAGAAAAAAGGCAAACTGCCCAACACCAGCGGCGTGAAGATGAACACGAGAAGCGGCCGTTTGCGCTGTGACCAGCCCCAGGTGTGCCATTGCGGCCGCAAGGGCGTGTGGGATGACGGCAAATAATCGGCCAGCGCGTTGATGATGACAGCCGCCAGCAGGCCAATCACAAAAAAAATCAGGTTGAGCATGGGGGGAATTATAGCGGCGAAAGCCGTGATTTACGATGGAAGTTTAAAGGTCCGGAAAAATTCGCGCATCGTACGTTCTCCGGCTGTAACCAGAGCGGCCGTGCGCGCATCGCTCATGTCAAAATCGGTGGTTTCGTACCCCTGGGCCGGCAGGCGGCAAACTCCGTCCTTGTAAGCGTCGATGATGGTTTTGTCGTAGGCGTTGGTCATCGTATTGACCAGGTCAGAGACTCGGCGCACAATGGGCAGGTTCTTTATTTCCTGAGCAAATCCAAAATGCGTACCAGCCGTGCCGGACCCACTATTGGCCACCGGTTTTGTTTCATCAATGAGCAGACCCAGCGCAAAAGTGCCGTCGTGCGGCCCCATCGCTGCAATCACATCGGGGCTGCGTGAGATCAACAGTCGAATGGGAAAATTTGAGTTTAGGCCGCCGTCAACAATGGCGTGTCCGCTGATGTCGCGGCCACGATAAGCTCCCCAGGCTTGCCGCCAGCGTACTTCCTGCCAGATAAACGGAATGCTCATCGACATGCGCACGGCCCAGGCCACGGGACAATTCGGCGCAGTGCGATGGTTCAATACCAGGATGCCGCCATCTGTGATGTTTGAAGCAACCACGTTCAAATCTTTGCCCGTGTGTTCGTAAAATTCGGCCAGGGTGGCCTGCCCCAGGTTACGGCCGTTTAAATCCAGTTTCTCCCGCAGCCACTCCAAAAACGCATTGCCAGCGTAAAAACCGCCCAGTTCCATAAAGGTAAAGAGCAGACGGTATACTTTCATCTGCGTGAGCTGTTTGATAACAAAATCATCCATGCGGCCTTCAATTGCTTCGGGAATCAGGGGCCAATCAATTTGTTTGAACAGTTTGAAGAGAACGCTGTTTTCCCAATCAGCATCAGAAATTGTGTCGGCAACGTCCATAAAAGTGGAGAACCGGGGTGAACCGTCGGACAGCTTTTCGTTAATCTGGACCAACATCTCATTCGCGGAATAGCCGGCAGCCAGGAGGGTCGCTGTGATGGCGCCGGCAGACGTACCCAGCAGACGGCCGTAACTATGCCCTTGCCTTTCAAATTCCCGCATCGCGCCAACAAAAACGGCTCCTTTGGCACCACCCCCTTCAAAAACCAGATTAAAGTGCATTTGAATCTCCCGTTTCTAGATTGGTCCAATCTTGAAGATTGGACCAATCTGAAGAAGTATTATTCCACAATCACCACATCGCTGCTGCTGCGGCCAAAAACGTCCGGCGAATACATCTCTTCTGCCTTGGTCGGCGGCGTGACAAAGGTGCCGGGCGTAGTGGCGCGGGCGACGTACTCGTAGGTGTACGACCCTTCCCACAGCAGCGCGGCAAACGCCTCGACCCGTTCATCCCGCATGTTTTGGTGATCATACCAGTTCCACCAGTACCACCAGGGGAAATCCTCGGTGTCCGGGTTCTGCGGCACGCTTTGCGAGACGGCCAGCGCCGGGTTGACCGGTTCTAGGCCGGCCGGCAGCGGATCAACCAGGGCGACGTGGTAGCGGCGGTTGTCGGCCACCAGCGTCAGGCGCACACGCACCCGCGCCCCCAGCCGGATGTGCCAGATTCCGTCAGCATCCTGGAACACATCCTCGGGATTATCGACGCCTTCGTAGGTGCGCTGCACCACAAAGCCGCGATTGAGCGGGTCCAACGTGAGATCGGTCGGGGCATAGTTGAGTGATAGGCGGTAGTAGAGACGGCCGTCTCCATCCACGCTCACAATCACATCCCCCACCTGCTCCTCGTCCAGATAGCTCATCGGAATTTCTGTCAGATAGCGCTCCGTGCTGCGCTCAACAAATTCCTGGGCTCCGGCGTAAGTTTGCCCCAGCCAAAGCTGGGCCACAAAGTCCGGCGTTTCAGCCTCGAAGGTGTTGAAGTAGCTGTCTAGCGCCAGCAGGATGAACACATTGTCCTGGCTGGTCCCCCAATGGCCGCGGGTGCGGTGGGCCAGCAGGCCGTTGACCACCTTGGGAATCAGGTCGCTTTCCGGCGCCTGGTTGATCAACGATTGCAGCACAATGCCATCGGTGCGCCGATCGGAGTGCAGCATCAGGTAAGCGTCGTCGCCGTAGGCGGTGGTGAAGTTGGCCGCATCGGCCGTTTCCACGGCCCGGTTGCTGATGAATTGGCGAATCGCCGCCACGTCCTCTACCGAGGCTGGATCGTCGGCCAGGATGTCCCACAGCCAGGCCAGGGCTTCCATTGGCATATTCTCGATGCTCGCTTCTTCCAGCAGGGCGCGCGCCTTGGCGAAGTCGCTATCACCGGCCAGATGGCGCACGTAAAGCGCGTAAGCGCTCAGCCCCCAGCGCACGTCCTGGCTATACCATGACGGGAAATGGCTCTCGATGTTTTGCAAATAGCTTTGCACGCTGGCCTGCATCTCGCTCGGCACGGCAAACCCCTTCTGGCCGGCTACGGCCAGGGCATGGGCCACATGCACCGTGTGGAAAGGATACGATTCTCGGTGGCGCTCCCAGATGGGGAAGCCGCCATCGGGGTTTTGCAACCCTTGCAGCCGTTCGATGTCACGGATGACGGCCGTTTCCATCTCACCCGGCTCCGGCAAGCCTTCGGCCTCAAACGCCGTCAGCACATCGCGCAAAGCGGCGACGGTAAGAATGCGCGAGGCCAGCTCATCGGCCGAATCGTAGCGGGAGCTAGTGAGATACAGCACCGCGTCTGTCAATGCTTGCAGCGCCGTGGAGGAGGTGTTGATCTCCAGCCCGCCATAGCCGGCAATGACGCCATCGGGCATGACAAACGGCTGGGCCACCGCGCCTTCATCCAGCGTGCCGTAGGTGGCAAATGCTTCGGTGGTGGCCGGCGTGTAGACGGGCAGTTCGCCGTTGGCGGCGTCAGCGTAGGAACCAGAAACGGCCGCAACCTGGAAGCGGGCCGTGCCGGCGCTGTTGGTCGTGGCCGGGAAGCGCACCTCTACCCGGTTGTTAGCCGGCACCAGCACCCGCTGGCCGGCTCCGGCCGTCAGGGTGAGGTTGGTCACGTCCAGCACCACCTCCACTTCCATCGACTCGTTGGTCTGATTTTGTACGACGACGGGCAGCTCAAACTGGTCGCCATAGTTGAGGAAACGGGGGGCCGACGGCCGTACCATCAACGGCAGCCGCGCCGTCAGGTTGCTCTCCGCCGCGCCAAACAGATTGTCGCCGGCCACGGACACGGCCATGATGCGGTAGCGTGTCAGGTTATCAGGCAAGGAAAAGCTGACTTCGGCCTGCCCGGCGGCATTGGTCGGGGCAGTCGGGGCAAAGACGGCCAGCGGATCAAAATTGGTGCGCAGATCAATGGGGGTTTGGGCGGCATCATCTCCCGCCAGCGCGCCATCTGCTGGTGCAGGCTCGGCTGCAAAGTCCATATCAGCGGTTGATTCTTCCATTGCCTCACCTTCTTCGACCACCATTTCGGTAACAACGCGTGTCACCTCAACCGTCTGCGCGGCGCCGCCGCTAACCTCGTCCGACAGGGATTCAGGGTTGGCCAGGATGATGCTGCTACGGCCGTAACGACTCTCCGTCCAGCTCCACTGCGTTCTGTAAAAAATGTCCAGCGGATTCACTAGCTGGTAGTTGGTCAGGGCCAGAATCGCTTCATCAACGACCACCAGGGCCACCTCGGCGTTGGGCACGGGCCGGCCGTTGGCATCGGTGACGGTGAGGGAAACGGCCGTTTCCGCCCCCGGTTGCAAGCTATCCGACTGCGGGGCAATGGCAATGCTCAGTTCCCGGCTGTATGGCGGCACGCTCAGGTTGAGCGATCCGGTGGCAAAGGCCGGGCGCGGCGGCACGTCGGGCAGCTCCTCGCCATCATCGTCGGTGCGGGGTGCCGAGCCAACCAGGTCCACCTGCACCGTCAGGTTGGGGATGTGGCCTTCGCTGATGGGGATTTGCAGCGTGGTGCTGCCGTCATCCAGGGCAAACTGCTCGGTGGAGACAATGCCGCCGTGGTTGAGCGTCACCAAGCCTTCGGCCGGACTAAACGGCGACTGCACCAGGATTTCGGCCACGTCACCTGGCTGATATTCTTCTTGATCAGGGATGAGGGTAACGGCTTCTTGGGTGACGTTACGCTGCACGGGACGCTTGCCGCCGCTGACCCAGCGGGTGAGCCGGCTCTGGTTTTGGTTGCCCTGGGCATCTGTGAGAACGGCCGTGATTTCATACGTGCCGCCCACTTCGGTACTGAAGCTGCACTCTACTGGCTCGGCAGCAGAGGTGACCTCACACGTTTGCGTATCAACCGCCTCTTCGCGCCACTGGCCATCGCGGTAGTTCCATTCCAGCCGGGCAGCTTCGATGGAAACGGCCGTACCAACCACTGCCGCACCATCAATATCGGTGACGATGGCTTCAATTGCCAGCGGTTCCCCCTGCTCCACAAAAGTGCTGGGACTGCGCAGCCCCACGTACAGGTCGGCGGGATGCACCAGCAGGTTGGTGCTGGATGACCACGCCTGCCGGTTGATGTCCATCACCGTCGCTTCGGCACGCACGGTAAACGGCCGATTGCCTTCCAATGCTTCAAAATCAATCTGCAAGAAATGCTCGCCCCCGGCGTTTGTCAGCCCGGCGAACGTCTCGGCCACCTGGCCCGGTCCCGATGGGCCAGGGAAGCCAAAATCAACGTATTCGACTTCCGCACCGTAATAAAAATCGTCGAAATACCACCACGGCGTCCAGGTGCCAAAAGTGAATTCGGGCCAGCCGGGCGGCGAGTAGTAGGTGGGCGTAGAAGTGACCAGCCAGTTGGTGTCGGCATTGGGCAGGGGGCCGCCGGCAAAATAGCTGGCGGTCACGGCGACGGTCGCCGCATCACCTACCACGTAGGGACCCACGCTTTCCTGGCGGGCGCTCACCTCAAACTCGGGACGGCGGAACTCTTGAATCTGGAATTCATGGGAAGCGTATTGGCCATTGGCCCGGAATTCCATGTAGGCGTAGCCCAGATTGCTGTTATCGGGCAGGTCAACGGTGAAATCGAAGCCGCCGAAAGCGTTGGGTTCGGCCGTTCCCTCCACAATGATGTTTCCCTGCGAATCATAAGTAACATAGCTGATTTGGCTCACGCGATTGCCGGGCAGCATGATGGTGCCCTCGCCGCTGACGTGGCGCAGCCAGCCTTTAATGTGCACCGTCTCGCCGGGACGGTACATTGCCCGGTCGTCAAAGATGTGCCAGCGCAGTTCTTCCTGCAAGGCACGCGGTCGCCAGCCGTCTTCTTCCCAATACGAGTAGCTGGTGGGCAAGATGGCGCTGTCGTTACCCTGGGTGGCTACCAGCCAGGTCAGGCCGCTGCCGGGCAGATCAAACCAGGCCAATCCATTGCCATCGGTGGCGGCATTGACGTCGTTTTGGCTGCCGCTGATGTTAACGCCGCTGAGCGGGGCGCCGTCGGCCAGGTTGGTAGCCCAGGCGACCACCTGCTCGTGGTCGGCCAGGGCATCGAGGCCAATTTGGGTGACCTGCACCCAGGTGTGGATGGTCTGGCTGCGCCGTTCCCAAATGTCGCGCGGCAGTCGGGGCGGCTGGACCACCACGATGAGATGGCCGGTTTCGCCTTCAATCGCTTCACTGAGGGAAACGGCCGTTTCCGTCAACACATCCTCTTCATAGTCAACTGGCACCATCTCGTCAAACACCAGATCGCCGGGCGGCGTGGGCAGCTCATCCTGCTGGTCAAAATCGCGGCGGTAAGCTATGTAAGCATCCCACTCTTCCGGGCTGACGGCGTACATCCGCACATGCAGTTCCTCGTAGTTCATCACGTACAGCGTCAGGCTGGGGTCGCTGGCGGAGGGGTCGGTGGTGACAAGCATGTCTCGCGGGCCGCTGATGAAGGGAACGGCCGTATCCACCCGAAAACGCACGGTTTCTTCATCGCCCAACGTCTCGCCAAACGCGTCAGTCAGGCTGCCGTCGATGGTAACCTCGTAGCGGGTGCGCCCTTTGGTTAGGCCTTGAATGGTGAGGCTGTTGTAGTTAAGCTGCACCGACGCGCCGGGCAGCTCCGGCTCGATGCGAATCATGGTTTCGCTAAACGCTTCGGGATCGAGCGGATTGTTGAATTCGATGATAAACGGGGTCAGCGGCGGGCATTCATCTTCATACCAGCCGCAGGTGTGGCGCGTCAGGCGCAGCGGCGGATAGGTGTGAAAGTTGAAGCTTTGCGCTTCCTGGGTCAGGCGCGGCCCTTCGGCGGAGGGCGTATTGGGACCAACGGTAACGATAATTTGGGCATCGGCGGGCAGCGCTTGTTCCGGACGCAGCGCCAGCCAATACCCCTCACGGGCGGACTCGGCCAGGCGGCTCACCTGATCATCGGCCTCAATTTCATCAGGGTTTGCCAGGCGGATAGCTTGTGTATCGCCGTCGGCGGTGAGTTGGATGGTGCGGAGAACGGCCGTTGGCTCAATCAACTGGTCAAAAGCGATGAAGATGACCGGCTCCAGCGGCTGCGCCTGATATTGTGGCGGATAGTTGTTCACCATCTGTACCGGCGGGGTACTGAAGGTCCAGCGCACCGTTTCGGCCAGTTCATTACCAGTGGCAGAGACGGTACCTGCCGGAACTTCGGCCACAAATTCGGTGGCCATCGGCAGCCGGTCAACCGCTTCAGAATCAAATTCAAAGCGCAGGGTTTGCGGGCTGATCCACTGCCAGGTGCCGGGCAGATCGGGCGTCAGGTTCACGGGCACGTCGGCTTCGCTGAGGCTGGTGAGATCGGTCAGGGGCACCATCGGCTGGTTGAACGTCACGTTGAGGAACGGTGCCAGGCCAATTTCACCTTCCGGCGTGTAGCGCAGCAGTTGCAGCGGGCCATCGGGCACGGCGGGTGGGGCAGCTTCGGCGGGCGGTGGCGGGAAGGGCTGGCTGACGGTGGTGCCGGGGCGCGGCGGCGGCAAGAGCTCATCGGGCAGGTTGAAAGGCTGCTCGTCCTCAATCTCACCGGTGAGTTCCGGCAGACGCGCCAAAATCTGGGCGATTTCGTCTTCTGTTAGCGGATCGCCCGTCACCAGGGGATTGGCCAGGAATTCATCAGGCAATGCCTGGCCCTCGCTGAGGCGGATGAGCAGAGCGGCGGCGGTGGTGTTCGGCGAAGCGAATCCGGCGCTTTCGATGCCGCTGCCGCTGATAACGGCCGTTTCCGTACGCAGCGTTGGCGTGGTAAAGTCATCACCGCCATCCGGCTGGTCTTGCTGCTGAAAATACCAGATGGTTATACCGGCGACAACAATGATAAGAAGCGCAACAACGCCGCCGATGATAGGGCGGCGCTGCCATATGTTACCTGATCCTGTTGGTTGAGACATGTTGTACCCGTTCCTTTGATGCACCTTGACCTGTGCCCGGCAAGCTGGTCAAGGTTGATTGGTAAACAGAATGATAGCCGATTTGGAAACTACTTGGTAGACGGCAGAGAGTCGGTAAAAGTTCCGGGAACAAAGCAATTTACCACCTTCGCAGTGACTGCCGGTTCCAGGTAAAATAAAGAGATGGCATTACAAATTGGACTTATTGGCTTGCCTAACGTGGGTAAAAGCACAACGTTTAACGCCCTGACCAAAGCGCAAAATGCGGCCGTTGCCAACTATCCCTTCTGCACCATTGAACCGAATAAGGCGGTTGTGCCCGTACCAGATGCGCGTTTAGATACCCTGGCGCGGCTGGTCGCCGTGCCAAACGTTATTCACGCCACAATTGAATTTGTGGATATCGCTGGACTGGTGAAAGGTGCCAGCAAAGGGGAAGGATTGGGCAACCAGTTCCTGGGCAACATTCGCGACGCCGATGCGGTGGTACATGTGGTGCGCTGCTTTGACGATCCCAACGTGGTGCACATCAGCCCACAGCCGGATCCTCTCACTGACATTGAGATTGTCAATACGGAGCTGATGCTGGCCGATCTGGAGCAGCTTGAGCGCAAAATCGAAAAGCTGACGCGGCAGGTAAAGGGAGATAAAAAGCTGCTGCCCGTTCTGGAAACGGCAGAATCCCTACAAGCCCTCCTCGCTGCCGGCCAGCCCGTTTCCGCATATGCCGAATCGGACAGTGAACCATATGGAGAGTTAGTCAAAGAGCTGCGCTTTTTAACCAGCAAGCCGGTGATTTATGCCGCCAACGTGGATGAAGCGTCGCTGACGGAGGAAAATGAGTATGTGACGGCCGTTCGCCAAATCGCTGACGAACACGGTGCAGAAGTTGTTACGCTATGCGCCAAACTGGAAGAAGAGCTGGTCAGCCTGGATCCGGCCGAGCGAGAAGAATTCCTGGCGCTGGCCGGCATTGAAGAAGGCGGGCTGGCCCAGGTCATCCGGCGCAGCTACGCTATGCTGGACCTCATCAGTTTTTTCACCAAAAACAATCGGGAAGCCCGCGCCTGGACGGTGCGCCGGGGCAGCACCGCCCCCCAGGCGGCCGGCGTTATCCACACCGACTTTGAGAAAGGGTTTATCCGGGCTGAGGTGATTCCTTATGATACGTTTATTGAGTTTGGCTCGGAAACGGCCGTCAAGGCCGCCGGAGCCATGCGCGTAGAAGGCAAATCGTACGTGGTTCAGGACGGAGACGTCATCTATTTTCGCTTCAATGTTTAGCGTCTATGGACCCCGCGGAGGCGCAGAGAATTAATTTGAGGCTCTTATGACGAATTTTTGGCAAACACATTGGTTTTGGTTGGCTGCTGTGTTGGGGATTTTAGTGGTGGGGTTGGGAACGGCCGTATTCAACCACCGCGCTATTGCCCAAAACCCCACAACACCTACGGGCAGCAGCGATGACCTTTTCCTGCCTCTGGTTACCAAGCCCGGCACGCCCCCGCCCCAAATTGCCGGCTGCGACATCTTCCCCGGTGACAACATCTGGAACACCCCTATCGACACGCTGCCGGGGCACCCCAACTCGGCCAACTACATCAACAGCATCGGCGCAAACGTGGGCCTCCATGCCGACTTCGGTTCCGGCGTCTGGCCGCCCGGCTCCAACAGCCCCATCGGCATTCCCTACGTCGATGTACCCGGCAGCCAGCCAAAGGTGACCGTTACCTTCAGCTCGTATCCGAGTGAAAGCGACCCTGGCCCTTACCCCATTCCCCCCGATGCGCCCATTGAAGGCGGTCCGGACGCCACAGGTGACCGGCACGTGCTGGTTTTGGATCGGGATAACTGCATTTTGTACGAGATGTTTTATGCTTTCCCCCAGGGAAATGGCAGTTGGGAAGCGGCCAATGGCGCACTGTATGATCTACGTTCTCACGATTTGCGCCCGGACGGCTGGACTTCGGCCGATGCCGCCGGGCTGCCCATTTTGCCCGGCCTGGTACGCTACGATGAGGTAGCCTCCGGCGAAATTCGGCACGCGATTCGCTTTACCGCCCCGCAAACCCAGGCGGCCCACATCTGGCCGGCTCGCCATGATGCTTCCAGCCTGACGGGCAGCAACTACCCACCAATGGGGTTGCGCCTGCGTCTCAAAGCCAGTTACGATATTTCCGGCTTTTCGCCAGAAATACAGGTAATTCTGCAGGCGTTTAAAACGTATGGCATCATCTTGGCCGACAACGGCTCTGCCTGGTACATTTCCGGCGTGCCTGATGAGCGCTGGAACAATGATCACCTGCACGAAATAGACGTCATCACCGGCTCAGACTTTGAGGTCGTCGATGTCTCTTCGCTGATGATCGATCCCAATTCCGGCCAGGCACAACAACCGTAACCAAGACCGGCAGTCCTAACATTCCAGAGTGATCAGGTAGTCTCTACGAAATCGCCCTGCCTGTCATTCCGAGTGAAACGAGGAATCTTTCAACGATGTAAGGAGAAGGATTCCTCACTGCGTTCGGATTGACAAGTAGCGGTGGCAACGGATGAGTGCGGCCGTAAGCTCTTGAACGTGGACCGGCTTGCTGACGTAATCGTCCAGGCCCTGAGCCAGGTATTTCTCTTTGTCTCCTTCCAGGGCATTGGCCGTGAGGGCAATAATGCGGGGCTGCCGCCAGTGGGGTAAATCGCGGCGAATGCAGTGCGTGGCTTCGATACCGTCCATTTCCGGCATTTGGATGTCCATTAAAATTACGTCGTAATCTTGCCGATGCAGCGCTTCCAGCGCTTCAATGCCGTTGCCGGCGACATCGGCCCCATAGCCCAGGCGGCTGAGCAGACGCAGCGCCACTTTTTGGTTGATGAGATTATCTTCTGCCAGCAAAATGCGCAGCGGCATCTCTTGGGCCAGGTTAGCGTTAAATTCACTGTCGCCATTCGGCCGTTCCCGATCACACGTCAATTTCCCCAGCGTAATCTGCTGCAAAATCTGCTTCAAATCAGTTGGATTGATCGGCTTTTGCATTTGCCGCGTAAAAAGCCCGGCTTCATCGGGTACAAAGCCCAGTGATGTGAGCAAAGTGATGGGCAGCTGCGCACCCTGGGGCAGTTGGCGAATCTTTTGGGCAGCCATACGGCCGTCCATCTCCGGCATCTGCATGTCTAGCAACACCAAATCAAAGAGACTGCCTTGGGCCAGCAGCGCCAGCGCCTCTTTGCCCGAAGACACCGTACAGACGTCTGCCTGCCAGGTCGTTAAGGTGTGGTGCAGCACAAAGCGGTTCACCATGTTGTCGTCAACGATGAGAACGCGCCGGCCGCTGAAATCAACGGGGGCAGCAACGGCCGTTTCTCCATTAGACGCCGCTTCCACCTGGATGGTAAAGGCAAACGACGATCCAACGCCCGGCTCGCTTTCCACCCACATACGGCCGTTCATCGCTTCGGCTAACTTTTTGCTGATGGCCAGTCCCAAGCCAGAACCACCATACTTACGCGTGGTCGATGAATCCACCTGGCTAAACATCTGGAAGAGCCGGTCCAGCCGTTCAGGAGCAATGCCAATGCCGGTATCGACGACAACAAACTGGATTTCATGCTGACCGGCCGGTAAATTTGAGCTCGTTACGAAAACGCTCACCTCACCCGCTTCCGTAAACTTAACGGCATTGCCAATGAGGTTGACCAGCACCTGCCGCAGACGGGTCACATCACCAACGATTACCGCCGGCGTTTCGGCATCGATCAAATAAATCAACTCTATATTCTTCTGGGCGGCCTTCACAGCAAACAGATCAACCGCCTCGGTCACACAATCCCGCAGGTTAAACGGATATTGTTCGATCATCAGCTTGCCTGCTTCGATTTTAGAGAAATCGAGGATGTCGTTGATCAGCGTCAAGAGGCCGCTGCCGCTGGTACGCATCATTTCCACGTAGTCGCGCTGCTCTTCGCTAAGAGGAGAGTCTAGCAGCAGGCTGGTCAGGCCGGTTACAGCGTTCATGGGGGTGCGAATTTCGTGGCTCATGTTGGCCAGGAACTCGCTCTTTGCCGCATTGGCCGCCTCAGCTTCTTGACGGGCCTGCTCCAGGGCCAGATTTTTTTGCTTCACCTCCGCCAAAGCCGCATTGAGCCGGTCGCTGCCAAAGCGAAAGTTGCCCAGCGTCAGAACCAGGCCGAACACCCAGAAAATGGCGTTAAACCAGGCCGCCCGCCCGCCTGCCGGCTGCAACCAGCCTATTTGCTCCAACCAAATTAGACCAGCCAATGAGACCAGACAGATTACGGCCGTGTACACAGCCGCACGCCAGTTAACCAGATATCCGGCCAAAAGGGTTATCGGAACATAGATGACAAGGGTGGGATCGTGAATGCCCTCATATAGAAGTGCCGCTCCGGTGGTACAGCTCCAGCCCACGGCGGCGATGATGATGCCCACGGCCCGAAGCTTGCCCCAATGCAGCAGCCAGCGCAGGCTGCCAATGGCCACAAAAGAAAACAAGCCAAAAAATCTACCAACGGCATCACTACCCAAGATGAGGCCCAGACTCAAGCCCAGGGTGGCAATCACGCCAAACAGCGTGGTTTTATGCAAATAGTCGGCCAACTGCTGCTTGTCGGTGTCGTCAAAGCGGGGGGCGCGAAATAGAATGTTCGATAAATAAGAGAGTTGTCTCATACCAATTGAAAACCAGCCTGGTTCCGGCCAGGGGTGACGTTATGGTCAACTATAATGGGAGCAGTGCAGCGGCTCAATAGGACACATGACATATTTTGCTACTGAATATTTCCCCCTCCCCTCCGTGATTTTCCCCAACGGCCGAATTCAGGCATAATTGCCCCATCAATTGATACATATTTTTTAACCACGAATTTTACGAATCCAACGAATATCACAAATTCTCCAACCAGAACATTCGTGGCATTCGTCTATTCGTTCCATTCGTGATTCAAAATAGAATTTCCACGAGAGGCCCATGAGTCAAATAATTAGCCACATCCACACAAACAGTTCTGAGTACAAAACCAATTTCGAGCATAATAAGGGGTTGGCCGACCAGCTACACGAACGGCAAAAAGAGGCGGCGGGCGAACGGCCGCAACGCACCATCGAGCGTCATCTTTCCCGAGGCAAACTGCTGGTGCGCGACCGCATCGACGCCATTTTGGACGATGGCAGCCCGTTTTTGGAGCTGTCCCCGCTGGCCGCCTGGGAAATGTACGACGGCGAAGCCCCCAGCGCCGGCATCGTCACCGGCGTGGGGCGCGTGGCCGG
>CALBTC010000514.1 GCA_937967805.1 uncultured Anaerolineaceae bacterium
CACAGCGGGTGAGCAGTTCCTCCAGCGTGCCTTCGTCTTCGATACGGCCGTTTTTCAACACCACTACATGATCCGCCCGCCGCAAAGCCGCCCGCCGGTGACTCACCACGAGACACGCCTGCCGTTGACCATCCCCTCTGCGCCTCTGCGCCTCTGCGTTAAAAACCCTTTCCCACAAAACCTTCTCCGTCTCCACGTCTAGCGCACTGGACAAATCATCAAACACCAACAGCTCCGGCTGGCGCACAAACATGCGCGCCGCCGCCACGCGCTGCGCCTGCCCGCCAGACAGCCGCTGGCCGCGCGGCCCGACGACGGTGTCCAGCCCCTCTTCCATTTGGGCTAAATCTTGCTCGAAAACGGCCGTTTCCACGGCCCCCATCACATCCACTTCGTCCTCCGGCAGGCCGAGCAGCATGTTGTCCCGAATCGACTCGCTGAACAGGCGCGGGATTTGCATGGTGGTGGCTACGCGGGGCGGCACCATGAAATTGGCCGGATCGGGGACGGGACGGCCGTTCCAAAAAATCTCGCCACCGTCTGCCGGGAGCAGCCCCAGCAGCACCTTCAGCAGCGTTGTTTTGCCTGCGCCGATGCGCCCTGTCACCACCACAAACTGGCCTGCCTTCAGCGACAGGTCAATGTTGTGAATGCCGTTTTCGCTGCCGGGATAGGTGAAGTTGAGATTTTTGACGGTGAGTTCTTTGAGGGTATGTTCTGCCGATTTGGGCGTGTAGGGCAGCGGTGGCAGCTTGCCATCTAAATACAGTGGCTGTGGTGCGACGACCTGGCCCACCGGCGCGCCCTGCATCATCGTTTCCATGCGCTGCGTGGAGACGCCCGCCTGCTTGTAGCCGGTAATCATCCGGCTAAAGATGCGGAACAGTTGTGTGATGGGCCAGATGTAGGCGGCAAACAGGGCAAAATCCCCCAGCGTAAAATTGCCCGCGTACATTTGCCGTGCTGCCAACAGCAAAATTAACCCCATCCCCAGCTCGATCGTGCCCGTGCTCAGCGCATCGACCAGTTGGGTCAACAGCTTGTCCTTGACCATCGTCTGCTTGCGCTCGTCGTTAATTTGGCGAAAGCGGTCGATGACCCGTTCTTCGGCGTTGGCCACCTTGAGCGCCTGGGTGCTGTTGAACATATCGGCGATCATACCCGTTACCTGGCTGGTGGCCTGGCGGCTGGCGCGGCGGTACCGCTTGGCTCGCTCGCCCAGCCGTTGGGCAATGCCCACCACGATGAGCAGCGGCACAAACGTGCCCAGCGTCACCGGCACGCTAATTTGCAGCATTATTGTCAATGAAATACCGGCACTGACGATCAAGCCAATCACGTCATCCACCGCCACAATGGCCATAAGCAGCTCCTCGGTATCGTCGCGGAAGGTGCTGATGGCCTGACCCGTGGACATCGTTGTGCCGTTTTCATTTTGGGGCAGAGGGCGGGAACCGGGCAGCTGCAAGATACGCGCCAGCATATTGCGGATCATCAAACCATGTGAGATGTATTGAAAGTTGACAAACGACCAGCCGGCTGCCATTTGGGAAGCAGCGGCGATAAGGGCATAAGCAATTTGCAGCCCCACGATGGGCCACAGCGGCAAGGCAAAACTGGATTCCCCGGTAAGGTAGTTGAAAAAGGCGCGCAAAATCAACCCCAGCGCGGTGGTCACGGCAAAGTGAATGGAAATCGTGATAATGTCGGCGGCGTAATATTTTGGCGTGAAGCGGATGAGCCGCCAGTAGTAGGATAAGGTGTTCATAGCGTTTTTGATGTTGTTTTTGTCATTCCCGCGCAGGCGGGAATCCACTCTTGTGGTGACGATGGATGCCTGCCTGCGCAGGCATGACAATCGCTGTAACTAGGTAATTGCCTCCTCCAGTCCGGTTACCAACAGCCGGGCAAACTGGGAATTGGGATCGGCGGCGAGTTCCGTGCGACGGCCGTATTCCTGGATACGGCCGTCACCCAAAATCATTATCTCGTCTGCCCTTTGCACCGTTGCTAATCTGTGCGCCACTATAATCGCCGTGCGGTTGGCCAGCAACTTGTCGATAGCGCGCTCAATTTTTAGCTCCGTCACCGGGTCCAGCCGGGACGACGCTTCATCCATAATCACCACCCCCGGATCGGCCAGAAAGACACGGACAAAGGCCAGTAGTTGGGCCTCCCCGGCGGACAGGCTGGCGTCGGCTTGCAGGGGCGAATCAAGGCCGTTGGGCAGGTTGTTGAGCCAGGGCATGAGGCCCAAATCGTCCAGCACCGCCAAAATTTGGTCGTCGCTAATGGTGCTGTCGAACAGCGTCAGATTGTCGCGCACGGAGGCGTGGAAGAGCTGCACCTCCTGCGTTACCAGCCCGATGTGGCGGCGTAGTTCTGCCTGCCGGGCATCGCGCAAATCAAAGCGATTGTCGCTGCTGCCCAGCAAAATCGCGCCTTCCGTGGGATCATAAAAGCGGAAGAGCAGCTTGGTCAAAGTCGATTTGCCGCTGCCGGTGCGGCCCAGCAATCCCAACACCGTACCCGGTGCCAAACAAAAATTGACATCCCGCAAAATCATCGTTTCCGGGTCATCGGCGTAAAAAAAGGAGACGTGGTCAAAGGTGACGGCCGTTGCCCCTGTGGGCAAGCTGACACCGGAACCATCCAACATGGTAGACTGCTCCGCTTGCAAGGCCATGATGCGGCGAATGCTGGCTGCCGCCCGCTGCAAATCTTCAATTTGGCGGTTGATGCTCCACAGCGGCTCTTTAATCACGTCGATGTAGTAAAAAATGAGGTAGATGCCACCAATCGTCAGTGCGCCGTCACGGAAGAGCGTAGTGCCAAAAATGTGGGCGGCAATGTAGGCCAGGGTAAAGACGCCCAGAGGCAAATTCCAGACGAAGACGTTAACCTTGATGGCGTCACGGATGCGCAGCCAGCGCTCGCGCCCCAGGTACAGCATCTTCTGCAAAATATATGGTTCGGCCCCGGCGGTGCGGATTGTTTCAGTTCCGGTGAGCCATTCTTCCAAAAAGCCAAACAGGGTGGCTTCGGTTTGGCGCAGCGCTTCCCAGCGGGGCACGGTGAGGGCGCGCAAATAGTTCAAGCTCATCACGCCCAGGAGGGCAACGGCCGTAATCGACACCCCCACGCGCCAATCCACCAGCCACAGCAGCACAATCACCCCGATGAGCAGCAGCACGTTGCTGGTGAGCTGGATAAACAACTGCGAAAAGAAGTTAGCCAGCTTGTTCACATCGCCATCAACGCGCTCAATCAGTTCGCCCGGCTTGTGCTGCTTGTGGAAGGCCATGTCCAGCCGCAAACAGTGTAGGGCCAGATCGGCCCGCAGGGCATTGGTGGCTGTCCAGGCCACGTTTTCGCCGACGTAAACGGCCGCTAACGTAATTGCCTGCCGCACGATGGCCACGCTCATGAACAGGGCCGCTGCGCCGAGGAGATTGTTGAGACCTTGCCGGAAAGCGGCCGTTCCGCTGGCCACCGGTTTGCTTGCCGTATCAATGAAATATTTGACGATTTGCGGATTGGCCAACTGCAAACCAATACTGACAACCAGCAGCAGCGCCAGCCCCAGCACCGTCTTTTTTTGCGGCTTCAGGTAGTTGGCCAGCAAGTCCCAGTATGGTTTGATGGGCAGGTTGAGTTTTTGCAGCATGGGCGAATAGCTTTTTAGACCTGACAGGTTTGTTGTTTGCGAGGGTGCTTTTAGAGGAAAACCTGTCAGGTCTTGGTGTTTCATCCGACAAAAAAAGCCCCGCGAACCTGCGGGGCGCTATTTTGCGGCGATTTTACCTGTGGCGGAAACGGCCGTCAACCACCGAAAAAGCGAATCACGAATATGACGAATGGACAAATAACACGAATAGAAAGATTCGCTTCATTCCTTTATTCGTGCCATTCGTGATGGTTTTTTCCCACGCGTCCGGTAAACTCGGTAAAAGCAATAAAGTAGGTCAATTTTTAAAAATTGACCAACAGATATTAGGAGTTACCAATGGAATACCGCAGATTAGGAAAATCTGGCCTGAAGGTCAGTGCATTATCATTTGGCTCGTGGGTGACGTTTAGCGCCCAGGCGGACGTGGATTTGGCTGCCGACATGATGAAGGCGGCGTACGATGCCGGCGTCAACTTTTTTGACAACGCCGAAGTTTACGCCCACGGCAAATCGGAAGAGATTATGGGCAAGGCGCTGCAGAAGCTGGGCTGGCGACGGGACAGCTACACGGTTTCCAGCAAGGTGATGTGGGGCAGCATCAAAGACCCTAAGCCGACACAGCGGGGCCTCAGCCGCAAGCACATCATCGAGGCGTGCCACCAGGCGATGGAACGCTTGCAGGTCGATTACCTGGACCTCTACTTTTGCCATCGCCCCGACCCGGAAGTGCCGATGGAAGAGGTGGTGCGCAGCATGAACACGCTCATCGAGCAGGGCAAGGTGTTTTACTGGGGCACGTCAGAATGGTCGGCCCAGCAGCTGATGGAGGCGCACAGCGTGGCGCGGCAGTATAACTTGATTCCGCCGGCAATGGAGCAGCCGCAGTACCACATGTTCCATCGCTACCGGTTTGAAGTGGAATACGGCCGTCTCTACGACACCATCGGCCTGGGCACCACCATCTGGTCGCCGTTGGCTTCCGGGTTGCTCACCGGTAAGTACAACGACGGCATCCCCGAAGATTCGCGCATGAACCTGCCCGGCTACGAATGGCTGCGCAAAATGCTCACCAGCGAAGAAGGGCAAAAGCGGCTGCAATCGGTTAAAGAGCTGGTGCCCATTGCCGAAGAGCTGGGTACCACCATGCCCAAGCTGGCCATCGCCTGGTGTTTGAAGAACCCCAACGTCAGCACGGTGATCACCGGCGCGTCCAAAGTGTCTCAAGTGGAAGAAAACATGAAGGCGCTGGAGGTCGTGCCCCAGCTCACCGATGATGTGATGGAAAAAATCGAAGCCGTTCTGGACAACAAGCCGGAGCCGATGGAATTCCAATAAGTTGCTTGGTTAGCGAAAAATTTTTGACGCAAAGGCGCGAAGGATGCAAGGAAAAAAATAAAGCTCTCTTTGCGCCCTCTGCTCCTTTGTGTTCTTTGCGTTAAGTTTTCTCATGCAACTAGTTGAAGCTGAAGCTCAAAAGATCAACGCTAGAGATCATAAGTGGATAAGAAGTTACAGCGGATTGAGCACGTAACAGATATTCAGGCACCGGCCAAGATGGTGTGGCAGCACGTCACGGAGGTGGATATTGCCTCTTTTCGTCATCCGGCTTACTTCACGCTGCTGGGGATTCCCAAGCCGCTGCGGGCGGAGGTGACGCAGCCGGGGGTGGGGGGCAGGCGGGTGGCGTTTTTTGACAACGGCCGTACCTTCACCCAAAAAATCATTACCTGGCAGCCATACACCCGGTATGACTTTACCTTCCGCGCCGATCCCGGATTCCGGGTAGGGTATCTGCTTGATTTATCTGCTGGTCCATTTCAAATGAAATCTGGATCGTATCGTCTTGTGCCGGAGGGAGATGGCGTCCGCCTGATTCTGCTGAGTCAGTATGAGCTGCGGGGATTTTGGGGCTGGTGCCTGGCCATCCCGGTGCGGCTGGTACTGGATTTGTTCCAGCGCTACTTACTCCGCGGCATCAAGGCCAATGCCGAGCGAGATGCGGCCCATGCCTAGAGGCACGGTGTCGGTAGAGGTGGCGGCAAGCTGCACGGCCGTTTTCAACCTGATTCACGATTACGGCCGTCGCCTGGAATGGGACACGCTTCTCAGCAAAGCGGTTTTGCTGGACGGAGCCACAGAAGCCGGTTTGGGCGTGAGCTCCTTGTGTGTGGGCACCTGGCGTGGGGCGTACCTGCCAATGGAAACCGAGTACATTCGTTTTGAGCCGGGACGGGTTGCGGCCGTTTCTCTCACCAACCGGCCGCCCTTTTTTGCCCACTTTGCTGCCACTATCCGCCACGATCCTTTAAGCGAAACTCGTTCCCGCGTGACCTACATTTACTTTTTCCGTGCCCGTCCGCGGCTGCTGGTACCGTTCCTTGAACCGGTGATGAATCGGCTTATGCGGCGCGAGACTGGGAAGCGGCTCTTTGCGTTGCGTAAGTATTTGGCGGGAATGTGTTAGAATACGGCCGTTGTGACAACACCAATTTTAGCCACCAAACTTTATCTCCCTCCAGCGCCTCTTGAACTGGTTGCTCGTCCCCGCTTACTTGGACGATTGAACGATGGTTTGCACCGTAAGCTGACGCTCATTTCTGCACCGGCGGGCTTTGGTAAAACGACGTTGGTGAGTGAATGGATTGGGGGAGGAGAACGGCCGTCCGCCTGGCTCTCCCTAGATGAAAGAGATAGTGAACTGACTCGCTTTCTCACTTATCTCATCGCTGCTTTACAGACGGTGGCGGCGCAAACCGGCGAGCGGGTGCTGGAACAGCTCCGCAGCCCGCAGCCGCCACCCACCGAAGCGCTCCTGACAAATCTGCTCAATGAAATTGCTGCGATTACCGATGAATTTTTACTTGTTCTCGATGATTACCATCTGGTGGATGCTCAACTGGTTGATGAAGCGCTTACCTTTCTGCTGGAGCATCTGCCGCCGCAGATGCATTTGGTCATGACCACCCGCGAAGACCCACAGCTGCCCCTGCCGCGCCTGCGCGTTCGCGGGCAGCTAACCGAGCTGCGGGCGACCGATTTGCGTTTTACGGCGGAGGAAACGGCCGTCTTCCTCAACCAAATCATGAACCTCAACCTCTCTGCCGACGATGTTGCCGCCCTGGAAACCCGCACGGAAGGCTGGATTGCCGGACTCCAACTGGCGGCTCTGTCGATGCAGGGTCGGGTAGATGTTCATCGGTTTATCGAGGCGTTTGCCGGCGACAATCGTTACATTGTGGACTATCTGGTGGAAGAGGTATTGCAGCGCCAGCCCGAACGGATTCACAACTTTTTACTCCAGACCGCAATTCTCGATCAGCTCAGCGGCCCGCTGTGTGATGTCGTCACCGGACAGGCAGAGAGTAGCGTTTTGTTAGAAACGTTAGAGCGAGGCAACCTGTTTGTCATCCCGCTGGATGACCGGCGGCACTGGTACCGTTACCACCATCTTTTTGCCGACGTGCTCCAGACCCACCTGCTGAAAGAGCAGCCGGATCAGGTGCCTGTTTTGCACCAGCGGGCCAGTCAGTGGCACGAGGCAAATGGTTCCTTTGCCGATGCCGTGCGCCACGCTTTTGCCGCCGGTGATCTGGCGCGGGTGGCCGGTTTGGCCGAACTGGCCTGGCCGGCAATGGACAGAAATCGCGAGTCCAACATTTGGCTTGGCTGGGTGCAGTCGCTGCCCGACGAGCTGGTCCGCGCCCGGCCGGTACTCGGCGCGGACTGCGCCTGGGCGCTGCTGGATCAGGGTGAGCTGGAGGCGGCGGAAGCGCACCTGCAAGACGTGGAAAAGTGGCTGGAAAAGGGGAACGACACGCCCATTTTCGCGGATGAAGCGCAGTTCCAAATGCTGCCGGCCACCATTGCCTCGGCGCGTACGTATCTGGCGTTGGCGCTGGGGGATATGGCAGATACGGTGATGTACGGCCGTCGCGCCCTTAGCCTCATCCCACAAGAAGATTACCACCGGCGCGGCACGCCCGCCGCGCTGCTGGGATTAGCCACCTGGGCCGGCGGCGAGCTGGAGGAAGCGTACCATTCTTTCAGCGAAGCGATGAGCAGCTACCAGAAGGCGGGCAACATCATGTTTGCCATCACCGGCACCTATATTTTGGCCGATATCCGGCTGGCGCAGGGGCAACTGCGTGAGGCCATCAGGGTGTATGAGCAAGCTTTGCAATTAGCTCAAGATCAAGGTGAACCGGTACTTCGCGGAACGGCCGATCTCCATTTGGGCTTAAGCGATCTTTTCCGCGAGCAGGGCGATCTGGCTGCTGCCAACCGCCATTTGCAGAGAAGTGAAGAACTGCGCGAGCAAGCGGCCTTGCCCCGCTGGCAGGAGCGTTACTGCCTGGCTCAGGCGCGGATCAAAGAGACCGAGGGCGATCTGGACGGCGCGCTGGCGCTGCTTGCAGAAGCGGAGCGGCTGTACATTCGCGGACCGGTGCCTGATGTGCGTCCCATTGCGGCGCTTAAGGCGCGTGTTTGGGCAGCGCAGGGTAACCTGACGGCGGCGTTAGCATGGGCGGGCGAGCAAAGTTTATCCACCGATGGCGAACTCAGTTACCTGCGCGAGTTTGAACATATTATTCTGGCGCGAATACGCCTTGCCCAATACAGGCAAGATCAGGAAAAACAATGTTTGACTGAAGCTCTAGACCTTCTAACGCGCCTGCTGCAAGCGGCCGAAGCGGGCGGGCGGCAGGGCAGCGCCATCGAAATCTTGCTGCTGCAAGCGCTGGCCCATGAGGTGCAGGACGACATGCCCCAGGCGCTCGCTTCCCTGGAACGTGCGCTTACCCTGGCCGAACCAGAGGGTTACGTTCGCATTTTTGTGAGTGAAGGGGAGCCGATGGCTAAACTTTTAAAGGAAACGGCCGTTCAACTAATTGCGCCCAACTATGTTCGCCGGCTGCTGGCGGCGTTTGCTGCCAGCGAGCCTGCGCCGGACTCCACCCAGACGGCAGCGGCTGAACAGCCTTTGATTGAGCCATTGAGCGAGCGCGAGCTTGAGGTGCTGCAACTGGTGGCCGAAGGTCTATCCAACCGCGAGATTGCCGAGCGGCTGTTCCTGGCCCTGAGCACGGTGAAGGGACACAATCGGGTCATCTACGGCAAGCTCAACGTCGGCCGGCGCACGGAAGCAGTGGCCCGGGCCCGGGCGCTGGGGATTTTGTAGGCAGGAAACGGCCGTATCCCTAAGACCAACCGCTTAACCCAATCATTCTCAAACTGCATACCCCCAAAACAATACCCCTCACCATACTTTCGTGCCTGTACGCCAATACCGGCGGGCGGCTATGCTCCACACATCTCAAACGTTATAAAAGGAGCAGGAAATGTTTACCCACAAAAAGCTAATCTTTGGTTTGTTCTCCATTTTGCTGGCGGTGGGTCTGTTTTTTGGCACGAGACCGCAAAAATGCGCCGATGGCATTTGCACCGAACAGCGCCCTGATGCGCCCACCTACGGCATATCGGGGGCATATCCGGTGGGCAGCCGTGTCCTGGTGATGAATGAGGCGCCCAGCCTGGAGCTAACTATCTGGTATCCGGCTGTAGAGGGTGAGGCGGGTGGATCATTTTATCCTTACCAAATCAAACTGCCCGCCGTTGGTGCCGTGACCATCGCCACAGATGCCGGCAATGCCGTGCCCAATGCTCCTTCTGATCTTGCTGCCGGACCATATCCGCTGGTGATCTTGTCGCCGGGCTTTGCCATGAGCGGCAGCAGCTACGGCTGGCTGGCCGAGCATGTGGCGTCGTACGGTTTTGTGGTGCTGGCCCCTGAGCATGATGAGCAGATGAATCCGGAAACTGGCTGTGGCAGGGGGCGGTGAAACGGCCGCAGGATATCCAGGCGGTTTTGGCCTACGTGGATGAACAGGTACAGTCTGATGGCACGCTCGTCGGTCTGGTTGATGCAGAGACGGTGGCCGTAATGGGTCATTCTTACGGCGGCTACACGGCGCTGGTCGCGGCCGGAGCGCGCATTGATTCCGCTGGACTTTCCATGCATTGTAATGAAGCATCTGAAGCGAATCATCCTGCCGACTGGCTGTGCGATATGCTGCTGCCCCATCTGCCAGACATGGCGACGTTGGCCGGACTGGGTGCCTTGCCCGAGGGTCTTTGGCCTGCCTGGTCAGATGCACGGGTAGACGCCGTTGTTTCGCTGGCCGGCGATGCCTTCTTTTTTGGAGAAGCCGGGCTGGCAGTAATTGATGCACCGGTGTTGGCAATTGGCGGTACGGCAGATGACGATTCGCCCTATGAATGGAGTACGCAGCTGACCTACGACTCTGTTTCCAGCCGGCGCAAGGCGCGCATTGCCCTGGCCGAGGCGGAGCACATGATTTTTACCAACTCATGTGCCTCAATTCGTTGGTATGCCAAACCGCTGGCGGACGAGTTTTGCGCCGACACCGTCTGGGACCGGCAGCAAGCGCACAGCCTGGTTAGCCATTTCACCACGGCGTTTTTACTGGCCGAACTCAAGCAGGATGCCACCGCTGCGGCGGCTTTAGCGCCAAATGCTGCCGAGTTCCCTGACATCAGCTATGCAGCTCAAGGGTATTAGTCGGCACACGAACCGGGCGAATCAATCAGGTTTTGCCCGGTTTTTCTTTGGCCGACAGTACCGTTCATGCCAAAACAATACCCCCAACAATACTTTCGAACCTATACGGCAATACCCCCTAAACGATAAAGTAAAAGCATATTGAGCAAGCGGCACGGTGCAAGCAGTCCGGCCCAAATAAGGTAAAGAGAATGTCGAACAAATCAGATTCAAATGCAGCGAAGCCAACCATCTACCAAATCAGAATTGGTGGCCGGCTGGGTGAGCAGTGGACCGCCTGGTTTGCGCCAATGACGCTCACGGTGGCGGACAACGGCGATACGCTCTTAACCGGCCCGGTCGTAGATCAGGCGGCGCTGCATGGCCTGCTGCGCAAAGTGCGCGATTTGGGACTGCCCCTCGTCTCCGTCGTTCGGCTTCAATCAGGAAATGAAGAAGAGCTGGATGCTTCACGCTGAGCGGCTTCTCGAAGAATATTTACTAAAAGTTTTTGTTCATCAAAGGAGAAACAAAATGAATTCTGTTAAGAAAACTGCCCGTATGACTGGTCTCTTTTATCTGGCTA
>CALBTC010000515.1 GCA_937967805.1 uncultured Anaerolineaceae bacterium
GGGGCGGCTGGTATTCACGAATGAACCAGGGTTGAATCTCCGGCAATCTCTGGTTAAGCGCCGGACGGGCCGTAGAAACGGCCAAATTTACCTGTGACCACGCCTGGCCGCTGCGCTGGGTCACTTGGGCCAGGTAGTTGATTTCCAGTGCGTAACGGCCGTTTTCCGGCAAAAGGCGAATATCATACAGCGGCTGCCAGCCGGCCTGGTTTACTACGTAGCTCACTTCGGGTTGGAAACGGCCGTCACTCACCACCTCCACCTCAATTTGGGCCTGGTACTGCTGTGGCGGTTTGGTCGATTGAATCTGCTTGAGTTCCGCCTGCAACTTTTGCAGGCGGCGCATGAGCGTTCTCTGTTCCTGGTCCAGTTGGCGCACGGCCGTGCGCATCGCTTCATCCTGTTCCTGCAAAAAGGCAATCACCTGCTGCTGTTCGGCTACGGTTGTTTTACCCCGCGAGAGACCTTTGGCAAATTCGGCCGTGGCCTGGCGGATGCCGTTTAAATAGGTTTCGTGTGCCTGCCAGCCCGTCTTTTGGTCTTCCAATACCCGGAGAGAATCCTTGACTTCTTCAATTTGCGCTTCCAGCTCACGCACTGCTTCGGCCGGCGACGCCTCAAAAAATTGGCGCGTGACCTCCACGCCCAGCAGCCGAACGACGGCCGTCCCGCTGCCCCGCACCCGGATCGAATTGGTATCCATCGTCAAGGGCAAGTCAGGCACAATCAGGCGATGGCGACCGGCCACAAGTTCGCAACTGCCCAGGCCAGACACACGCGCACGGTCCGGGTAAACGGTCACATCTTTAATTGCAATCTCAACAGAGACATCCATGAAATCTCCTTAGACAAAAAGTGCCTCGGGTCTCGTCCCCGACAAACATTCTCATTCTTTTGAGGAGCGGAGCATCCTCAGTTGCGGAGTGGGATTGCTCTAGCCGTTCGCATCTGAGGATGCTCACTCCACCACATTTGAGCAATATTAGCGTTAATACTTGGACGGCAGTTCGGGCAAAGCCAGCCAGATAGGCATCTCAATATGAAATGTGCTGCCAGGACAGTTATCTTCATCAAAACCGGGGCTTTCTGCCCAGACGCGCCCACCATGCGCCTCGACGATCCCGCGGGCAATCGGTAATCCGAGCCCAGGACCACCACCTTTAAATTTTGTCTTGCTGGATGAATGCAGGCTGGCATCAGCAATGCTGCCAAATTTCTCGAAAATCGATTCCAGATTCTCAGCATCTATGCCAATACCTGTGTCCCTAACCTGGATATCAACAAATCCGGCCATATCCTCCGTCACTTCATCTTGCCGAACCAGGCTGCCAGAGACCACCACCTGCCCACCGTCTGGCGTGTACTTCAAACCGTTCATCAAAATTTTAGTGAGTGCTTTTTTCAGCTTTTCCGGATCGGCAAACGTATCGCTCTCAAACTCAAAAGGGATAATTTTCAAATCGACGCCTCGGCTGGCATAATAACGGTCAACGCTGTCGGCTACCAGCAAGACCGTCCGCTCCAGGCTGATTTCCTGATACTTTAGCTCTACCGTGCGTAAATCGAGCAAAGACACGTCCAGCATGTCGCCGATAATTTCGTGCATACGGCGAAAGCCATTGCCCAACCCTTCCAGGTAAATGTGCAGTTGGGGATCATTTTGGGTTTCAGCCCGTAAAATGTTGGTGTAACCTTCTAAGATGGTCAGGGGTGTTTTTAGCTCATGGGCTGCCACCGCGATGAACTTGGATTTACTCTCCTTGAATTTCTCCTGCTGGGTACGCAGTTGTTCCATATGGGAAAGCAGTTCAGATCGCTGCATATCGGACGCCAGCTGCGTCGCTTCAATAATGGCGTAAGTCAACACATCATCGATCTGCCGCCAGGCGGTAAGGGCTTGTTCGGGTGTAAATTGCCCTTCTAATTTTTTGCCGATTTCCTCCTTCAGCACGCGCAGCAGCACCATCCAATCATACGCCGCCGGGGCATCGTGTCCAATCGCCGTGAGGGCCCATGATTGCACCTTGGCCAACTGCAATTCTCGTAACACGCCAACGCTGTCTACCAACACAGCAAGAAACTGTGGCACATCATCCTCATCGGGCAGCATGTTAGGCACGCGGTACAGGGTTTCGGCGCAAAGTCTGGCAGATTGCTGCCGCAGCCACAGCTTTAGATTCTCGCTCAATGGCTTTCTCCGGGCACAACAAGCATCTCTTCGGCAAAATTTGTCTCGGCTATGTCACGATCATAGGCGATATCGTTGTTGCGGGCAAAGCGGCGCATGGCGGTAAGCGCGCGTTCGCTGTACCAACGGTAGCGGTCTGCTTTTGACATTTGATGCTGCGGCTGAGGGAATAGGCCAAAGTTGGCCTTCATCGGCTGGAAATCTTTAATGCTGGCGTGGGTGACGTAGTGGCATAAAGCGCCCAGCATCGTGTTGGTGGGGAAGATGACAGGCAATTGCCCTTTGAGCAACCGGGCAGCGTTAAGCCCGGCGACCAGGCCCGTTGCCGCATTACCCATGTATCCTTCCACGCCGGTAATTTGCCCGGCAAAAAAGAGATCGGTACGGCCGCGATATTGCAAGGTCGGTTGCAGCAGCCGGGGGGCATTGATGTAGGTGTTGCGGTGCATCATGCCGTAGCGTAAAAATTCAGCGTTTTCCAGGCCGGGGATAAGCCGCAGCACCCGCTTTTGCTCTCCCCACTTCAGGTTGGTCTGGAAGCCAACAATGTTGTAGAGGGAGCCAATAAGGTTGTCCTGGCGCAGTTGGACAACGGCGTACGGCCGTTTCCCGCTGCGTGAATCAATCAAACCAACCGGCCGCATCGGACCAAACGCCAGCGCCTTGCGCCCCCGCTGAGCCATCACCTCAATGGGCATACAGCCTTCAAAAAAGTTAGGGTCTTCCCGCTCGAACTGCTTCAAGGTAATCGTCTCGGCGGCCAACAGCGCGTCACAAAAGCGATCGTATTCCTCTTTGGTCATGGGGCAGTTGATGTAATCTCCCTCTTCCTGCCCTTCATCGTAGCGGGATTGGCGGAAAGCGATGTTGAAGTCGATTGTCTCATGATCCACAATGGGCGAGACAGCGTCATAAAAGTAGAGGTATTCTTCGCCGGTCAGTTCGCTGATGCTGGCGGTGAGGGCCGCAGAGGTGAGTGGGCCGCTGGCAATAATTGTGGGCGTTTGGGGAACGGCCGTCACTTCCTCGCGAATCAGTTCAATGTTGGGCTGGGCTTCAATTTTTTCGGTGACGAGTGCGGCAAATTTTTCACGATCCACAGCCAGAGAGGTACCTGCGGGAACGGCCGTTTGTGCGGCGCAGTCTAAGATGAAAGACCCCAGGCCACGCAGCTCAGCTTTGAGCAGCCCAGGCGCCTTGTGCGGCAGCATGGAGCCCAAAGAGTTACTGCAAACAAGTTCGGCGAGCTGCTGGGTGACGTGAGCAGGCGTCTGCCGCTGGGGGCGCATCTCATACAATTTCACCTGTATGCCCTGCCTGGCCAGCTGCCATGCTGCTTCTGTTCCGGCTAATCCACCACCTATAATCACAAGAGGTTGGCTCATGCCTCAATTGTATCACAACCAATTGGAGAACACCGCGAAATTCTTGCAAAAACAGGAGGGTCTCAAGGTTCGCTTATGGTAAATAAGTTTGGGCTTAGGAATAGTGTAATTTTCCAGATAACACCGCACCATCGGGAATGTGTATTTGATCTTCGGTTTCGTTGCGCAGCCACACCTCTCCCTGACAAACCACATCCTTGCCGAAGCAAAAATCGCCTTCCACAATGAGGCTTTTGTTTTGGACTAGCGACGGTGCGCCATGAGGGAATCGAGCTTCCAAATCTGAGACGTATTTGTAGAAACGGTCGTCTAGCTTAATGTTGAAATGGCGCATTTGGCGCTGGGCGCTGGGCACAATGCGAAAATCCTCGGTAAGCGTGTACGCATCAGAACGAACAGCCAGCAAATCATCGCTGGTTTTTACCGGGGCGAAGCGGCTGCGCGGCACACGAATTGCCTCGGCCTCTTTAAAGACAGCAATCGCCGAACCCATCGCCGTTTCCAGTTGGTAAACTGGTATTGAATCTGGATCGCGCGGATCAACGGTTTTGCTGTTGCGAATCATAGGCAGCCCCAGACGATACTCGTGGGCTTGCATTTGCCGGTAGAGGGTGGGCAAATGGAACCACAGGTTATTCGTATTGAAATATTGGTGGCGCTCGGTGTTTTGGAATACGGCCGTGTCCTCTGGGGGACATTGGGCAGATTCTCGCAGGATGAGGTGTCCATCGCGGTGCTCGGCCAAATGACCACCTTTCTTATCCATCTCGGTTCGATCGGCCACTTCCATCATAAAAGGAATTTTGTTGTCCACGAAGTAACCCAAAATGGATAAATTAGCCACGGCGCCCAAATTATCAGCATTGGAGACAAAGGCAAATTCATATCCTTTTTCCAGAAGATCGGGCAGCATTCCACTGGTAACAAGCGCGGTGTAAATATCACCATGCCCTGGCGGACACCATTCCAGCTCCGGGTTTTCCGGCCAATCCACCGGCTGCAAATTGTCTTGCCGAATCTTCGGCTCTTTGTGCTGCAAAAAGCTGTGAGGCAGGGCGTGGTTTAGGTCTGGATATTTTTCCAATAAAGCCAGGGAATCGGCTTCTGTGGAAAAGCTGTTCATGAGCAGCAGCGGCACATTGGCCAACTGCGCCTGTCGGGCAATGATGTCTAGAAAGGTAAGGCCATCCTTGACAGGCAGCAAAGATTTGGCGATTTCTAAGCCCATGCTGGTGCCCAGACCGCCGTTTAGTTTGATAACGGCCGTTTGCGGCAAAGCATCTTTGCCAATTTCTTCTAACTTTTGCGAAAATTGTTCGGAATCCGGTAATTGTTGTACCGGGTTTATCTCATCTTCAGGGATGTAACCGGTTTGCCCGGTCAGCAGTTGTTCATAGTAGTAAGCAAATGTTTCAATAAAAAGTGAAGGCAAGCCTTCTGCCTTCATGCGGGTAAAAAACGGAGAAAAAGTGGAAGTTGTAACAGTCATAAAATTGTCCATTATAAGGAGCTAATAGAGCTCTGGTTTTGGTTATTGGGTACGGCCGTTTAATTGTTTTTGCAATTTGTCAATCAGGTTTTGGGCGTCTCGGTCATGTGGGTTTGCCTGCAATGCTCGCTGAAACCAGGCAATGGCCATCTCATACTCACGCCGGTCACGGTAAATGAGTCCAATGTTATAAGCTGCATTTGGGGCGGTCGGATCAATAGCCAATGCCTCTTCGAAAGCAGCAATTGCCCGGCGCTGATCTTCATCCCGAGCCAGTACGGGATTGCCCAGATAAGCCGCACCCAAATTGGTCCACACCATCACGTTGTCAGGTGCTTGCTCACGAAGCTTTTCCAGCAGCGCCACAGCCTGCCTAAACTTTTTTGTCAAAATGTATGCCCCACTCAAGTTTAAGGATGTATCGAAATGTTCTGGTTTTAAGGAATGGGCTTTTTGCAAGAGAGTAACAGCATCATTCACCTTGCCTCGATGCAAGAGCTCGCTCCCGCGCCGAAACAGAGACTCAAATTCCCGTTCGCCTGCCTGATCTTTAGAAACTTTCTTCATTTTTACACAACCTTCCTAAAGGATACCCTTAACATAAGCTGCCATCAGCGACCCTGTTAAGGTAGCAAATCCGTTTAAAGTACCAAGCATAGGCGTTTCCAGCAAGGTAAAACAGTTGGATAATGCACTCTCTATACGAATAATCTTAATAATAAATTTAAGGTAAATTGCGTAAACAAAAAACTATAATATTATTACTGTTATTCAACCCCCAATGTTCACAAGAGAAGAGGAGATAAAAGATGAACAAAAAAGCTGTACTACTCTGGATAATCGCCTTCATTTTTTTAGTTGCCTGCGGCGGAGGAAGTGACCCGGAACCAGACGCCCCCGCTTCAGACAATGATACCAGCTCTTCCGTCATAACGGAAACGGCCGAGACAACTGAGACAATGGAAGACGACAATGGCGCAGAGGATGCGGAAGAAATGGAAGAGGATCCCACTGAAGAAGGTGAGCCGGCAGAAGAGACAGAGCCCATGGAGGAAGAGACTGAAGAAGATCCTGCCAGTGAGGAGCCTGCTGAAGAAACGGCCGAAGAATCAACCGCTTCTGACTCACCTTTCGGCGATCGTCCCATGACCGGCACCGATCCTGAAACAGGTCTGCCCGTAAACCCGGAAACAGTTAGACCGGGTGACACATTTATTGTCCGTGGTGAAATAATTAGCATGAACTTGACCCCGACCACATCACCAGAATTCTTAATTCAATCCCCGGATGGGCTTAAATTCCGCTTGCGCAGCCAGGACCTGGCCGATACATATTATGAGGATGGCGATCAGCTTCAGGCATTTCAATATCAGAATGGCCTTTTAGCCCAAGCTACAGCGACCCTGGCTGCGGATGCCAGCCCGTCTGATATTCCCACAACGACAGATTTGGTGCTGGTTAAAGACGAATAATCAACATCCAAACAACCAAACTCGTTTTAGGCAAAGCTGTGATGCAAAAATGCGTCACAGCTTTTTTTATTCGTGTAGCACATATCGGCTATTAAAATGGCACTCATTATGTTGATTTATATTTGATCTTATGAAAAGTAATTGTTATAATGCCCCTAGT
>CALBTC010000516.1 GCA_937967805.1 uncultured Anaerolineaceae bacterium
GGCAGAGCAGTCGGCTCATAACCGATCGGTTTCAGGTTCGAATCCTGGCAGGCCCACTTTCCTCAATTACTCTTCAATTGTTGTTTCACCTAAGGGAATCCAGCTGTAAACGGCCGTAATCCGTTCATCCAATAGCGGCAGCGGGCGGTTGGTAAAGGCATCATACAGGCGCAAAATGCCGCTGACGGTTTGGCCTGGCGTGGCTGCATTGTCCACAAACAGGATCGGCGCACCGGGCGCTGGCTTTTGGCTCTGGCAAAAGCCGTTGAAAGTGGCCGGGTCCGGGCGGGGCGGGAAAACAATCGTTCGCGGCGACTGCACCTGGGAGCCGTGTATCCATTTGAGCGTGGGCATACCGCCCACCGCCGGGATGCCATCCACCAGGTCACACCAGGCCCAGGTAAAATTGTCTGTTTCCAGCCCTACCAGCCGGGTGGAAACCACATAGTCGCGCAGGAGAGGACGGCCGTTTATAAACCGCATCGGCAAGGGATATTCATTGCCCGGAGAGAGTGTTCCGGGCCAATCTGAAAGTGAGTCACCCGTCCAAACAATGCCTTGCCCCAGCGGCACATAGTGGCTGTTTTCCGCTGGACCCGGCATAAACCAGCGATTTTGCCGCAGTCCCCAGGGTCCTAACGTTGGCAGTTCTACCGTTGTTAGATTATCCTGCACACTGCTCCAATAGCCCTCATCGTTTTTCCAGTGCAGATAAAGACGTGTTTGCCCCGGCAAAGTTTGGTCCCAATCATAACCAATGAGCGCCTGAGCAGTTTGACCATCGTTAGCTGGCCGATAAATTGGATTTTGGGTGGCAGGCGGCAGCTTTGCCAGCGTCACGGTCAGCCGGCCAATTTCAGCAAATTTGCTGCCGCTGCCTAGCCGCAGCGTAAAATCACCCGGCCCCCGGCGGGGCGTCAGGCGGAACTGGGTGAGCGTGATACCTTCAAGTTGGGGAACAGCCTGCACATCTGCCTGGGCCACAATGTTGGCCGATTCATCCAGCAGGTGCACAAAAAATGGCACTGGCTCACTCCCTTGCCAGGCCAAAGTGAGGCGCGCTTCCAGGCCAGTTTCCACCTCGGGTTGCTCCAGCCTGTAGCCCACGACTTGCGTCCTGCCTCCTAGTGAAAAATCAAGCGGTGTGTAATTGTTCGGCAGTTCCATGCGTGGATTTTGACGAAAGAGCAGTCCCTCGCCCAGCGGTTCGGCGGAAGGGAGCTTGCTGTAGGCGGCTTCATCTACAAAGGTAGCGATGACGGAACGGCCGTTTCCCAATCCCGCCCCAATTTCGTTCACCCAGGTCTGGCTGTACAATCCGTCACCCGGTGCAACATATTCAATCGTCACATCTGGCCGCACGCCTTCCACCGTTTGCAAATACCACAGCGGCGTGACCCAATGCCAGTTGGCCAGAATCAGGCTGTCTGGCGGCGCGCCATCCAGGATGGTTTGGGCGTAGTCACGGGCATCTTCCGTTTGGTGCAGCCAGCGATAGCTGGGATAACGGTGCCACCCTTGCCAGACGGCTGTTGTAAAAAGAACGGCCGTCACCGTCAGCGGCATCCAGCGAACGGCCGCTTTCTGCTGCAAGCCAAAACTGCTTAAATAGCCGCCGGCTGCCCCGATGCAAATTGCCAACGGCACATACGCCGGCAGCATATATTCCACCGTCTGCGGCGCGCGATAGGTAGCCGTTACCAGCGTGTGCAGGGCAAATGAGCCGCCCAGCAGCAGCCCTAAGCGCCACTGCCGCCAGGTCAATAGCAGCCAGCCCAGCAGCGCACCGGCCAGCAGCCAGGGCGAAAATTGGAAGGTGAGCACGTTGCCCATCACCTTGAGCCGTGGCCACAGCACCACGGGTTGGACAAAATAAAAAAAATCTCCCTGAAAGCCCAGGGCAAGGAAATGGTTCAAAAAACCGGAGATGGTGTTGAGGCCTTCGCTGGCTCCCGGCACGTCGACTCCGGCGCGCAGCGGCAGGTAGAGGAGAGGAAGGAGACCAAGGAGTGTGGCTAGAAACGGCCGTTTCCAGCGCGAGGGCATCCTGAAAAAGCCAGGATCAATCAACAGTAAGCTCAGCCCAAAAACAAGCCCCATAAACGCCAGCGACAGATGGTGAGTAAAGCCAAAGCTCAGGGCAGCCGCAAACAGGATCAGATAACGATCTGTCTGGGCTCTTGCCTGCCAATGGCGGACAAGGGCATAGATGGCCAGGGCGGCAAACAA
Source organism: uncultured Anaerolineaceae bacterium (assembly GCA_937967805.1). The sequence continues at coordinate 2,230 of CALBTC010000516.1, forward strand.
GGTTGTCAGGCTGCGGATGTTGGCGGTGGTGGCCTGGGCCCAGAAGGTGGTAGCGGTGCCGAGGGCAATGACGGCCGTTCCCGCCGCCAGATGTCGCTCTGTTAGCCGAAACACTGTCAGGTAAACCAGGCCCAATGTGGCCGTGCCGGTAATTACCGAAAGCAGATTGATTTTGTACGCGGCCGTGGCGGTCAGGGGCAGCCAGGTCATCAACTTACTTAGCAAGGTGTAAAGAGGAAAGCCGGGCGGATGAGCCACGCCCAATGTGGCTCCCACCAATTGAAACTCCCCATTGTCGGCCGGCAGCAGGCCAGGAGCCAGGGTGAAGCTGTATAGCAGGCCAAACAAAATGACGCTGCCTAGCAGCCCAACCCTTAAAGCCCGATCTGGCTGCAAAATTTGTTGGGGAAAAGGCATCATTTGGGACAATACGGCCAATACCAACAAAATGGTTACGACAGCAGCAATGGGATCAGGATGGGGATAAAACACGTAGCCCAACAGCAACAGCAACGGCCACGTCTGGCACAGCGGATGACGCCGCAGGCAGAAAAATGCCAAAGATACTAGGCTGACGGTGAGCAAAATAGCGGCCAACAAGCTGGCTCCATAATGGCGCGCCCATTGCTCACTGACCACTCGACCGGCAAACAAGCCCAGTGCAAGCGGGGCAATCAGGGGAACCATCTTGTTTTTTAGCTTGGACCACATGATGGGGATTATAGCGTGGATACAGCGACCGTCACCAAGCCTGGCCTGGGACGTCTCGATGCCTATAAAATCATTGAGAATATTGCAGCGCGTGTTGCGCAGCTTGATCACGCCGATAGTTTGCGGCTATTGCGAAACAGTAGACTACTGCTCAGCCTGGCGCGGATACATCTCTTGGGCAACCTCAGCTTCCTTTTCTTCCCAATCGTCGTAGCTTTCAGTTAAGCCTTCTTCTTGACTGATTCGGGATGAAAGCATGAGGGCTGCTATTACTAATATTGAGGTGAGGAGCCCCAAAATTAGCCAAACAATGATAATGGTTTGCATACGGCTCTTCTTCCAATTTGTCGCATTCTCTTCCTGCTTTTGCGGCAATGCAGGCTAGATTGTATCCTATTTTGCCCAAAAAAAGAGCAATCATCTAAGATTTGCTCATTTTGGGTACTAATTTGCAACAATGACAAATTCACGCGCTCAATGTTATACTTAGCTTAATTCGTAATTTTAACGGCCGTATACAAACCAGGCAGCTTAACCAAAAAACCGTCTCATGACAGAAACTGCAACCCGGTCTCCAATAGAAGATCTGGCTAACCCCACACCTGACCGCAAGCCGGCTAAACGGTATATTGCAGAACGGTATGAAGTAGTAAACATGTTGGAAGGTGGCATGGGGCTTGTGTACCTCTGCCGCGATCATTTCACTTCTGAACTCGTTGCCCTTAAAACATTCAAACCGGAATTTTTGTCTCACCGTGCCGCCCGTGATCTGTTTTTGCGTGAAGGAACGATGTGGGTGGAAATCGGACGCCATCCTAACGTGGTACAGGCGTACCGTGTGGAGCGCGTGGGGGACGGCCGTGAAGTGTACCTGGTGCTGGAATGGATTGTGCAGCCGCAGGGCAAAAAATCACCTTCGCTGCGCTCCTGGTTAAAGGGGCAGCCTTTGCCGCTTGAGCAGGCCATTTTGTTTGCCCTGCACGTCGCTCGAGGGATGCGCTTTGCCACCCAAAAAATCCCTGGCCTGGTTCACCGCGATCTCAAGCCCGAAAATATCCTCATCGGCCATGATGGTTCTGCCAGGGTCACCGACTTTGGCCTGGCCAGTACGCTGTCTGGTCACAGTCCCGGCTCGACAGTGGGTGCATTAGAAAACACCCGAGAAAACATCGGCCGTACGCAGCTAACGCAAGGTGTGGCGGGCACGCCGCTTTACATGGCGCCAGAACAATGGGCGCACAAAGGTTTAGATGCCAGGGCCGATATCTATGCTTTGGGCTGCATCTTGTATGAGATGGTGACCGGCCGCTTTGCCGCCGAAGGTGAAACGCGGGAAGATTTGCGAGAGGTGCACGTGGACGGCCGTATCAAACCGCTCGATCCGGAACTGCCTCTGGCACTGCGCCAATTCATAGAACGTTCTCTCTCTATTCCCAAAGAGCAGCGTTATCGTGACTGGGCTGAAGTAGAAAAAACACTCGCCACCGTTTATACCAGGGTCACCGGCAAGCTTTCGCCGCCGGAATGGGACGGCGCCGAAGAAACGCCTGACGAGCGACGGGCGGCAGGCAACTCGTACAACACAATGGGACTTTCCTACCTTGATATCGGCAAACTGGATGTGGCCGTAATGTATTTTGAGCAGGCAGTGAATGTCGCCCGCGCTGAAAAACTTCGCGAACTGGAAGGCAAAGGACTGGGTAATTTGGGGTTAGCCTATGCCGCATTAGGCTACATTGAGCGCGCCATTGAGTTCCATGAAGAGCATCTGGCCATTGCCCGCGAACTTGGTGACCGGGCAGAAGAAGGCCGCTCGCAGGGCAATTTGGGTTTGGTGTACCGGCAAAAAGGAGAGCCGGAGCGGGCGGTGCGCTTTCATGAGAAGGAGCTGCAAATTTTTCAACGCCTGGCTAACCGATACAAGGAAGCAGAAGCGCTGCACAATTTAGGCGAGACCTACCGCGAGTTAGGTGATCCAGACCGTGCCGAAAACTATTACAAACAATCATTGGCCATTGCCCGTGACATTGGTGACCGCACCCGCGTCGAACGCATCTTAAACAGCATGGGCAAGGTGTTCCTGGATTCCGGCGAGTATAAAGAAGCTGCCCAACTGTTTAAGCAGACGTTGACAATTGCCCGCCAAATTGGGGATCGCGTGGGTGAAGGCGAAGTGTTGGGTAATCTTGGTGAACTGTATCAGGCTTCCGGCTTCACTGACCGGGCGATTGAATATTACAACTATGCCCTGACCATCTCCCAAGAAAGCAATGACCGGCGTAAGTTGATCAAAAACCTGCTGCGCCTGGGTGATCTTTACCTGATCAAAAAGGATGTTGATGAGGCGCTGACCCATTATGAAAGCGGCTTGATTGCCGCCCAGGAAATCTCCGATCAGATGCAGGAACTGGCTGCATTTTCCAAGCTGGGGATAGCGTTTGATGCTCAGGGAAATTACACGGAATCTGGCCGGATGTACAAGCGTGCTTTGCTGCTTAGTCGTGAACGAAATGATCGTCAAACCGAGCAAATCATGCTGACCAAGTTGGCCAAGGCGTATGAATTGTGGGGTGATTTTAGCCGGGCAATTACCTACCTGGAGCAAAGCTTAGCCATGGTGCAGGCGCAGGAAGATGTCAAGGCGCAAAGCTGGCATTGGCGTGAATTGGCCCAGTTGTTCCGCAAGCTGAATCAAGTGCGCCCGGCGCTGGAAGCGTTGGAAACCGCCCTCAGACTGGCACGTTCGGTGGCGGATTACGCCGGTGAAGCAGAAATTTTGACCGACTTGGGAGATTTATATCGTCTGATTAATGATCAAACGCAGGCAATGGAGCATTACAAAGAGGCGCTGGTCCTGGTTCAGGCCCATGAGCTGATCCTGCACGAGGCCAATGTGCTAAGCGGCATGGGCATGAGCTACCAGGAGATGGGGAAGAAGCGACCGGCCCTGCGTGAGCTGGAGCGGGGGTTGGAGGTGGCCAAAAAGTCGCGCAGCAGCCGGGCGGTGGCCGATGTCAGCTACCGTTTGGCGATAGTACTATGTAAGCAGAAGAGCTGGGAGAAGGCAAAACCACATGCGCAGATGGCTTCCCGGCTTTACGGCCGTCTCGCCGATACAAGCATGGCCGACCGGGCCGCAACCCTTCTCAGCCGCATTCAGCAGAACAAAGGCAAATCAACCGGCTTTTTCCAGAATTTACTGGAATCTTAGAATTGGAGTTTGGGCCAATTTTTTCGATGCGAAGCCTTTTCCGGAGAAAATTGGCCCAATCTTGGCCAACTAAGTAGCCGTTCGGAATTAACATAGCGATTTCGGAACCGAACGGCTACTTTAAGCCCATTCGCCAATTCCGCTAACTTATTTGCGAATGGGCACTAACTATATGGTTACGAATTTTAATTGTTAAATACTGAGCGTAAATTGGGGACCAGGTCTGCGGCCGTTGCAAATCGCTCCCGAATATTGAACAGCAAATAAAGACCCGCTTCACGGGGCAGTGCATGTTTGGCGCTGGCCACGCGCAGCTGCTGCCGGTTGACCACTTTGTGCCCGCCCCGGCAATCAATGTGGCCGGTTACCAGTACGGTTTGTCTCTCATACCCGTCAGAAAGTGCCTGAAGCAACGTGTTGAGCAGCACCTGGTAGCTGTTGTCGCCATACTCTTTTTCATTGCGGGAAAACATGGCGGGCCACAGCAGCTCGAAATCTTCGTCTGAAGTGGCCAAAGTGCCAACGAGGAAATCGTCGTAGCGGGGATCGTTCAGGCCGGAGACGGCAAACCATTTGCGGGCCATCTCGTTGTAGGTACGGCCGTGCATCTTGCGCATGGCCCGAATGAGAGACGGCCGTTCTTCCTGCGTGATTTGGGCCCGGGTGCGGGTTAAAATTTTCTGGTGCGAGAAGTTAAACAGCCGCTCAATGCCGTTGGTTTCGCCCAGAGCCGTGCTGGCCCCGGCGTGGCAAATGGAGACACCGCCAGGCGTGCGCACGTAAAAAGGCAGGCTGTCAAAAAAAGAAACGATCTTTTCGCGATGGTCGCCCATGGCAAATTCAAAACGAGGGGTAAACAACTCATCCCCCTTTTGCAGGGTGATGCTGTAAATGTGGGGCAGTTCATGATTGCCCAACAGGTAGATCAGGTTGTCGCCCAGCTCTTTTTTTAGTTCGATGATATCTAAGACGATCTCAACCGATTTGTCTTGATGGGCCGGGGCACTGGCATGAATCATATCGCCAGCGAAGATTAAAATGTCGGCCTGACCCAGGTCACGCAGCTGAAAAAAGGAGTCACGATACCGCCGGTAGGCATCCCAGTCGCCATGCAGATCGGTCACGACCATCGCCTGCCCTTCTGTGAGGTCTACCACCCGCTGCCATTTTTTGCCTGCGTCACTCAAAGCTTACTTCCTTCACTGGTTTGGCAAAATTTTATCACAACTCAAAACATTGTAGAGTCTTCATCTATTTGTGTGCGAAATAGTGTACGAAACACATGAATGGTAATGGATTCATTACCGATGCCGTTGCTTAAGTTCAGCGCGGATATCATCCCAGGTAAGATCGCGCGAAACCAGCAGAACCAGGAGATGGTAGATGAGATCGGCCGTTTCTTCCACAATGCGCTGCTCCCCCTGGCCTTTGGCTGCCAAAATCACCTCCACGGCTTCTTCGCCAATCTTTTTAACAATTTCGTCTTCGCCGGCGGTAAGCAGGCTGGCAGTGTAGCTGTTGGGCGTAGGATTGCGCTTGCGTTCTTGCAGCGTGGCAAATAGTTCGTCTATAAAATCATTCATTGGTTTGCTCGCTTTTTGTGCGGACCCATATCCAGCCTTC